>LVAR01000143.1 GCA_001604115.1 Clostridiales bacterium Firm_12 | reverse complement strand
CCGCCGCACCTGGCCGCGCTACGGCCGGCCTGCGTCGCCGCGCTGGCGCGGGCGCATGCCGCGCAGCAGGTGGATTATTTGACCCTCGCACCCCACTACCTGCGTGCGCCACAAGCCGAGCGGGCGCGTGCGGAGCGGCTTCAGGAGGCGAAGGCATGACCATCCGCCGTATGACCCTTGCCGATGTGGATCAGGTGCACGCGATCGAGCTGGCTACGTTTCCCGTACCCTGGTCGCGTCAAAGCCTGGTGGATGAAATGGAGCGCAACGTCTGCGCCCGTTATCTGGTGGCGGTGGATGACGCCGGCAGCATCCTGGCCTATGCCGGGGCATGGATCATCTTTGATGAAGCACATGTGACCAACGTTGCGGTGGCGCAGACCCACCGCGGGCAGGGCATTGGCAAGCAAATCATGCTGGCGCTCATGCAGTATGCTGCCAACCTGGGCGCGGATTACCTGACGCTGGAGGTTCGCCGAAGCAACACAGTTGCGCAGGCACTGTATAAAAAACTTGGATTTATGGAGCTTGCGGTGCGTAAACGCTATTATGAGGATAACGGAGAGGATGCACTGCTGCTGGTGTGCGATCATATGCCGCCGGTAGAGGCGGATTTTTCCGAGGCGTGAAGCGCGCTGCACGGCGCTTGCAGGGGAGGGGCTTCCCTGACTGTCAAGAAAAGACGGTGGCTGCTTAAAGCAGCCACCGTCTTTTCTTGAAGCGTGTGCCATTGCATGATGGGTCAGGCGCCTTCTCCGGCTCCGGGAAAGGCTAAAAATACCTTTTCGCAGCGCTCGCCATTGCCGTTATGCGCCTGGATGCACTGGCAGAACGCATCCACGGTATCGGGATCAAACTGTGTGCCGCTGCAGCGGTGCAGTTCTTCCAGCGCCTGGGCGTAGGTCCGGGTTTTTTGGTAGGGGCGCAAGGAGGTCATGGCGTCAAAGGAATCGACAACAGTGAGCAGCCTGGCCAGCGGATGGATCGCATCCGCTTCCAACCCAGCGGGGTAACCCGTACCATCGTAGCGCTCATGGTGCTGCAAAATGATAGGCTGCACCGGATCAAACGAGGGAATGCTGCGGATGATATCCACCGCATACTGCGGGTGCTGCTTGAGCGTGCTCCACTCGGCGGGAGTCAGGGGCTCCGCCTTGATCAGAATGTTTTCCGCAATGTTGATTTTGCCGATATCGTGCAGGTAGGCGGAGTAAATCAGGTTGCGCTTGTCCTGATCGCTCAGGCGCAGTTGATCCGCCAGAAGATTGCAATAGAATACCACGCGCTCCACATGGCGGTAGGTGTATTTATCCTTGGCGTTGATGATGGCGATGAAAGTTTTGATCTGGGAGATGATCTCCGTTTCAAAGTGCAGTTCATCCAGAATGGAAAAATAGCTTTCCACACGGTTTTTGCACAGGAACTTTGCGCGGTAGCAGGCATCGTCGGCGCCTTTGATCAGCTCCGCATCCGTTTTGGCCTTAGTGGGGAAGGTGCTCACGCCCACGGAGATGGTCAGGCTTTCGCCGGGCAGGCTTTCCTGGCCGTCAAAAGGATATTCCTGCACGGCGCTGCGTATCTTCTCCGCCTCGGCGACGGCTTCCCTTTCCGGCGTTCCGGGCAGGATCACCGCAAATTCCTCACCGCCGTAACGTGCCAGGAAGGCTTCGCGCGGAAGCGTTTCCTGCAGCAGGGTGGAGATGATACGCAGCACATCATCGCCCTTTTGATGGCCGTAAATATCGTTGTAGTATTTAAAATTATCAATATCAATGAAAAGAAGCGAAAGCGGGGCCGAGCGCTTCTGGCTCAGTTCGGTTTGCTTGGCCAGATAATCGTAAAAAAAGCGGTGGTTGTACAGTCCCGTCAGGCCGTCGATATTGACCAGATTCTTCAAGTTGGCGATGTGCTTGCGGCGTATGTCATCATAATAACCCACCATCCAGGCGATGATCATGAACACGCAAGCCAACACGATATCGCTTTCAAAAAACACATTCACATCCGCGCGGGGCGCAAACACCAGATCCACCGAGAGGATGATCACCGCAGACAGGGCGGATACGATGAGGCTGGTGGTTCGGTTACACTCGATGCTGGTAAACAGAATCACAAAAATGAAAAGAAATTTATAATTGCTATCATAGGAGCCGGTCAGGATGATGGACAGCAGCGCGATGGACATGGATATGATCGGATCAACCAAACGTTTGAGCGTAGTGTTCTTTTGGATGCGGTTTTGGATGATGATCCAAACGGAATAAATCGCCAGGATCACAAACAGGATGGAAATGATCAAAGCCTCATGCGTGATGGACGATAAAAAGTCCGGATTCTTGGAAGAGTACTGCAAAAAGGCGATCGCCGGAAAAGCAAGCGACGCGATTTTGATGATGTTGAGGATCTGTTGAATCTGTACTTTGTTATCATTATCCATAGCGCAACTACGCCTTCCTCTTTACTGGGTGGCTCTGAGTCGAGGGTGGGGGGCGGATACCGCCCCCCACGGAGACGATGTCCGGCATCACTCGTTACGGAGCGAAGCGGGTTCCTCTGGCTGGTACATGAAGAAATAGCAAGCCGAGGAGGCTACCAGTGCCGCTACGAGGGTGCTGATTGCGGCAATCATACCATACAGCTTTTTCATGGTCAAATCTCCTTTCTGTTAGATTTAGGCTGATCGTCCTGTTTTTGAAGCAGGGCGGCACCTAGCGGGGTAATGGTAAAGACCTGCCAACTCAGGCCGATGAGCAGGCTGATCCCCAGGGAGCGCAATGGGATCATCGTAAAACCGAAAAAATAAAAACACGCGCTGACCAGCCCATATGCTATCAGCGTTATGTAACTGCCCTTGCGCATGCGTTTCATTTTCGGCGGTCGGATGGGTTTATGGACGGACGCCATGGGAGCATACCGACGAATCAGGAGGGTGGCAAACACATAGACCGACAGAACCGCGGCCAGCATCCCTGCCGGATCATAAAATGTGGCCAGCCAACTGGCCAACAGGGCGGCGCCGGTGCAAAACAGAACGCTGAAAGCCGTGCATCCTTCCATGGTGGCGGCATGCGCTCCGCCGCTGTACTTGCGCAGGATGCTGCCCGTAAGGCAGACGGTCAGCGCTTCCAGCGGCACATGGAGCAGCCATCCCAGCCCCAGCACGAGCACAAGGGTAACGCCGGTCTGTGCCAGCGCCAACAGCCCATAGGCCATGACGGCTTCCTGCTCGCTGCTGTAGTGGAGAGATGCGGCGATCTTACTCGCCTGTTTGCGGACGAATGTCTCCATCTTGTGCCTTTCTCTTTCTGCGGTTGATATACTTCATCACAAAATACCCGGCCAATACCAAAAGGCCAAGGAACACATTGGAGGGGATGGAGTACAGCGCGCGCGTCAGTTCATCGGCAAACCGGAACAGTCCCTCCGCCTTCTCACGGCCATACACCATGATCAGAAGCAGCACATACAACAGCTCCGACAGCGCGATGAAAATCAAGATCACCACGGAAGCGATGATCGAGGGAATGGTTTTGGAAAGCTCCGACTTGTAAAGCAGCTGAAAGGATAGGATCAGCACAAACAGGCACAGCACCGTATTGATGCCCAGTGTGATGGGCAGGAAGCGGATCAGGTAGGTGGCCACAATGTAGATTGCCGCCATAATGAAATAATTGCGCCAGTTGATGCGCGTATTGGTGAATACGTGAATCGCCCAGGCAACAATCAGGCATTCCGGGATCCCTTTGATCAGGAGCATTTGCCAGCCTACAGAAATACCGTCCATTGTGTCCATCCTCCGTCATCCAAATGTAGGGCTTAGTTTTGGGCTGCCGAGCGGCCGATGCTGCGGCCTGTTTCGGTTACACCGTAGCGGGCATTGACCGCCCGGATCAGCGCATATAGCATGATGCAAACATACAGATGGATCAGCACATCCCCAATGCTTAGGATGCTGTAGCCAAAGTCGATCACATCCGAGAGAAATGCCAGGCGTGTGCCTTCCCCGCCCAGCACATGCAAGGTGTCCAGGACGCCGAACATATCCGGCCGTGCATAGCCGGTGAGGTAGGATAGGGTGGGATACACCGGCATGTGCCCGCCGTTGGCGGCGATCACCAGCCGATTGAGCACCGAGCCCGCTGCGATGCAGCCAACGCCGATCATGGCTGGGGTATACAGGGAAAAGGCCACCATCGGGAATAAAAAAGAAAGGATCACCGCAGGGATCAGGTAGCCGGCAAAGGGCACAAACACCGTACTGTGGAGAAAAAAGCTGACCTGAAATGCGATGGCCATCAGCTGTACCAGCAATACAGGGTAAAATGTCCATGTACGCCATAAGAACTGCAAACGAAACCGTTTCAGCTTAGCCAGAAGGCAAACGAGGATGATCTCGACAATCATTCACGATCTCCTCCCGTATGAAAATATTGGTTACGTGTATATAATCGAATAAAGTATAGCGAAACACTTGAAAAAGGTCAATATCCATATCGGGCGGATATCGCCGGCCTCATGGGAGCAGAAAAGCGGATGCCGAAGGCCGGGCAGGCTCCGAAACTGTTTTCCGGCAAGGCATGGCTTGGAAAATGGGCTCAGGAAAGCCAGTGCCGGAGAGCCAAAGGGTGATTTTTCCTGCGCAAAATTAGTTGTGGAACAAATGTTCAAGATTGCTGGCTTTTCAAAAATGCTTGGCAAACAGCAGCGTTTTGTATTACAATAGGGCAGGATTGCGCTTGGGGCGCATGCACCCAGGGAATACCATCACGTTTGCTGCACAATCAGGCGGGTAAGGCTTGGACAGCGTGCCAAGCATGCCGCCTGTGCGCCGCCGCCATACACAGGGAAGGCCGTGGATGTTCGGTCCCGCATGCTTTTTCTGCGCGGTGTATCAAACGTGTTCGCCATAGATGGCGCGGCTGGTTCAGCCGTGCCGACCCTGAATATAGGAGCATGAGAAATTGGCATGAGTATGACAGATTTCATCCAGCAGATGCTGGCCAATCCTTCGCTGTTGATTGCTGCGCTGCTCACCCTGGCGGTGATTCTCGTCAATGGCTGGACGGATGCACCCAATGCCATTGCCACCTGCGTATCCACACGCGCCATCGGCGTGCGGCCGGCCATTATTATGGCGGCGGTTTTCAACTTTCTAGGCGTGTTTGTGATGACCAGCATCAACGCATCGGTGGCCATGACCATCTATAAGATGGTGGATTTTGGCGGCAATGCACACAATGCACTCATCGCGCTGTGCGCCGCTATGACGGCGATCGTGATCTGGGCTACTGCCGCGTGGTATTTCGGCATCCCCACCAGCGAGAGCCACGCGCTCATTGCAGGGCTGTCCGGCGCGGCCATTGCCATTCAAAATGGGTTTGGCGGCATCAATGGGGAAGAGTGGGTCAAGGTGCTCTGGGGGCTTGGGCTTTCCACCGTTCTGGGCTTTGGAATGGGCTTCTGGGTCACCAAGCTGACGGAATGGATTTGCAAGGGCATGAACCGTAACCGCACCAACCGCTTTTTCAAAAATGCGCAAATCGGCGGCGGCGCTGCCATGGCTTTCATGCATGGCGCGCAGGACGGGCAAAAGTTTATGGCGGTGTTTCTGCTGGGCGTAGCGCTGGCCAACGGCCAGGCGGACGCGAGCACCTTTGCGGTGCCGATGTGGCTCATGGTGGTCTGCTCGCTGGTCATGGGGCTTGGCACATCCATCGGCGGCTACCGCATCATCAAATCAGTCGGCATGGACATGGTCAAGCTGAACCTGTACCAAGGTTTTGCAGCAGATACGGCGGCGACGATGTGCCTTCTGTTTTCTTCCCTGACAGGTGTGCCGGTGAGTACAACCCACACCAAAACCACCGCCATCATGGGTGTGGGCGCATCGCGCAGGCTTCGAAACGTGAACTGGTCCACCGTGAAGGAGCTTGTGCTCACATGGGTGCTTACCTTTCCGGGTTGCGGTTTGATCGGCTATATAATTGCAAAAGTTTTCCTTTCCATTTTTGCATAGGAGTGAATGTGAACATGAAGCAGAAGAATGATTACTTTAAAATGATGGAGCAGCAGATCGCCCTGAGCGCAGAAGCGGCAAAGCTCCTGGGGCAGCAGCTGGCAAACTACGATCCGGCGGAAACCGACACGCGCCGCGTGGAGATGCACAAAATCGAGCACGAGGGCGATCATGTGCGCCATGAGGCGCTGCGCCGCCTTTCCCGCGAGTTCATCACCCCGATCGAGCGGGACGACATCCTGCAGCTGGTGCAAATCATGGATGACGTGACCGATGCCATCGAGGACGTATCCATGTATCTGTTCATGTACAATGTGCAAAGCTTGCCGCCGCAGGCGCAGCTGCTGGGCGATTTGGTCGCGCGCTGCGTGACTGCGCTGCAAAAGGCCGTGGGGGAACTGCACAACTTCAAGCGCAGCGATACCCTCAAGAAGCTGTTGGTGGAAGTGAACGATGTGGAAAGCGAAGCCGACGAAGCCTACCTGCAGGCAGTGCGCGCATTGTTTTCCGTGGAACAGACGCCCATGGCCTGCTATGGCATCAAGGCCGTGTACGATTCGCTGGAGCTGTGCTGCGATCTGTGTGAGCGAGCCGCAGACGTGATCGAAAACGTTGTCATGAAAAACACATGATAGACCAAAGCCAAGAAAAACCGCGGCGCAGGAAGAAAATTTCCTGGCAGCTGTTGTATATCCTGGCCACGTTGATCGTGCTGCTGATCCTGGGCGGAAGCGATGCGCAGCTGGCCGCCCTGTTTTCAGGAGGCTTGCCCATTCAGCGGCTGTGGCTCGTTTTGTGCGCCTTGGCAATGATCGGGTTTTGGCTGTTCCAGACATTTTCCTATCAATATATTGCACGCATCGTGGAGGCAAAAACCTCCCTGTGGACCAGCCTGCGCATTACACTGCTGGGTGAGTATTACAGCGCCATCACTCCCTTTGCCAGCGGCGGACAACCCATGCAGGTCGGCTACTACCGGCGCTATGGCGTCACTGCGGCCAAGGCAGCCATGATCATTGCGGTGCGTTATGTGGGCTACATCAGCGCCATTTGCATCTGCTATATCGTGAGTGTTGCTGTCAGCGGCGCACGGATCCTGGCGGAATTCCCACTTGTTTTCTGGCTTACGGCCGCGGGCTTTTTGGTCAATTTTGCTTCCATTGTGATGGTGGCTGGGCTTTTATGGCGCCCCTCTCTGGTGGAGCGTGCCGGGATGTGGGTGATTCGCTTATGGACGTGCTTCAAGCCCTTCGCATCCAAGCGGGAAAAATGGGAGCATAGTTTTCGGGGCGGCATGCAGGAGTTCTCTCTGGCGGCGCAGTGCATCCGCGCCAATCCGCTGCGCTGCCTGGTGGCTATGGCCATCATGCTGATCAGTGTTTTTTGCATGTTCTCAGTCGCCTATCTGGTCTACCGCGCGCTGGGGCTGACGCAGAATCACTACTTTGAGCTCTTTGCCATGCAGCTGTTCCTGTACCTTGCTACGTCGTTTGCGCCCACACCGGGAGCGACCGGAGCCACCGAGGGCGGGTTTTACCTCTTTTTTGCCATGGTTTTTCCCCAAGGGTTGTTGTATAGTGCGATGTTGGTGTGGCGACTGTTCACCTACTACTCGCATCTACTGATCGGTGGGGTGCTGGTTGTGCTGGATGAGCTGCTGACCATGCGCCGCAAGAAAGCGGCGGGGGCGCTTTATACGGAGGAAACCGAAGCCATGGACAGCACAGCCCCAGTTCAGGCGCAGGAAGACGCGACAGCCGCCCCTGACCGTGCCGACGCACAGCAGGATGCGGACGTATAGCCAACGCACGCACCGGAAGTACATAACATCAGCTGAGATCGAAAAAGCCCCGCATGCGGCACTGAACCGCAGGCGGGGCTTTTTGTATGACAGCGAAAGCTTAATCACTGCGGCCGGAACAGCTCAAAAATGAACAGATGATATCCCTTATGCTCCGCAGCATCCAGCGCTGCCTGAGTGCGCAGCGTCCAGGCGGCCAGCAGGGGTTTGTACAGCCGTTTCATGATCCACATGGACAAGTTGCCATCGCCGGCGCTCTGGTAGGCCACAAAGTGCGGCCTGCCCAGCGCGTTCACCAGCAGGTACTTGAGCGCGCAATGTGTTGCCAGGCCAACCTCCTGTTTGTTGCGCCGTCCGCCCATGGCCAGCTGGCCGCGCAGCGTGTGGGGCGCATGTTTGCGGAAATAGCGCACCGCAGCCGGGTGAAAGGATTCCACACAATAGGCACCAGCATAGTTTGCCAGCAAAGCCTGGGTGGCAGCAGCGTTTTCACTGGGGCTGCCATAGGATTTGATTTCCACGATTAAGGGGATGCGGCCTGCCACCAAGTTGAGCACATCTTCGAAAGTGGGGATCGGAGACCCGTCCGGCAGGGTGGGCAGCGCAGCATAACAGGTATCACGGATGACTGCGCTACGGCCACACACGCGCGCGGTGTCGGCATCGTGATGCACAACCAGTAGACGATCGGCGGTCAGCTGCACATCCAGCTCGATGCCGTAGCCCGCATCCACAGCACGCCGGAAGGCCTCCAGGCTGTTTTCATGGACAACGTGGTTGCCATCATGCAGACCGCGGTGCGCATAGCGCTTGCCGGTGAGGGCTGCGGCATCGGGGTGCCTGAGGCTGGGCAGGATCAGGTACAGGTACAGCACAAACAGCAGTGCCAGGATTTCGATTGCGACATCCAACCAGGCCACGGTCAATCATCTCCCACATCAAAGGACTCCAGTTTGCTGGCAGGGGTTTGCGGTTTGGCATCCCCGTGCCGCGTGAGCGAAATGGTCACAAAGGAGATGGCAACCATCAGCGCAGCATAGGGGGCAAGCGTTTGGTAGCCCACATACTGCATCAGGTAGCCGCTGAGGATGGGCGTGACGATCTGTGCGGCCATGGAGAAGGTGTAATAATAACCGGTAAACTGCCCCACATCCCCGGTTTTGCTGATTTCCACCACCATAGGGTAGGAGTTGACGTTGATGGTCGCCCAGGCGATGCCCACCAACCCGAAGATGCCATAGAGTGCAGGCGAAAAGTCGCGGAACATCGCAAACGCGGCAAAACTGGCGGTGAGCAGGATGACCCCGGCCTGGATCATGCGCTTGCGGCCAAAACGAGCCGAAAGCATGCCCACCGGGATGTAGCTGAGCACTGCGGCTACAGTCGCCACCATCAGGCAGGCAGCGGCGGCCTTGATATCATAGCCCCACTGCACCGCCACATATTTGGTGAAAGCCGTAGTTACGGCATTGTAGCCCATGAACCAGAAAAAAACGGATGCCAGAATCAGCAACAGGCTGCGGCGCACTTCCGGTGAAAGCGATTTGAGCCCTGCCCGCGCTTTCTGGGTCGCCTGTGCTTCGGCTTGGCGTTCGTACTCCGGCAACGCCTGGGCGACTTGCGCATCATACGCCTCATTGATGGAGGCGGTTTCTGCCGCAAGCCGGTTTTCACGCACGGTTAGCAGCAACACCACCACGGCGGCCACCATCAGCCCTGCAACGGCCAGAAACAGCAGCGCATAGTCGGTGCCGCCATCGGCACGCTTGCGCACCAGCAAGCCAGTCATGGCCAGCGTATACACCCCGCCCAGCGCGCCCATCAGGTTGATGATGGCATTGCCCTTGGAGCGCAGGGGTTTGGGCGTTACATCCGGCATGAGCGCCACGGCAGGGGAACGGTAGGTGCCCATGGCCAGCAGCAGCAGCGCCAGCGCGGCAATGAAAAGCGTAAAGTTGCGTGTGGCATCAGCGATGGGCAGCAAATTCATCAGCACCACAGCGGCCAGCGTACCGCCTACAATGTAGGGGGTACGGCGGCCAAAGCGCGTGCTGGTCTTATCGGACAGCGCGCCGAAAAACGGCAGCAGGAACAGCGCCAGGATGTTGTCCAGCGCCATGATGATGCCCATGGGGCCATCCGGCATATGGAAGGTTTCCTTGAGCACCAACGGCACCACATTGTCATAAAGCTGCCAGAAGGCACAGATGGAAAGGAATGCAAATCCGACGCGGAGCGTGCGCGGTGTGTCGAGTTTCATGCGATTGTATCCTCCTTACATGCTGGGGCAGAGGTTGGTAAGGCCATCATACAGCGTGCACGGCGCAAAGTCAATCGCGCGGCGGCGAAGGGGGGCATAAAATCCTTGTAAAACCTTGCGCTGCTGCCCTACGGCATCTTGCGGAAAACTGCCGCTTTTGGTATGATGCCAGCGGCGAGCTGGATGGCGGCGCCGGAGAGGATGTTCGTTGGATGGGCATTTTGCTTGACTTGATTGCAGCGCCCTTTGCCCTGCGGCGTTTGGCGGCCGCGCGCCGTGCGGTGGCGGATGTGACCCCGTTGGTTCAGGATTGCGGGCGGCTGTGCCGCGGCGCTTGCTGCCAGGCGGATGAAAGCGGGGAGAACGGTATGTTGCTCTTTCCCTTTGAGGAAAGGCTTTACCGCAAGCCGATCCAAGATTTTCCCTTCGCGCTGAAACCGGATGATACATTGTGCAAGGGTGGTTTCCGCCTTGTGTGCCAGGGGCATTGCCCACGCGAGCATCGGCCGCTGGCTTGCCGCATCTTTCCCCTGCGGGTTCGGGTGAGCGTGGATGATCAGCGCGGCGAACCCTGCGTGGCCGCGGAAATCGACCCCCGCGCCTGGGCGCTCTGCCCGCTGCCTGAGGCGGGGGGCATGCGCGCCATGCGTGCGGAGTTTGCCGATGCGGTGGCCGAAGCAGGCAGGCATATGTGCAGCAATACTTTTTTATTGGAAGCACTTTTGAACGAACAGCGCATGCTGGACGAGAGCCGAACGCTGTGAGGCAAATGTTTTCGTTCTGTACCCTTTGGCCGCCTTGTTTCAGGCGGCTTTTTGCAGCCCGAATCAAACAACGTGAACGATGTTAAATGCTTGCGCTTGCGCGATGCACGCTTTACGATGGCGCGCCGATATTGTATAATATATAGGTATGCGCATGCGCACGTCTGCGCCGGCACCCACCACAGCCCGCAACATCAAGGGCATCGGAAAGGACGATCTTCATGAAATTGACCAGAACCGCCATGGCGCTGATCACTTCGGCGGTACTTTTGCTCACGCTGTCGCTTGCCTTCGCAGTGCCTTCCGGCGCCATTACCCCCGAGGCGGATCGCCGTTATCAGGCCGAGGCACCCCTCCTATGGGAAGATGAAGATTTTGTGGATGAAGATTCGGTTACGGATGGGTCACTGGGCTCCGCCATCAAACCCTATCGCGTACTGGCCAACGCCGCCATGAGCGATATCCTGGCGGTGAACGATATCGCCTATCTGGATCTGGACATCAAAACGCCCGGCCGTGCACCGATTTCGGCAAATTTTACCGACACCGGCTACCGCGATGATACCATCATCGTGGATGTGCAGGAGGTGCGCCAGGATGACAGCACCTACCACGTCGCGTATGTGAAGATCGCCACCCCATCGCAGATCCGCACAGCGGTCGCGGGGGATTTCGGCTCCAGCCGCACGTTCAAGACCACGGCTTTCGCCCAGAGCATGAATGCCATCGTGGCTGTGAACGGGGATTTTTATACCCACACCAAAGCAGGGTTCATCATCCGGCAGGGCGAGGTATACCGCCAAAAGACCAGCGCGAATATGGACCTCTTGCTGATTGACGATTTTGGTGATTTCCACATCGTGCTGCGCGGGCATGACAATCAGGAGAAGGCCGTCAAGAGCCTGATGGATCAGTACAGCATCGTCAATGCTTTCTTCTTTGGCCCTGCGCTGGTGATGGACGGCGTGACGCAAACCATCCCCGATAACTATCAGTTCAACCCCTTTGGGGATGAGCCGCGCGCGGCCATTGGGCAGCTGGCGCCCCTGACGTATGCCGTGGTCACGGTGGATGGGCGCATCTCAAACAGCCAGGGCGTGAGCATGACGGAACTGGCCAACTTTATGCAATCCATCGGGTGCGAAAATGCCTATGGGCTGGACGGCGGCAACAGCTCCGCGTTGGTATTCAACAATAAGCTCCTGAGCGTGAAGGATGTGGAGGAGCGCTCCGTGAGCGATATCATCTACTTTGCATCCGCAACCGAGCAGGGCGAAGCGCAGTGATGGGGGCGGGCGTATGACCTTTTCCGTTTTGGGCATCACGGGATATGGCTACGGGTTGGGGCTTGCCATCAGCATTTTGCTTTATTTGGGTGTGAGCGGCGTGCTAGGGTATCGCAGGCGCTTACCCGCGGGCACCCTGCGGGTGTTCGCGCTGGTGGCGCTGCCAGTTTCGCTGGTGCTGGCAAGGGTCGCATTTTGCTTGGTCAATTGGGCATATTTCACGGAGACCATTTCCCAACCTGCGCGGATGCTGGCTTTTTGGGATGGCGGGCTGAGCCTGATCGGTGCGCTGAGCGGGCTTGTGCTGGCGGCGTTCCTGGCCGCCCGCCTGATGCGTGTGCGTTTTGCCGTGCTCTTTGATGTGGTGGCTGTGCCGATCGGGCTTCTGGTTGCCGGGTTCCGTTTGGCGGAGGGCTTTACCGGGCAGCTGGGCATAGGCCGGCAGGTGGCGCTGGACGCGCTGGCACAGCAGTTGCCGATCTTGTTTTTGACGGAGCAGATGGGTACCATGACCTTCTATCGGCTGGCGGTATACCGCTATGAAGCCGCTGTTGGGCTGGCGATCTTCCTGTTTGCTCTGTGGCTGTTTGCCAGGCAGGGTAAAGCGCGCAAAAGCCGCCAGGGGGATGTTGGCATGATAGTGTTTGCGCTGCTTGGCGCAAGCCAGATCCTGCTGGAAAGCCTCCGGGATGATGGGCATATGCTCATGGGATTTATCCGCCTGCAACAGCTTGGCTTTGCACTTATGCCGCTGCTGGCGCTGGCGGTGCTGAGCGCGCGTTACGGGCGCATCCGCATGATCCGGGGCACGGTGGTGGCGGCGTGGCTGCTGCTGCCCGTGATGGCGCTGGTAGGGCTGTTGATGGTGCACCCCCTGAACCATGTGCTGGATCTGACGGGCAAGCGCGCGCTGGGTTGGGCGCTGATGGGTTCGCTGGGGCTGTATATGGCGCTTTTCCTGCGGGTACGGGGCGGCAGCCTGCGGCTGATCCTCACATGGCTGGCAGCGCTGCTGGCCATCGGAGGGTGCGTGATGGTGGAGTTCAGCATTGATGGCAGCGACAATCTGCTGCGGGACTATGCCATCATGGCGATGTGCTGCACTGCGCTTTACCTGGCAGTATGGACGCTCTGGCACACCCTTCGGCGGCGCATTTACCGGGAGGAGCGCCTGACCGTGCGCATCCAAAGCGCCGGCTGACTGACCCACAAGGAGGGATTGGAATGCAGGTTTTGCCTTACGGTGGCACTTTTGACCCGGATGCGGCGCAAGCCGCACAGCACGCTGGGCAGGAAAAATGGGTGGCGCTGGTGCCGACCCCTGCGGGCATGATGGCGCTGGTGCAGCGCGGCGAAGCGCTGGATGCCCTGCGTTTTGCCCCCGATGTGCTGCCAGGCGAGAGCGTGCTGCAAACCCCCTTGCTGCGGGAAGGGGCAGCGCAGTTGGCCGCTTATTTTGAAGGAAAGCTGCGCCGCTTTGAGCTGCCGCTGGCGCCGCTGGGCACGCCGTTCCAAACGCTCATCTGGCACACATTGGCGGCCACCGTGCCCTATGGGCAGACGGTGAGTTACGGCGAGCTGGCCAGGCGCGCCGGAAAACCCGCCGCATCCCGCGCGGTGGGTATGGCTAACCATCACAACCCCCTGCCGATTTTCATCCCCTGCCATCGGGTGATTGGTGCCAACGGCGCGCTGGTAGGGTATGGCGGCGGTTTGCCGCTTAAAGAGCGGCTGCTGAGGCTGGAGCAGGCCATCTGAAAGGAATGCGGCGGTTTGCGCCGTCTGTGCGCCCAAAGGATCAGCAAAACGCTACACTACGCCCGAAAAGGGACGTCCCAAGCGGGGACGGAAAGGAATTTATGAAACACCGTAAAACGAAAATCGTATGCACAATGGGGCCCGCCACGCAAAGTGACGAGATCCTCCGCGAGATGATGCTTTCGGGCATGGACGTGGTTCGGCTCAATTTTTCCCACGGAAACCACGAAACGCACGGCGGGAATATCGCCCGGGTCAAACGCCTGCGCGAGGAACTGGGCATGCCCATCGGCATTATGCTGGATACTAAGGGGCCGGAGATTCGCGTGGGCGATTTTACCGATGGGCGCGTGCATCTGACCAAGGGGCAGACCTTTACCCTCTGCGCCTATGACGTGCCGGGCACGGCGGAGCGCGTGAGCATCACCTACCATGGGCTGACCGGCGATGTGCAGGAAGGGATGCCGATCCTCCTGGATGATGGACTGATCTCCATGACCGTACTGCATGTGACGGACAAGGAAATTGCCTGCCGGGTGGATAACGATGGCGAGGTGAGCAATCACAAGGGCGTGAATGTGCCCGGCGCGCACCTGACCATGCCCTTCCTCAGCGAGAACGACAAACAGGACATCCTCTTTGGCGTGCAGCAGGAAGTGGATTTTGTGGCCGCCTCCTTCACGCGCTGCGCGGAGGATATTCTGGAGATCCGCAAGCTCTTCAGCCAAAACGGCGGGCGTGACATCAGCATCATTGCCAAGATCGAGAACATGCAAGGCGTCAATAACATTGACGAGATCCTGCGGGTGAGTGACGGCATCATGGTTGCGCGGGGCGATCTGGGTGTGGAAATTCCCCTGGAAGAAGTACCGGTGATCCAGAAAATGCTCATCCACAAGGCGTATTCCTCCGGCAAGCAGGTCATCACGGCCACGCAAATGCTGGAAAGCATGATCAGCAACCCGCGCCCCACCCGCGCCGAGGCCACAGACGTCGCCAATGCCATCTACGACGGCACCAGCGCCACCATGCTGTCCGGCGAAACGGCCGCCGGCCAATACCCGGTGGAGGCACTGCGCACCATGGCGCGCATTGCCCAGCGCGCCGAGGATGATATCAACTACATCAAACGCTTTAAGGAGCGCGAGAGCGAGCATACACCGGATGTGACCAACGCCATCAGCCATGCGACTGTCACCAGTGCGCATGACCTGGGCGCGGCGGCCATCCTGACCGTGACCAAGAGCGGACGCACGGCGCGCATGATCTCCAAATACCGCCCCAATTGCCCCATCATCTGCTGTGCAACGGACGAGCGGGTTTGCCGCCGCCTGGCGCTCAGCTGGGGCGTGATCCCCCTGACCATCGAGGAGGCGCACAACACAGACGAGCTGTTTGAGCGCGCGGTGGAGGCAGGCGAGAAGGCCGGATTGTTGCGCGACGGCGAGCTGGTAGTGATGACAGCCGGCGTTCCGCTGGGCATCAGCGGTACCACCAACCTGATGAAGGTGCACGTGGTGGGGCACATCCTGGTCACAGGCCGGGGTGTGAGCCGCCATGCGGTGCATGGCAGCCTGTGCGTTGCCACCAGCGAAGCTGAAGCCGAAAGGAACTTTAACGAGGGGGATATTCTGGTCATTCGCCAGACAAGCAACCATTTGCTGCCGGTGGTGCGCAAAGCGAGCGGCTTGATCCTGGAGGATGACGATCCCAACGGCCATGGCGCGATCGCGGGAATGAGCCTGGATATCCCTGTGATCATTGGGGCGGACAACGCAACCCGCATCCTGAAAAGCGGCGCCGTGGTGACCCTGGATGCCACCCGCGGCGTGGTCAGCTGCGACAATTGCAGGGAATGACGTGGCCTGCGGGCGAACCCTAAGGAGAGGAGCACACGCAATGCCAGACGCACAGGTGTATCTGTACGGACAGATTTTGATGACGCACAGCCTGCTGCTGCGGGATGGCATGCCGCCGCGCGATGGTTACGGCGAGCTGGCCGCCCGCTACCGCCTGATCGGCGGGGAGACCGGTGTCGGCGCTGCGGTGCTGGCCTCCTTGGGCTGCAGCGTGCGGATGGCGGGCACCTGGATGGGGCGGCATACCCGGGACGCTGTTTTTGCCTATTTTGCCGGCAAACCGGTGGATCTGAGCCTGCTCACCTATGATGAGACGTTTGACGGGCTTGAGGATTTTGTGCTCATCGAAGGGGATGCGCGCACGTGCCTGGGCACCTTCGGGCAGTTTCAGGGAGCCGATGGCTACCGTTGGGATCGTCCCACTCCGGCGCATATGGCAGGGTGCAAGGTTGCGGCGATCGATCCGTTTTTTGGGCAGGCAAGCGAGGATGCGGCGCGGCTGTGTGTTGCGGCGGGCATCCCCTATGTGACCATCGACTGCGCGCCGGATTCCTATCTGGCTTCGCATGCGGCCATCAATGCCGTGAGCGGGGAGTACCTGCGAGGCTCCTTTGTCGGGGTAGCGCGGGAGGCCATGCTGGAGCGTTATATGGCGACTTGTGCAGGGCTCACCATCCTCACGGCGGGTAACCAGCCCTTGCTGTATGGCCGCAGCGGCGGCAGTGTGCAGCGGATGCAGCCTTACCGCGTCAAGGCGGAAAGTACACTGGGGGCAGGGGATACCTTCAAGGCAGGCTGTACCTACGCCCTGCTCCACGGCATGACGGATTTGGCAACGGTGGATTTTGCATCCGCGTTGGCAGCAGCGGCGATCATGAAATTTCCCATCCCGCTACACCCGCCTACGCTGGAACGCGTGAGCGATGTGCAGGCCATGCGCGCCGCCAGTGAGCGCGGCTGAAGGGCGTACCGATTCGCGCCCACGCAATACCAAAGCGCGCCCCAGCGCACAGAAGTGTGCTGGGGCGCGCTTTGGTATTGCGTGAAAAAGAAACAGGCGGCGTGCCGTGAATCGCGAGGCTGTCAGCCGCCGGTTTTGTTTTTGAGGGTCACTACATGGAGCTGAGCGGGAGCGAACAACCGCACAGGAAAATCTTCCGTGCCCACGCCGTTGCTGATGACGATACTGGCGCGATTTTCTTCCAGCCAGCCGCGCAGGTAGCGCTCGCCCAGATCCGGGATCCGGCTGGGCAACAGGGGAAGGCCGAGCAAGGTGATTTGACCGCCGTGCGTGCCGCCAAACAAGGCAAGATCAAACCAGTGGTTATCCCCATCGGCGCCCAATGCCCGGATGGCTTCGGGCAACACGTCCGGGCTGTGGGAGACGAAAATCACAAAATCATCCTGGCGCAGCTGCGCGGCCACGCTCTTGGTATCCGGCTGGCCGCTCTGGTAATCGTCCACGCCGGAAAGGTACAGGTAAGTCTGCCCGACTTTGATGCGGCTCACGCTGTTCACCAGGGGGGTAACACCGGCTGCAGTCATGGCTTTGACGATCAGCGCCAGGTTGCCCTCGGGTGCGGTGCGGTCATGCATGCCAAGCACCCCGAACACGCCCAGGCGAGCCTGGATCCGGGGCAATGACTGGAAAAACGCAAGCGTATCGCTGCTGGTATCGGTATAATCGCCACCCAGCACAACTACATCCGCGCTCTGGCTATTGATGGTTTTGACCAGATCCTGCACCATCCATGCGGGGTAGCGCGAGCTCATGTGTATGTCTGTCACAAAGACGATGCGCAGACCACGCAGGTTTTGGTGCAGGCCGGGAACTTCCACCGTGCGGTGGTCAATGGTCAAGTGGTAGGCTTCGAAAAAAGGATACGCCAGCGCCAAAAGGAGCAGGACCACCATCAAGATCCTGGATAAACGCGGCTTGCGGCGCTGGGGCTTGCGGTAACGGTACTCATATCGTGGCAGGTGGATCCCCTCCCTAGGTTTGATTGACAGCCACTTGTCTGCTATTGTACACTAACAGCAAACGTGATACAAGGGAGTGTTTTCCATGGCGGAGGCGGCGTTCCGTACCATCGGCGCAACGACCTACCTGTGCCCGCTGCCCACAGTGCTGGTCGGGTGTGCGGCGGATGGCGGGTGGCAAAACGGTGGCGCAGGCAAACCCAATCTGATTACGATCGCATGGACGGGCATCTGCTGCACCAAGCCGCCGATGCTGGGTATCAGCGTTCGGCGGGAGCGCCACAGCCATGCGCTGCTGTTAGCCAGCGGGGAGTGCACCGTTAACCTGGTGGGGGAGCCGCTGCTGTTTGCCATGGACTATTGCGGGGTCAAAAGCGGCCGCGATGTGGATAAATTCAAGGCGCTGGGATTGCACGCGATCCCGGCTGAAGGGCTGGACAGCGCTCCGGCTTTGGCCGAAGCGCCTGCATACCTGAGCTGTAAGATACGGCAAGTGGTGCCCCTGGGCAGTCATGACCTGTTTTTGGCGGAAATCATGCAGGTTTCGGTCGCGCAGGCATACTTCCGCACGGATGGCAGCATTGATGAGCAAGCCATGGCGCTTGTGAGCTTTGTGCATGGCAAATATCGCGCCACAGGCAGTGAAATCGGGTTTTTCGGCTATTCTGTGGCCAGCGATGCGGTGCTGCAACGCCGAATGCCGGGGACAAGCCGGCCCAAGCCCAACCGCAGTACAGGCAAACATGGCGCCGCCCACGCCAGGGGGAAACGCCCGGATGGGGAAACCTGAAAGCTACGCCGTGGCTATGCTGCACAACGCGTGACCCCTTGCATGGCGCACAGGGACGAATAGCGCCTGACCTAAAGGTTGGTTGTGGGAGCGGCCGCCGACGCGGCAATAGGGGCAGGCGGGCATGCCTGGATGCAGCAAAGGAGCCGGAGAAAACTCTCCGGCTCCTTTATGATGGGTGTAAACCTTACCTTTTTTTGCCGGTGAGACCACCGAGCAGCCCTCGCGTGAGCTCGTTGACCACTGTGCGCGTTGCGGTGTTGATGGCGGAATTCTTGATGCGACCCAGCACACTGTCATTGCGGCGGGCACGGTCTGCGCGCTCTTCCCGCAGCGCATCTGCCTGCTCGCGGCGCGCCAGCGTCTCGGCTTCTTTGGCAGCTTTCGCCTTGGCGGCTTCGGCATCCTTGGCTGCTTTGGCGGCTGCCTTGGCCTCGGCTTCCGTCATCACGGGCACATACTGGCCGGTGGCGGGATCCAGCGCCAGGGTCATCTCCTTTTGTACGTAGGAGCCTGTGAGCGGATCATGCACCAGCACATTTTGGCGGATGGTTTGCCCTGCGGGCGCTGCCTGCGCGGCGGGGATAGGCGCGGAAGGCGCAGCAGGTGCCGGCGTCGCGGGTGCCGCCTGCGCTTCGGGCAAGGGGCTCATGGTGTCCAACTGCTTTTGCACATACTGGCCGCTTACGGGATCAAACACCATGAACGATGCGGAGGGCGCCGCCTGCACTGCGGGCGCGGCCTGCGGCGCAGGCGCGGACGGCTGAAACACCGGTGCAGCCTGCTGCACGGTGCTTGGGCGGCCCAGATTCATGGTGGCTGCCAGGTATTCATAGGCACTGTCCCGGTCGATTTGTTCTTCATAGACGCCTGCAAAGCGGCTGGTATCCATAAAAGTCTTGCGAAGGGATGCGTCGATCGCGCCCATATAGCTTTGGGGCGGCAGGATCGTGCTGCGGGTGACCACCGAGGGCGCTCCTTTTTCATCCAGGAAGGAGATCAGGGCTTCGCCGGTCTGCAGCTGAGTAATGGCCTGCTCCGTATCAAAGGCAGGATTGACGCGGAAGGTCTGCGCCGCTACCTTGACCGCCTTCTGATCCAGCGGGGTAAAGGCGCGCAGCGCGTGCTGCACCCGGTTGCCCAACTGGCCGAGGATGGTCATGGGCACATCAGCCGGGCTTTGGGTAATGAAGTACACACCCACGCCTTTGCTGCGGATCAGGCGCACGACCTGCTCGATTTTATCCATCAGCTGCTTGCCGCAGTTGTTAAAGAGCAGGTGCGCCTCATCAAAGAAGAACACCATGCGGGGTTTGTCCGAATCCCCTTGCTCCGGGAGGGTTTCATACAGCTCGGAGAGCATCCACAGCAGGAAGGTGGAATACATCAGCGGGTTGAGGAATAGCCGATCGCTGGCCAGCACATTGATCGTGCCGCGGCCGTTCTCATCCAGCTGCATCCAGTCGATGATGTTCAGCGCAGGCTCGCCAAAGAAAAGATCGCCCCCCTGATCCTCCAGCACAGCCACGGCACGCTGGATGGCGCCGATGGTCGCCTTGCTCACGTTGCCGTAGTTCAGGGTGTAGCGGCTGGCATTCTCGCCCACATAAGCCAGCATGGCTTTCAGATCCTTGATGTCCAGCAGGAGCATGTTTTCATCATCCGCCACACGGAAGAGGATGTTGAGAACGCCGGCCTGCGTCTCGTTCAGGTTGAGCATGCGCCCCAACAGCAGCGGCCCCATCTCGCTCACAGTCGTGCGCACCGGGTGCCCCTGCTCGCCATACACGTCCCAAAACTCGGTTGGGAAGGTCTCAAAGGCAAACTGATTCACGCCCACATCCATCAGCCGTTGGGCGATTTTGTCCGTATTTTCGCCCATGCGAACCATGCCGCTCAAATCGCCTTTGATATCGCTGAGGAACACAGGCACGCCCATGGCGGAAAACCCCTCCGCCAAAACCTTGAGCGTTACGGTTTTTCCGGTACCGGTAGCACCGGCGATCAGCCCATGGCGATTGGCCATATTCGGGAGCAGGCAGACGGGCGCATTCCCGCTGGTGCCCACCCAGATTTTACCGTCCAGTAACATGTTGCATCCTCCTTTTTTACGTGCAGAATGTATAACCTTATCTTACAACGGTGAAACGGTTTTCGTCAATCGGGTAGTCATGATTGGCATGGCAAAAATGGGATATTTTTCACGCGTCGCAGGGCATGGTGGGCGAGCCGGGTAACTTGTGCAGCGCGGCGTATCGTGATATGATGCTGGCTGGGAGGGTGAAGCATGCGGGTAACAGTTGTTGGATGTGGGCGCTGGGGTTCTTTTTTGGCTTGGTATGCGGACAAACTTGGGCATCAGGTGTCTCTCTATGGACGGGATGGCTCCCGGCATATGGAGGCGTTCCGCCGCACCCGTACCAATGGCCTGGTGACCCTTCCGGAGCGTGTGACCCTCACAGCGCGGCTGCCTGAAGATGCGGAGGTGTACGTGATCTCCATCGGGTCGCAGGGGCTGCGGGCACTGTTGGCGCAACATGCGCAGACCTTCCGTGGCAAGCCGCTGGTGTTGTGCATGAAAGGGCTGGAAATCGGCACGGGCAAGCGCCTGAGCGTGATTGCGGCTGAGGTGTTGGGCGCGGAGCAGCCGGTGGGCGTGTGGATCGGGCCTGGGCATGTGCAGGAGTTTACCCGGGGCGTGCCCAACTGCATGGTGATCGACAGCCAGGACGAAACCCTCAAAAACGACCTGATCGATATGTTTGCGGGCGATCTGATCCGGTTCTATTATGGCCGTGACCTGATTGGCAATGAGGTTGGCGCGGCGGCGAAAAATGTGGTGGGCATTGCGGCGGGCGCACTGGATGGCGTGCATTTGGGCACGCTCAAAGGCGCGCTGATGAGCCGTGGCACACGGGAGGTAGCGCGGCTCATCAATGCGCTGGGCGGCAACGAACTGAGCGCCTATGGCCTGTGCCATCTGGGCGATTATGAGGCTACCATCTTTTCCCCCTACAGCCACAACCGCCGTTTTGGCGAATGCGTGGTCACCGGCGAGCCTTATGACGAGCTGGCGGAGGGCTACTACACCGTGAAGGCGCTGCTTGATCTGGAGGCGCAGACCGGGGTGGAACTGCCCATCAGCCGCGCTGTGTATCAAGTGCTCTACGAAAAGGCGGATGCGCGCGAGGCGGTGGACAAGCTGTTTCGCCGCAGCTTGAAAATGGAATTTTAGCCGCTGCATGCAAGCAGGAAACGGCATGTATTTCTCGAAAAAAAACAGGGAGCCCAGCGCGGGCGGAAAGGATACACCCAGATGAAAAAACAACAGGAAACCTGCAAGCGTGTGGATATCGGCGGGCAAGCCGTCATGGAAGGCGTGATGATGAAATCGCCGGATGCCATTGCCATTGCGGTGCGCCGCCCGGACAACACGATCGTGGTTCGCCACAACCCCTATGAGAGTCTGGCCAAGAAACATAAATGGATGGGGTGGCCGTTCGTGCGCGGCACAGTGAGCATGTTTACCATGTTCAGCCAGGGAATGAGCACCTTGCAGCAGAGCACCGATATGCTGGGCATCCTGGACGAGGAGCCCACTAAGTTTGAAATGTGGCTGAGCAAAAAGCTCGGCAAAGGCATTGATAAAATCGTGATGGCAGTGGCGATCGTGCTTGCGGTGGTGCTTTCGGTCGGCCTGTTTTTTGTGCTGCCGGAGCTGTTTGCCAAATTGCTCAAAGGCTTTTGGCCGGAACCGTCCATGAGCTGGCTGGTCAATTTGCTGAGCGGGCTGCTGCGCATCGCCATTTTGGTGGGCTACATCCTCTTTTGCGCCACGGTGCCGGAGGTGCGGCGTACCTTTGAGTATCACGGCGCGGAGCATAAAACCGTCTACGCCAATGAAAACGACCTGCCACTGACCCCGGAAAACGCGCAGAAGTTTGGCACGCTGCACCCGCGTTGCGGCACCAGCTTTTTGCTCATCGTGTTTGTGATTTCCATTGTGCTCTTTACGCTGGTAGGGTATCAGGGCGGGGCGTTCATCTGGCGGCTGCTCAGCCGGCTTGCGCTGTTGCCCGTAGTGGCCGGCATCAGCTATGAAGTGCTCAAGCGTCTGGCGCACAGCCAGAGCGCGTTGACCAAGGCGCTGCGTTGGCCGGGCATGCAGATGCAGCGGCTGACCACGCGCCCCCCTACGGACGCGATGGTGGAGGTGGCCATCGTGGCCATGAATGTTGCGCTGCATGGCCTGCCTGCGCATGCCAAACGCACGCCGGAAGGCTGGGCAGTGCTGCGGGACTACCGGGAAAGCGACCCCGGGTATACCCCGCCTGTCGGTGATGCCGCGGCAGACCGCGGTGCGGAAACATCCGGCACGATGGCAGGCGACATGCAGCCTTTGACCGCTGCACTGGACTGAATGATGACCATTCGCCAGGCCATCTCCCTGGGAAAAACGGCGCTGCAAAGTGTGCCTGATCCGGAATTGGATGCGGTGGCACTGCTCAGCGCCGCCACGGGGGATGCGCCCATGACACTGCGGCTCAAGGCGAGGGAAAGCCTGACGCCCGAGCAGGAGGAACGGTTTCGTTCACTCCTGCTTTTGCGCGGCACGCGGCAACCTTTGCAATATGTGCTAGGCACGCAGTGCTTTTATGGATTTGATTTTACGGTGGATGCCCGCGTGCTCATCCCCCGGCAGGAAACTGAAACGTTGTGCGAACTGGCGCTTTCGTGCCTGCAAGGCATGGAAGCGCCGCGCGTGGCCGATGTTTGCACTGGCAGCGGGGCGATTGCGGTGACCCTCAAGCGCCTTTGCCCGCAGGCGGCCGTCACCGCCACCGATATGAGCTGGGATGCGCTGACCCTGGCGCAGCACAATGCCAAGCAAAACGGCGCGGATGTGCGCTTTTTGCAGGGGGATCTGCTACAGCCGCTGGCAGGGCAAACCTTTGACCTGATCGTGAGCAACCCGCCCTATATAGAAACGCAGGCATGCGATACGCTCCAGCCGGAGGTGCGCTTTGAACCGCGCCTTGCACTGGACGGTGGAGCGGATGGGCTCGTCTTTTACCGTCGACTGGCTGCGGAAGCTCCCGCGCTGCTGACAGCGGGAGGCTCCCTGATGGTGGAGGTTGGCGATGGGCAGGCGCAGGCGGTCGCGGGGCTGCTGGCGGCAGGCGGGCTGATTACGCAAGCGAGCATCCACCGTGATCTGTATGGCAAGGAACGGTTTGTGGCCGCACGGCGCGATGCCTTCCCCACGTAGCGTATGCCGATATGAAGTGGGGAACGCATTTTGCAGGCAGAGAACTGCCCGCCGCATTGGGCAAGGAGTAAAGGCATATGTTTGAAAAATTTGACTGGATGATCGGCCGCCATCAGGAGCTGAGCGTAGCCATCGGGCAGCCGGAAATCATCGCAGATACGGACAATTATCAAAAACTGCTCAAAGAGCACGCCGCGCTGGAGCCGGCCGTGGCGGCTTATGAAGCCTACCAGCAGACGCTGGCGCAGCTGGAAGAGGCCAAGGAAATGCTGGAACAGCCGGACATGGCCGACATGGCGCGTGAGGAGATCGACGGCTTGCTTGCCCGCCAAACAGAGCAGGAAAAAGAGCTCAGGCTTCTGTTGCTGCCCAAGGATCCGGATGATGACCGCAACGTGGTGGTGGAGATCCGCCAGGGCGCGGGCGGGGATGAAGCCGCGCTATTTGGCGCGCTGCTGCTGCGGATGTACACCCGCTATGCGGAGCGCAACCGCTTCAAGCTGGAACCCGTCAGCTACAATATGACGGAGTTGGGCGGGGTCAAGGAAGCGGTGTTCAACATCCGCGGTGCGGGCGCCTACAGCCGCCTGAAGTTTGAAAGCGGCGTGCACCGTGTGCAGCGGGTGCCCAGCACGGAAGCCAGTGGGCGCATCCACACCAGCACCTGCACGGTCGCCGTGCTGCCGGAGGTGGAGGATGTGGAGGTGAACATCAATCCCGGCGATCTGCGCATCGATGTGTACCGCTCCACCGGGCATGGCGGGCAGTGCATCAACACCACAGACAGCGCCGTGCGTATCACGCACCTGCCCACCGGGCTTGTGGTCACCTGTCAGGATGAGAAAAGCCAGATCAAGAACCGCGCCAAGGCCATGATGGTGCTCAAGTCCCGCCTGTACCAAAAGTACAGGGATGAGAAGGACGCCGCCTATGCCGCCAACCGCAAGGGGCAGATCGGCACAGGGGACAGAAGCGAGCGCATCCGCACTTATAACTACCCGCAGGGTCGGGTGACGGATCACCGCATCGGTCTGACGCTGTATAAAATCGACGATATCATGGATGGCGATCTGACGGAATTGATCGAAGCGCTCACGCTGGCGGAGCAAGCTGAGAAGCTCAAGGAATTTGGAGAGCAGGCAGAATGATGCAGACCCTTGTAGTCAAGCCGGATGAAGCAGCCATCCTGCGGGCGGCGGAGCTGATCCGTGCGGGCGAGTTGGTGGCGTTTCCCACTGAAACGGTATATGGGCTGGGCGCCAATGCGCTGGATGCACAGGCGGTGCCGCGCATCTATCAGGCGAAAGGCAGGCCGGGCGATAATCCGCTGATCGTTCATGTGGCCGCGCCGGAGGCGGTTGCGCCGCTGGCCTTTGTGGATGAGCGCGCCCTTGCGCTGATGGCGGCTTTCTGGCCGGGGCCGCTCACGCTGCTCCTGCCGAAAAAGCCGATCATCCCTTCCGTGACCAACGCCGGACTGCCCAGTGTGGCTGTGCGTATGCCCGACCATCCCGTGGCACTAGCGTTGTTGGCAGCATGCGGCGTGCCGGTGGCCGCGCCCAGCGCCAACCGCAGCGGCCGACCCAGCCCCACAACGGCCGCCCATGTGCTGGCCGATTTGCAGGGGCGCGTTCCCATGATCCTGGATGGCGGCGCCTGCGCCGTGGGGCTGGAGAGCACCGTGCTGGACATGACCGCCGAGGTGCCGACCATTGTGCGTCCGGGCGGCGTCACACAGGAAATGCTGCGGCGCTACCTGCCGGATGTGCGCGTGGCGGATAGCGTAATGCGTCCGCTGCGCCCCGGAGAAAAGGCCGTAAGTCCGGGGATGATGTACCGGCATTATGCGCCCAGCGGCCAGCTCACCCTGGTCAAGGGCACGCCGGGCGCGGTTGCGCAAGCGTGCAAAGCGCAATACGAGCAAGCAGTCGCGCAAGGCAAGCGAGCATGCATTTTGGCCTTTGCGGAGAACAGCCACCGCTATGCCGGACTAACCGTACGGCAAATCGGCAGTTTGGCTGCGCCGGATACGATCGCCCACGAACTGTTTGCCGCCCTGCGAGCGATGGACGATGCCGGCATGGAGATCATCCTGTGCGAGGCGGTAGCCACGGAGGGCATTGGGCTGGCGGTCATGAACCGCATGTGTCGCGCCGCGGGATTCCGGGTATTGGAAGTGTGATGCAGGGCAGGGGCGCACCTGTGCACATGCGCGGTGATTTCGGCTTGCATGGCGCCGTTTGATGAAGCTTGGCAAAGGCATCCAAAGGGCAAGGCGCGCATCGCGTTGGTCAGGCATGCTGGCGGCGGATGGCCCTGACCGCAGCATGCTCAAGTTGCTTCCGGCTTGAAAGGCAAGGAGGGTTCAGGTTGATCGATGTATTGTTTGTTTGCACAGGCAACACGTGCCGCAGCCCCATGGCAATGGCCATTTTCAATGCCATGTGCGTGGAGCGAGGACTGCCGTACCGCGCCGAGTCCGCCGGAGTGCAGGCCATGGAAGGCACTCCCGCCAGCGACGGCGCGTTTGATGCTATGAAGGAACGGGGGCTGAGCCTGGCGCGCCATGTTGCGCAGCCCTTCACACCGATGGCTGCTAGAGAAGCCAGATTGGTGGTGGCCATGAGCGCGGCGCATGCGCAGGTCATCCGTCAGCGCTACCCCCAAGCGCGCGTGCTGGTGTTTGACCCACCGATCCGCGATCCCTTTGGCGGCAGTATCCAGCAGTACCGCGCCACAGCGGACGAACTGCAACAGCGAATGGAATGGGTACTTGCCGAGCTGCAAAAACTGGACGGCATGTAAGCCATGGTGCAGGGCAGCAATCACATGCCCTTCATGTTGCGGAAAGGCAGGAAATGCTTTCGCTTATCTGTGCAAGCCGGCACCCGGGTAGGGCGCTGGCCCGTGACGCAGGCTGGCGCGCTTGGGTGGCGCGTGGCGGCGGAACAGACATCGCCACGCGCATGCCTGTTGCAAAATCAAGGACTATGATATAATCTCCCCGAGGAGGGTCACCATGGAGCTGTTACAGCAAGGCAAACCGTTTTACCGGGGAAACCTGCATTGCCATACCACCAAGAGCGATGGCGCCTGGTCGCCGGAGCAGGTCATTCAAACCTATCAGGAGCTGGGGTATGATTTCCTGGCCATTACCGATCACCGCCGCGTGACGGTGCCCGCATGCCGCATGGTAGGCAGCATGCTGGTGCTGCCCGGCATCGAGCTGGACTATACCCTTCCGGAGGAAGTCGTGCACATCGTCGGCTTTGGAATGGTCGAAAACATCCTGCCATATTTGAATTATGAGCTTGGGCCTCAAAATGGCGTCAACGCGATCCGCGCCTGCGGCGGCCGGGCGATCATCGCCCACCCGCACTGGTCGCTCAACACCATGGCAACCCTGATGGGCATCCACGGTGCCAGCGCGGCGGAGGTTTACAACACCGTTAGCTACATGCGTCCGGACAGTTCCAATATTTTGGACGTGACGGCGGCGCATGGCAAGCTGTACCCCATGGTCGCCTCGGACGATTCGCATGCCTATGCGGGGGAGCAGGGTGTCAGCTTTACCATGGTGCAGGCGGAAACCCTGACCAGCGAGGCCATCAAGGCCGCGATGGATCAAGGGCTGTTTTATGCCAGCCAGGGGCCGGGTTTTCGGCGTATTGCAATCGAGGATGGGCAATTGGTGGTGGAAACATCGCCGGTGTCCACCGTCTACTTTCAGTCCAATCTGGCATGGACGCCCGGGCGCATCGTCCGGGGGGAAAAG
>LVAR01000142.1 GCA_001604115.1 Clostridiales bacterium Firm_12 | reverse complement strand
GCTGCTAGCAGCCGCCCCGTGCGCACCCGCCAGGCTCGCGCCCGCTGCGGCGCGCCGCGCATGAGCGCGGGGCTGCCCTTTACCGTGTGCGGCGTGACGGTGCGCGGCAAACAGTTGGGCACAGTGCTTGGATTTCCCACCGCCAACCTGCCTTTCCCGGAGGGCGTAGCCCTGCCGGAGGACGGCGTATACATCGCCACCGCTTGGCTGGGCGGCGCGCAGTACACCGCCATCCTCAGCCAGGGCAAGCATCCCTCCGCGCCGGACAGAGCCCCCACCATTGAGACGCACCTGCTGGATTTTGCGGGCGGCGCGCTGTATGGGCGGCTGCTGACGGTCACCTACCATGTTTTCCTGCGGCCGGAAATGCTGTTTCCCACCATGGAAGCGCTCCAGGCGCAGATTGCCGAAGATGAAGCCGCCGCGCGGCGGTGGGCTGCCGAGCGCATGGCCGCCGCCACACCCCCCACGACCTGACAAGGAGTACCTATGGACGATATGCACCCCATCCAGACCCAGGATGTTACCTACCGCTATGAAGAGGATGGCCGTTTGGCCGTGGATCATGTGAGCCTTTCCATCGAGAAAGGCTCCTTTGTGGCCGTGCTGGGGCACAACGGCTCGGGCAAGAGCACGCTGGCCAAGCTGATGAACGCCCTGTACCTGCCCGGCGAAGGCCGCGTGCTGGTGTGCGGGCTGGACACCCTTGAGGAGGAGCACCTGTGGGATGTGCGCCGCCACGCAGGCATGGTGTTCCAAAACCCGGACAACCAGATCGTAGCCACTGTGGTGCGCGAGGATGTGGCCTTCGGGCTGGAAAACTTGGGCGTGCCCCAACCGGAGATGCTCCCCCGCATTGAGGATGCGTTGTCCGCCGTGCGCATGACGGACTACGCCGCCGCCGCGCCGCACATGCTCAGCGGCGGGCAAAAGCAGCGCGTGGCCGTGGCCGGGGTGCTGGCCATGCAGCCTGACGTGATGATTTTGGACGAATCCACCGCCATGCTGGACCCCTCCGGCCGGGAGGAAGTGCTGGGCACCGTGCGCAAGCTGAACCGCGAAAAGGGCATCACCGTGGTGTGGATCACTCATTTCATGGAGGAAGCCGCCACGGCGGATCGCGTGGTGGTGCTGCACCAGGGCAAGGTTGCGCTGGACGGCGCGCCGCGCGAGGTGTTTGCCCAGACAGAAGCCCTCAAAGGGCTGGGGCTGGACGTGCCCCCCATGGCCGAGCTGGCGCATATGCTGCGCGAAGGCGGCCTGCCCCTGCCGGCAGGCGTGCTCACCGTGGAGGATATGGTAAAGGAGTTGAGGGCATGCCTATAAACGTGGAAGGGCTCACGCACACCTACCTGCCGGGCAGCCCTTTTTCCGCCACTGCCATCCATGACCTGAACCTGACCATTGAGGATGGGGAGTTTATCGGCGTGCTGGGGCACACCGGCTCAGGCAAAACAACGTTTGTGCAGCATTTGAACGGCCTGCTCAAGCCCACCGAGGGGCGCGTGGTGGTGGATGGGCTGGACATTACCCAAAAGGGCGTGCCTTTGCTGGAGGTGCGCAAAAAAGTCGGGCTGGTGTTTCAATACCCCGAGTATCAGCTGTTTGAAGAAACCGTGGCCAAGGATGTGGCCTTTGGCCCCAAGAACATGGGGCTGGATAAAACGGAAATTGACCGCCGCGTGCGCTGGGCCATTGCGCAGGTGGGGCTTGTGTATGACGAGATTGCCGAAAGCTCGCCCTTTGAGCTGTCCGGCGGGCAGATGCGGCGCGTGGCCATCGCGGGTGTGCTGGCCATGCAGCCCAAAACGCTGATCCTGGACGAGCCGACCGCCGGGCTGGATCCCCACGGCCGCCGCGCCATTTTGGGGATGATCCGCCGCCTGCACGCGGAAACGGGCATGACCGTCATCATGGTGAGCCACAGCATGGACGATATCGCCACCCTGGCGACCCGGCTCATCGTCATGAGCAAGGGAGAACTGGTCATGACCGGCACGCCTCGGCAGGTGTTCATGCAGCGCGATGTGCTGAAAAGCATCGGCCTGGGTGTGCCGCAGGGCGCAGAGCTTTGCCACCGCCTGCGGCAGGCGGGCTATGCCTTGCCCGAAGGGCTTTATACCCTGGAGGAAGTCAGGGACGCGCTGCTGCGGCTGCATGGCGCAAGCGCGGCGGATGCGCCGCCTGCGGATGGCGCATCCGCCGCCAAGACAGCCGCCGCCCCGGCGGCGCAGAGCCCGCAGGGCGTG
>LVAR01000141.1 GCA_001604115.1 Clostridiales bacterium Firm_12 | reverse complement strand
GCAAAATCCCGGTGGATGGCACTGTGTTGGAAGGCCACACCGCCATCGACGAATCCATGCTCACTGGTGAAAGCATGCCAGTGGATAAACAGGCAGGCGACACGGTCTATGCGGCATCCATCAATACGACGGGTTCCGTACGCTTCCGAGCGGATAAAGTGGGAGATGATACCGCGCTGGCACAGATCATTCGCCTGGTGGAAGATGCGCAGGGCTCCAAAGCGCCGATCGCGCAGCTGGCCGATGTGGTATCCGGTTATTTTGTGCCGGTTGTGGTCGGCATTGCTCTGTTGGCAGGCATCGCGTGGCTTTTGGCCACCGGCGGGGATGTCAAGTTCGCGCTGACCATTTTCATTTCTGTGCTGGTGATTGCCTGCCCCTGCGCGCTAGGGCTGGCTACGCCCACCGCCATTATGGTGGGCACAGGCAAGGGTGCGGAACACGGCATTTTGGTCAAAAGCGGCGAAGCACTGGAAACAGCGCACAAGATCAATACCATCGTCTTTGACAAGACAGGTACCTTGACCGAGGGCAAACCTACCGTAACGGATACCGTTTCGATGGATGGTCTGGAGCCGGATGCCCTCCTGCGCTTGGCCGCCAGCGCGGAGCAGGGATCCGAACATCCGCTTGGCCAGGCCATTGTGACGGGAGCCAAGGCCAAAAGCATTGCCCTGGCTGAAGCCGATACCTTTGAAGCGTTGACTGGACGTGGCATCCGCGCCATGATCGAAGGGCGGCAGGTGTTGGCCGGCAATGCCAAACTGATGGCGGATCAAGGGCTTTCAATTGCCCCATGGCAAACAGTGGCAGACCAGCTTTCCGGAGAAGGCAAAACCCCCATGTTTATTGCTGTAGATGGCGCATGCGCTGGCGTCATTGCTGTGGCGGACGTGGTCAAACCCTCCAGCAAGGAGGCAATCGAGCGTCTGCACCGTATGGGGGTGCAGGTGGCCATGATTACAGGGGACAACCGCCGCACAGCCGAGGCAATTGCCCGGCAGGTGGGCATTGACCGTGTGCTGGCTGAGGTGCTGCCGCAGGATAAGGCCAGTGAGGTGAAGCAATTACAGGCAGAAGGGCGCACCGTCGCCATGGTGGGCGATGGGATCAACGATGCGCCTGCGCTGGTACAGGCAGATATTGGCATCGCGATCGGCTCCGGCACGGATGTTGCCATGGAAAGCGCGGATGTTGTGCTCATGCGCTCGGACCTGCTGGATGTGCCGACAGCACTGGAGCTGAGCAAGCGCACGATCCGTAACATCAAGCAGAACCTGTTTTGGGCATTTGGATACAATGTGATCGGGATCCCGATTGCGGCGGGGGTGTTGCACCTGTTTGGCGGCCCGTTGCTCAACCCGATGTTTGCGGCCGCTGCAATGTCCCTGAGCTCCGTATCGGTTTTGACCAACGCGCTCCGCCTCAAGCGGTTCAAGCCAGCGGCGGTTCGCCGTGCGCATGGAAAGGAATGGTGAACATCATGCAAAAAAAGCACAGTATGTGGCTTGCCATCAGCGCGGCGGTGCTGGTCGCGGTGCTGCTGGTTACAGGCGTCATGATCACAGCGGGTGGCTCGCTGGATGTGGTGGCCAGCAATGCGACCCATTCTTTTCAAGCCTTATTGGAAGCACATCCCTCTTTGGCAACACGCGAGGCGGATGGGACCTGGACGGTCTTGGCGCCGGATGGCAGCGCAAAGCTCACGCTAAGCGGAGATGGCTTGCTGGCAACGCTGCGCTGGGAGGCTCAACCATTCCTGGATGCCGGGCTGGACACGGCGCTGCTTCCGGAAGGGTATGCGGTGGTGGATGGCGAACTTCAGTACCGTGCACAGATGGACGGGAGGGGCAATGCAGATGCAGCCACGTCGCTTGCGGCGATGCAGGCATACTTGATGGCCAGACCGGATGCGCTGGGATACCATGCGCCGATGGATCACTTTGGCGTGATGGTGGGTAGCGCAGGCATGCTGGAATGGGCCAAGGATCTGGCACGCCATAGCGTAAACGGCAGCGTGCAGGATAAGGATCTGGTGTATGTGCTCAACCCGGATACGCTCATTGCAGCGGGCGTCGATCCTGCCGCGGTGCAGGGCTGGGCCTATGCACAGGTGGAGGTCATGGACATGAGCGCGACCCGCCTGGTATATAAATTCCTCAAGCCCTTCGATATTCAGTAACGGTGATTTTCGGGCAGAAATAAACACGGAGGTGATACGTGTATGGAAAAAACAATCCTGAAGGTGGAAGGGATGTCGTGCGAGCATTGCGTCAAGGCAGTGACAATGGCAGTCAAGGCACTGCAAGGCGTAACGGATGTTTCGGTATCGTTGGCGGAGAAAACCGTGGCTGTGAGCCATGACGGCAGCGCCACAGTGGAACAGCTCAAAACCGCCATTGAAGATCAGGGGTATGACGTTCTGGGATGACCTACAGAACAAGATGGTTTGCGTAAATATGCAAGGACGCGTGGCTGGGAGAAAACTCCCGCCACGCGTCCTTATGTCTGCCGAAAGGAATGGGGAAATCATGGTTGGAGGAGCGATGCGCTTTGCTGATACACCGTGGTCATCACACTACCGTAACTTTCAATGTGCAATATTTCTTGATATCCCTCTGGCGGGAGCACATCATAGATGCGTGCGTAGGTCGTGTTGTAAAGCAGGTAAGGGGCGGTTTCATCCTC
>LVAR01000140.1 GCA_001604115.1 Clostridiales bacterium Firm_12 | reverse complement strand
CGCTTCGCGGCGGTTCGCTCACTGGCGGGGGGTTGGCGCTGCGGCGCGGGACGCTTGGGGCGCTGCCCCAAACCCCGCAAGGGGCATTGCCCCTTGACCCGGCTTTGGATGGAGCGGCTTTGGCTACGCCTGTACCGCGGCGCGGCCCTCGCGCACCGCTTGCTCATTGACATCCACCAGGGCGGCCTTCTTCTCGCCCAGCCAATCCACCAGCGTGGCGTGGATGCTCCCATCCCCGCACACCCCGGAGACCTGCTGGATCGCGCCCAGCATGACCATATTGGCCACACGCTCGTTGCCCAGCCGCTCCGCGATCTCATTGCACGGCACCGGGATCGCCTGGATGTCCGCGCGCACCTCCACCCCTTCGATCAGGGAGGAGTTATACAGCAGCGTGCCGTTGCACGGCATCTTGGGCATAAACTTGGTCAGGCTGGGCTTGTTCATCACCACCAGCACCGGCGGCTCACTCACCAGCGGGCTGCCGATCTGCTCATCGCTCACCACAACGGCGCAGTTGGCCTCGCCGCCGCGCATCTCCGGGCCATAGCTGGGCATCCAGCTCACTTCATTGCCCTCCAGCATCGCTGCCTTGGCAATCAGCTGGCCGATCAGCAGCACGCCCTGCCCGCCAAATCCCGCAATCAGGAATTGCTTTTCCATTTACACTGCGCCCCCTTCCGCCACGGGCTGCGCCGTCACATCCTTAAACACGCCCAGCGGATAGACGGGCATCATGGCATCCTTGACCCACTGCATGGACTCCTGCGGTGTTTTGCCCCAGTTGGTCGGGCAGGTGGAAAGCACCTCCACCATCGTAAAGCCCCTGCCCTCCATTTGCAGCTGGAACGCCTTTTTGATGGCCGCCTTCGCTTTGCGGATGTGCGGCACGTCATGCACGCTCACCCTCTCGATGTAGGCGGGGCCGTTCAGCGTGCCCAGCATCTCGCTCACCCGCACCGGGAAGCCGCAGTGATCGGTATCCCGGCCATAGGGGCTGGTGGTGGTCACCTGCCCGGGCAGGGTGGTGGGCGCCATCTGCCCGCCGGTCATGCCGTAAATGGCATTGTTCACAAAGATGGTGGTGATTTTTTCCCCACGCGTGGCGGCATGCACGATCTCCGCCGTGCCGATGGAGGCCAGATCGCCATCCCCCTGGTAGGTGAACACCGCTTTATCCGGGCACACGCGCTTGATGCCGGTGGCCACCGCCGGCGCGCGGCCATGGGCGGCCTCCATCATATCACAGTTGAAATACTCATACGCAAACACCGCGCAGCCCACCGGCGCAACGCCGATGGCCGTTTCCCCGATGCCCAGCTCACCCAGCACCTCGGCTACCAACCGGTGGATGATCCCGTGCGTACAGCCCGGGCAATAGTGAAAGGGTTTGTCGGTCAGTAGAGGTGTTTTTTGGAACACAACCGCCATGTCAGTCGCCCTCCTTGCCCTGGGTATCGTCCGGCGATTTCCCGGCTTCCTGCTCCGCTTCGATATCCCGGAGATCTTTTTTCACGCCCTCAAACAGCTTGCCGATGGCGCCAAACAGGCCGCTCGCGCCTTTTTTGACCGTTTGTGCGGCGTTTTGGGCAAACTCGCCCGCCTTTTGGGTGGCTTCCTCGGCTTTTTCCTTGAGCTCGCCGCTCTCGATCATATCGCCCAGCTTCTTGCCGGCCGCATCCAGCGTGCTGCCGATGCTGCCGATCAAGCCTTCCAGCGTTTCGCCGGCCGTTTTGGCGGCTTCGCCGGCGGTTTGCTTGGCCTGCTCGGTGGCTTGCGCGGCTGCCTGGGCTGCTGCATCGGCGGCCTGCGCTGCGGTGTCCGCCGCTGTTTGCACGCCCTCGCCTGCCGCGTCCAGCGCCTTTTCTACCGCAGGGGCGGCTTGCCCGGCGGCCTGCTGCACAGCATCCTGCGCGGCGCCGGCGGCTTCCTCCGCCTTTTGCCCCACGCCTTCAAACGCCTGGCTGATCTTGGCGCCAAGCGTGCTGGCCCAATCCTCCGCGGTGTGCGCTGCGGCTGCGGCCTTTTCCTTGAGCTCGGCGCTTTGCAGCGCTTCGGTCAGCTTCTGGCCGGCCTCGTCCAGCTTTTGCCCCATCACGCCCATGGCCTGATCCACTTTGCCGATGGCGGCCTCCGCCTTTTCCTTGAGCTCCGGGTTGTTCAGCGCATCGCTGATTTTCTGGCCAATCTCGTTAAATTTATCATTCATGGCTTTTGCAACCTCATCCGCCTTGCGGGCGGCGTCGTTCAGGGTGCTCTCCACGCGGACTTGACATACTTCCGGCGGGATGGGCTCCACCCCGGCCAGCTTTTCGATCTGCGCGACCAAATCCGCCACGGTGGGCACCATGCCGCCCGCGCGGCCGTAAAAGTGCACCGGGCGCTCGCCGTTGATGGCCAGGCGCACGTCCTCCACCATCTGCCCCATGCTCATCTCCACTACCAGATAGTCTTTGGCGGTGGGGATGGTCTTGCGCAGGGCGGCCTCGGGGTAGGGCCACAGCGTGATGGGGCGCACCATGCCCACCTTGATGCCGCGCGCGCGGCAACGCCGCATGGCGCTGCGGGCAATGCGGCTGGTGGTGCCGTAGGCGACCAGCACGATCTGCGCATCCTCCAGCTGCTCCTCCTGCCAGCGGCATTCCCGCTGGGCAATGGCGTCATACTTGGCTTGCAGCGCCAGCCCGTGCGCCTCCAGCACCTGCGGGTCGATAAACAGGCTGTTGATGATGGCGCGGGGCGCAGCCTCCGTATGTCTGTGGCCATTGGCCGCCCAATCCTTGGCCGGGAGATCCGCCGCCGGGCTGTAGGCGGCAGCCTTATCCATATCCACCGGCTCCATCATCTGGCCGATGAGCCCATCGCCCAGCACCAGCACGGGGTTGCGGTAGCGGTCGGCAATGTCGAAGGCCTCCTGGGTCAGATCCACCGCCTCCTGCACGCTGCCGGGAGCCAGCACGCACATGCGGTAATCCCCGTGGCCGCCGCCCCGGGTGGATTGAAAATAGTCGCTCTGCGCCGGCTGGATGGAGCCAAGCCCGGGGCCGCCGCGCACCATATTGACGATCACGCAGGGCACCTCGGCGCCCACCAGATAGCTGATGCCCTCCTGCTTGAGGCTGATCCCGGGGCTGGATGAGCTGGTCATCACGCGCGCGCCCGCGCCGCCCGCGCCATACACCATGTTGATGGCGGCCACTTCGCTCTCCGCCTGCAGGAAGCACCCTTGCACCTGCGGCATCCGCTTGCTCATGTACTCCGGGATCTGGTTCTGGGGCGTGATGGGGTAGCCGAAGAAGAACCTGCAGCCCGCCTGAATGGCGGCCTCGGCGATGGCCTCATTGCCCTTCATGAGTTTTTTCATGGGGTCATTCCCTTCTCGGTTGGTCTTGCCAGCCGCAATCCCATGCGCCAAGGCCCCTGGGCCACGCGGCGCATGGGTTTATTTTTCCACAGTGATGGCCACGTCCGGGCACATGGTGGCGCAAAACGCACAGCCGATACAATCGGCCATGCTCACACAGTAGGCGGCATGGTAACCCTTTTTGTTGATGCGTGCCGCATCCAGCGCCATGATCTTCTTGGGGCAAGCGTCCACGCACAGGCCGCAGCCTTTGCATACGTCCTCATTGACGGTCACACTAGCCATGGTTCAGCCTCCTTACATCGCATCCGGCGGCATGGCATGGCCGCACGGCTCACCCCTAATCATATGCTATGGGGGCAGGCTTGTCAATGCTGCCGGGATGGTGTGCACGCAGGGTTTACACGCCCCCCATGCCGGATGTGCGAGCCCTGCGCGGGGCTGCACCGGCGCGGCGCGGCGGCTGTTTTTTTGCTGTGCGCGCAGGGTGGCGCGGGGCGGGTACGCAGGTGTTTGTGGGTGTACATTCCTTGCCGTGCATGGTATAATGTGTCAAAAAGCGGCCCTGCGCACCCGCGCCCGGCCGAAAGGAGGGCGTGCCGATGGATGGTCGCCAGGAACATCCGCAACGTACACACAGACAGGGCCAGCCGCAGGCGTCGCCTGCCGCAGGCAGCGGTCTCAAACCCTTGACGCCGCTTGCGGCCATGCCGCCGCGCCCGTTGCCGCAAGACCCGCGCACCGCCCCGCAGGGCAGCCCCGCGCCCCTGCACGGCGGGGATCGCCCTGCCTATGGCTCGCCTGCCCCCGGCAGCCTGCGCGC
>LVAR01000139.1 GCA_001604115.1 Clostridiales bacterium Firm_12 | reverse complement strand
GGCTTTCCAAAGCATTGGGGCAGCCAGAGTCCGATCCCTTTGGCGAACAGTCCGTGCAGGGGTATGTGGAGTGGGGCACGGTATACGCCAACTGGGCAAAACCGGATGTCCGCATCGCACTCACGCTCAACCGCATGTACGAGGAAAGCGTGATGCTGCAATATACCTCTCGCATCAATTATGACGCGGCTGATCTCGCGGAATAGCGGAGGGCACAAACTATATGATTTGCATAGCACACACTGCGCGGGTGTGTGCTTTTGTTATTCTTTAGACAGGGACCCCCATGCTAGCAGCGCATGGGGCGCACCGTGCCAACTGAGCATGCGTGTGGTTCTTGCTGCATGGGCAAGCGCGGGCGCTGTTTTGCATGCCATCCCCCAACCACGGCTGCCCCAAACCCATTGGCCGAAAAAGTTTGCTGCACCTTCGGCACGGAATAGCTTGCTGATTCGGAAAGAAAAACCACAGCAGCCCTGTGCACCCGGAGCGGGTGCAGGGCTGCTGTGAGCAGTTCATGTGGCATAACGTGGGGGTACCGCGCGCGGTCAGTGGTAAAACAAAGCGCTGCGCATCGGTGGTTGTGGGTTAAGGTCTGCGTTTTCCGCCACCGGGTTTGCTTCGTTTGAAACCAGCTGCATCCGCTCCCGTGCGGGCTTGCCGCTGCAGGGCTGCGCCATTTCGCGGTGCTGGGTCCCGCCCGTTTCGGCTGCCAGGCGTGCCAGTTGAGCCGCTGCCCCAGCCTGCACCTTTGGCAGTGGGGTGCGCCGTACCGGAGGCTTCCCACCCGTCTGTTGCTGCACCGCCGGGGCGGCGATGCGCGGGGGCTCCCTGCCGGCTCGCATGCCCGGCATAGGGAGCGCTGGCGCGCCCGCGAGGGGCAGTGGCATAACGGCTACCTGCAAGGTCACGTGGCGGCACCAATGCGTTTCGGCCAAAGCCAATCAAATCTTCTCTGCCACACAAGCGGAGCGCTTCGCGGATCAGCGCATGGTTTTGCGGATTTTTCCACTGCATCAGGGCACGCTGCATGGCTTTCTCATGCGCTGTTTTGGGCACATAAACAGGCTCCATGGTGCGTGGGTCAAGCCCTGTGTAATACATACAAGTGCTTAAAGTCCCGGGCGTGGGGTAAAAATCCTGTACCTGCTCAGGCTGATGGCCGCTGTCCCGAAGATACTCGGCCAAGGCAACAGCGTCCTTCAGGGTGCTGCCGGGATGGCTGCTCATCAGGTACGGCACGAGATACTGTTTGAGCCCCAGCCGCTGGTTGATCTCCTCATAGCGCTGTACAAATGCCTCATATACCTCACGGCGAGGTTTGCCCATTTTGTCCAGCACAGCAGGGCTGATGTGTTCCGGCGCCACCTTGAGCTGGCCGCTCACATGATGTTCGCACAATTCACGCAGGAATGTGGGGTCGGGATCGGCCATCACATAATCAAAGCGCACGCCGGAGCGGATGAACACCTTTTTGACGCGGGGTAGTGCGCGCACCCGGCGCAGGATGCGTACCAGATCCTCATGGCTGACCCGCAGATTTTTGCAGGGCTTGGGGTAAATGCACTGCTTGTTCTGGCAGCAGCCTTTGGATAGCTGCCGATCACATGCGGGTTCCCGAAAATTGGCGGTAGGGCCGCCAATGTCGTGAATGTAGCCCTTAAAGTCGGGCATCTCAGTCAGCTGCCGCGCTTCCTCCACAATGGAATCCTCGCTGCGGGCCGTGACCACGCGCCCTTGGTGAAAGGTGATCGCGCAGAAATTGCACGCACCGTAGCATCCGCGTACGGCCGATATGGAAAAGCGCACCTCCGCCAGGGCGGGCACGCCGCCCAGTGCCTGGTACACCGGGTGGGATGTGCGCATGTACGGTAGCGCATAGACCTGATCCAGCTGTGCCTGCGTCAGCGGGAGGCAAGGTTCGTTTTGCACAACATAACGCAGCGTATCCTGCTGCTGGCACAGACGCTGGCCGCGAACGGCATCCTGCTCATCATACTCTGCCAGGAATGCGCGGGCATAGGCTTGCTTGTTGCCGGACACCTCGCTGTGGCCGGGCAGCAGCACGGCATCGGCGGGCGGTTCCTTGGCCATATAGCAGCAACCGCGCAGCGTGGGCAATTCAGCCTCCGGCATACCGCGGCGTACAAAATCCGCCGCAGCCAAAATAGCATTTTCACCCATGCCGTAAATCAGGAGGGTAGCGGCGGTATCGGTCAGGATGCTCCGGCGCACCTTATCGTCCCAGTAGTCGTAATGCGAAAAGCGCCGCAACGAAACCTCCACGCCTCCAATGATCACAGGCAGCCCGGGATAGGCTTGGTGGATGCGGTTGCAATATACAGTCGTTGCGCGATCCGGCCGCAGCCCGGCTTGCCCGCCTGGCGCATAAACATCCGTACCGCGCCGTTTCTTGGCTACCGTGTAATGGTTCACCATGCTGTCGATCACACCCGCCGTGACCAGGAAACCAAGCTTGGGGCGCCTGAAACGCTTGAAATCGGCATCGTCATGGTACTCCGGAAGGCACAGCATGGCAATGCGGTAGCCTGCGGCTTCCAGCACGCGGCTGATGATCGCTTGCCCAAACGAGGGGTGATCCACATAGGCTTCCCCGACGACAAACACAAAATCCGGCGCGTCCCAGCCGAGGCGCGTGCATTCCGCACGCGTGATGGGTAAAAATGGCATGTTACACCTTCCTTGGGTTGATAAAGTCAGTATACACAGTTGGGCGAAAAACGGCAAGCGGCACGCCCCGTATGGCCGGAGGCGTGCCGCGACTGAGCAGGGTATGCTCCACTACAGGGAAGTCATGAGCAGCAGCTCAAACGTTGGGTATGCGGCAGTGTCTGTGGTGGTTTCCTCCCCGGTATCGCCTCCGGACACTGACATGCCCACACAGCGGCCATACATCATGACCTGCGTATCAACGGCAAAGGAGGGCGATTCCTCACTGGTGACCAGGATCAGGCCGCTGTAGTCATTGCCACGTTTGGTGAGCGCCATTTGCATGATCCAGCTATCGCCTGCCTGCGCAACACTGACCAGATAGCATTGGTAGCCCATCAAGCGCCCAGCGTAACCGTCGATTTTATCCAGCAGCGTGCCATAGCCGGGGGAAATGGACTCGCTGGCCAGCTGGCGCACCATATCTGCCTGGGACCAGGCGCGCGTGATTTCATACGACAGCCGGCGATCCGCCAGATTGACCTTGGTAAAGGCGATCACCACCGAGTAGGTACCTTCCTTGCTGGTATCCAGCTCGATCTTGAACCGGCCGTTGCCAGGGATCTTGCGATTGATGATGGACTCATCATTGACCAACACCTGCATGCTGGCCCCGGGGGTGGCATTGCCGATGATCTCCACCGTGTCGCTGGTAACCTGCTCGGGCACCTCGCTGGTGATGTTCACGGTGAGCAAAGTGCGCTGGTACGTGACGGGGTAGGCCAGCTCCAGCACATCCTCGCCCTGCAGCTCGGCAGTGACGGTTACCATGAACACGCCCTCTTTGGGCAAAGTGATTGGGATTTTGAACTTGCCGTTTTTGCCAACCTCTGCCTCGGTGAGCATGGGCGTGGGATAGCTGAGCCCCATGACCACTGCCGTAAACTTGACGCCCTCGGTAGCGGTGCCCTCCAAGGTAAATTTGGGATTATTGGTTTCGGCCGGCGGCGCTTCGGTAATGTTGACTTTGGCGCTTGCCGCAGGCGGCAGAGGGAGAACTTCGATGAACTGGAAGGACTCCCAAATCTTGTTGAGCGCGGTATTGTCCTTGTTGGTGAGCGCACGGCCATAGACACGCATGTCAAAGGTGATTTCATAGCCATTGCGGATGGTGCGGCGCATGAAACCGCGGAAGTCGATTTCCCCATTCACACGGTGGATGTAGCGAAGGATCAGGAAACGCCCGTTGGGAGTGTTTTTCCAATCGGCGCTGGAAAACTCGTAGCCCTGATCGGCATAAAGATTGTCTGGATAGTGCCCCAGCCGATACTGTGCGCGCACAGAGGTGCTTTGCTCGTTTACGTCAAACACGTTCAGCGCCTTTTCATCCTGTTTGGCGGTCAGCTCAAAGCACGCATCGCCCTCCGGCGTCCAGCACTGAAAAAGGACATTGCGGGCGATCATATCATTGGCGGCTTCCTCGCTGGTGGTGCCTTGCGCCTGCAACCACTCGGCGTTGCTGGCAGCATTGTCCGGCGTGAGGATCAGGTAGGTATCCGGAATATCCACCGACGCAAACAGGCTATCGATCACCCGAGTTTCCGCAGCCGCGGGCAGCGCCGCCAGCGTAAGGGCGAGCAGCAGCACTGCGCCCAGTATCCATTTGCGCATAGTACACCTTCCTTTGAGCGTCTCCATCATGGTACATACGCCGCGAGGGTAAGCGCGGGACACCCGCTGGCGGCGTGCATTTCTCCTGTGAGCGTACCGATTAGCGATGTGGGTGCTCCCTCGGCCACACCCAGGAGATCGCCGCAAAGCACGGCATAGGCATCGCCCTGCTCAGTGTTGAGCACATATCCGGCCTTGCCCTGCTCATAAAACAATGTGCCAACCGAGCCGCGCAGTTGCACCACACGCTCCGCAAACGTGCTTGGATCAGCGGTCAGGCGCGCGTAATCAACGGCTTTTGCCTTTTTCTGGAGCGTTTCCAGCGCTTCGGCTTGGCTCAACAGGCGGGTGATGCGCAGTGGGTGATCGTTACGATGGTAGCCTGCCGCCTGCGCCTGAAGCGTGAAACTGTTTTCGCCCATGCGGCCCAAGTTCAGCGTTACGCGAAAGGAACCGTCTTCCCCAACGATGATGCGGCCAGTGCCGCGCCCTTCCGTGATTTTGACGCTGGCGCCGGGCAGGGTAAGCCCGTTGAGCGTCACGGTTTTGCCCTCGGCTTGGCTGGTGGGGGACAAGACCAGCGGCGTCAGCTGCCACACAACTTTCACAGTAAAGCTGGCAACGGTCATTTGGTCGCCCTTGAAGGCGATAATTTCGATCGGGTTTTCGGCATTACCGGTTAAACCGGGCACGGTAAAGCGGAAGTCGCCGCTCTCATCCGCTTTGATGCGGGAGGAGGTGCTGCCGCCCAGAGCAAAACGCAGATAGCCGCCGGGCACAGTGCGCCCGGAGAGCGTGAACTGGGTCACGCCGATGGTGTCGGCAATGGGGTCGAGCTCCAGCATCAGATCCTGCTGCTGATAGGACACCTCGGCCACGCCGCTGGCAACAGCCGTATCCGGCAGGGTGAGCGCCGCCTCGGCCGATGCGCCTCCCGCGTCCGTTGTGGTGGCAGCGCCCAGCCGCAACAGGCGAGTGGCAGCGTCCGCCAGCAGATCGGCGTCCGCCTGTGTAGCCTGACGGCCGATCACATCCATATGCAGGGCATAGACTTGGTTGAGGTACAACGTGGCAAACGTCAGCCCGGAATAGGAAAGAGGGCTGTCGACATGCGCATCCACGGGCGCGGAAAACAATGCATACCCGCCGGTTGCCCAAACGGCTGTGCCATAGCCGCCCTGGCGTGCCAGTTGGGTCAAAAACACTTCCCGTTCCGCTGCGGACAGGGCGGCTGCATCGCTGGCGGTGATATCCGCGGGCTTGGCGGCGATCCTCAGTGAAAATTGCCGGCCATCCGCTTGGATGCTGGTAAACCAAACCCCATCCCGCACCATGGCTGCAGTGAGGGTTTGCGCATCCGTGCCCAGTGCGCTCAGTGCGTTGTCCGGAACATTGTCTCGCGTTGCGATGATCTCGCCCTGCGCAGGGGTATACCGGAGGCCAACCGTATCCAGCGCAACAGGCGCGGATGCGCAAGCGGTACCAACCGCAGCCATGCCAAGCACCACAAGCGCGAGGGTGATCCAGCGGCGTACGTTCACGGCAATGCTCCTTTCATGGCTACGCCCCATCCAACACGGGTCAAAACGTATAACCTACCTTATATTGTAGCACATGCGGAGCAGGGCATGCAACTGCATGGCTGTAACAATGCAAACCCTGAGCATGGGGGGTATCGCAGCCATGCAAGGATTTGCCGTTTGGCTTGCAAGCCGCCTTTTTTTTTGCTATGCTATGATATCATATGGGACACAGAGGGGGGCTGCACTTGCCACGGCCGATGCTTCACATGCTCCGGCGCGTGGCGCGGCGCACGTCGCTGCACATGCCCGCGACAGGCGGGAAACCCCCTTGCCGTTTTTTTCACGCCTATCGGTGGGACACGACGGAAATACCTCAGACGGATGATCTGTACCAACCCACCGGCGCCATTGCCCAAGCGGAAGCGCTCATGGCAAACCGAGCCGGCGCGGCGGCGACCCTGTTGCTCAGCGGCGGCTCCACGGCAGGCGTGCACGCCATGCTACTGTATGCAGCCAAGCGCGGGCAGGAGGTTATTTTGCCGCGCAACGTGCATGTGAGCGCACTGTCTCTGTGTGCCACGGCCGGGCTGGTTCCGGTTTTTGCGGAGCCATCCTTTACCCCGGAAGGGCGGTTGTTCACCACTGCGGCTGCCTATGCTGCGGCTTTGGACGCGCATCCCGGCGCAGCGTGCGCCTTTGCCCTTTATGTGGATTATTACGGACTCCTGAGCGACCTGCCCGCCATTGCCAGCGTGGTGCACGCGCGCGGCAAACTGCTTCTGTGTGACGAAGCGCACGGGGCATACTTCAACTGGCGCGGCGATATCCCCAATGCGCTTGCCTGCGGCGCCGAAATGGCGGTGCAGTCGGCGCACAAGACGTTGCCGGCGCTCACGGCGGGCGCATGGCTGCATGCCGCGCCCGGTGTGGATGCCGGGCGGCTTCGCGCCATGCTGCGCATGGTGCAAACCAGCAGCCCATCCTTTTTGACCATGCTATCGCTGGACGAGGCACGCGTGTGGATGGATCGGCGCGGCCAGGCTGCGCTGGATGGACTGGCACGCCGCCTGGTGCGTCTGCGCCGGAAGGCGGCGCAACTGGGCTATACCGACGGGCAGGCCTCTCCGCCGGACGGGATGCGCTACGATGCCCTGCGCATGGTGCTGTGCGCGCCGGAAGGTGGCGCGCAACTGGCTGAAACCCTCGCCAAACGGCGGGTGGATGTGGAAATGGCGGATGCGGCGCATATTGTGTGTATTGTGCCGCTGCAGCGCACGGCGCGCGTGCTGCGAAGGTTTTGGCGCGCATTGCGCTATGCAGCGCGCTGCCGGGATGCATCCCGGCCAAAAGGTACCTTTCATGCCCTCGCGCCAGTGGCGCCGGATCGCCCCGCGCTTTGGCCGCAGCGCCGCATGCCTTTACACGAGGCTGCGTTTGCGCCCTGTGAGCCGGTGCGTCCCGCACTGGCTGCTGGGCGGATCAGTGCGGCAACGGTCGGGCTATATCCGCCCGGCGTAGCCTGGATGACCGCGGGGGATGAGGTCACGCCGGAGATTGCCATGCTCATGGACAAGATTCCGCCGGAAAGATTTTTTGGGCTGGATCGCGATGGCATGCTGCCTTGTGTCCGGCAGGAGAATGCATAGCCCTTGAGAGCCGGCAGGCTTGTGTTACAGGCTGCCAATGCTTTATTCAACTCCCGTTGCCGCCATGTCATACCGCTGGGGTATCCATGGCCATGGGCGTGGAACGCCCGCATCCTGCGCGGATTGCGCACACGAATCCATCTGCCAAAGGAGCATGACAAGTGTTTACATTCCCTTATGATGCGGTCGTTTTCGATCTGGACGGCACGCTGACCTGCTCGGATCAGGGCATTATCCAATCCATGCGTTATGCACTGGACAAGGTGGGCGCAACGGTGCCTGTGGGCGTGGATCTGCGCGCCATCATCGGGCCTCCGCTCATGGTTTCCCTGATGGAACTTTTAGGGCTGGATGAGCACACGGCGCGCACCGCCATCGGCTATTATACGGAATTTTTCAACCGTGAAGGCATGTATCTTTACACGGTGTATCCGCATATTCGCAGCATTTTAAAAATGTTGCGGGACGGCGGCGTGTTTGTTGCCATGGCGACCAGCAAACCGGTGCGCCCGGCCATGGCCATCCTCAACCATTTTGGGCTGACGCACTACTTTCACCGCATCATCACGGAGGAAGATAACGAGAAAGTCGTCAACAAACCGGAGCTGATCCGTCGGGCGCTGCCGGAAAGCTACCGTCGCGCTGCGATGATCGGCGACCGCTATTTTGATGTGGAGGGCGCCTTGGCCAACGGCATTGATTGCATTGGCGCGGGGTACGGCTTTGGCACGGAGGACGAGCTCCGCAATGCCGGCGCGACCCACGTTGTGGCGGATACCGAATCCTTGCGCGCCTACCTGTGCCCCGGCGCGCCGATCCCCCGCGGCTATTTCCTGACCATGGAAGGGCTGGATGGCAGCGGAAAGACTACCCAGATGGACAGGCTGGAGCAGAGCCTGCGGGATTATGGCTACAGTGTGCTGCGCACCCGGGAACCCGGCGGCTGCGAGATCAGCGAAGAGATCCGCCATACGATCCTCACGACCGACCACATGGAAATGTGCCCGGCGTGCGAGGCGTTGCTGTATGCTGCGGCGCGGGCCCAGCATGTGCATGAGGTGATCCGACCGGCGGTGGAGCGCGGCATGCTAGTGTTGTGCGACCGTTTTGTGGATAGCTCCATCGCCTATCAGGGCGGCGGGCGCGAGCTGGGTACCGAGGTGGTGCGCACCTTGAACGCGCCTGCGGTGGACGGCATGCTCCCCGATGCGACGGTGTACCTGAACATTGATCATCAGCTGGCATTGGAGCGGCGGCACAGCGCATCATCGCTGGACCGCATCGAAGTGGAATCGGCTGCATTCCACGCACGGGTTCAGGCGGCCTACGAAAAACTCATCAGTGAGGACAAGAAGCGTTTCCTCCTGGTGGATGCCGAGCAGGATGTGGACGCGGTGGCCGCCGATGTGCTGGACGTGGTGCTAAGCCGGCTGGAACCGGAGTTTGAGGGTTGAAGATGGAACGAATCGTGGTGGGCATGAGCGGCGGGGTCGATTCCTCCGTGACGGCACTGCTGCTCAAGCAGCAAGGGTATGATGTGATCGGTGTTTTCATGAAAAACTGGGAAGAGAAGGATGAGAACGGCGTTTGCACATCCACCGCCGATTGGCAGGATGTACAGGATGTGTGCGATGTGATCGGCATTCCCTACTATGCCGTCAATTTTGAGCAGGAATACCAGGACCGGGTGTTTGCTTATTTCCTGGCGGAGTACCGCTTGGGGCGCACACCCAACCCGGACGTGCTGTGCAACCGGGAAATCAAATTCAAGGCCTTTCTGGATTTTGCCATGAAGCTGGGCGCCACGCGCATGGCGACCGGGCATTTTGTGCAAAGCGCCGAGCGGGAGGGGCATGTGCGCCTCTTGCGCGGAGCGGACGCCAACAAGGATCAAAGCTACTTTCTCTACATGCTCCAGGAAGCGCAGCTGCGGCGGGCGCTGTTTCCGGTGGGCGGGCTCACCAAGGCGCAGGTGCGGCAAATCGCCGAACAAAACGGTTTGCCGGTGAGCAAGAAAAAAGACTCCACAGGCGTCTGCTTCATTGGGGAGCGCAACTTCCGCACCTTTTTGCAAAACTACCTGCCGATGCAATCCGGCGACATGCGAACGGAGGATGGGCGCAAGGTGGGGGAGCACATCGGGCTTGCCTATTATACGCTGGGTCAGCGTAAAGGGCTGGGCATCGGCGGCGGGGGGGATGGCCGCAGCTGGTTTGTCGTGCAAAAGGATCTGGCAAGCAACACGCTCATCGTCGCGCAGGGGGAGGATAGCCCCCGGCTGTTCAGCACCCATGCGCTTGCAACGCAAACCACATGGATCGCGGATGCGCCGCCAGC
>LVAR01000138.1 GCA_001604115.1 Clostridiales bacterium Firm_12 | reverse complement strand
CCTCTAACTAAAACACGAGGGAGATCGAAGATATGATGAAATGGTCAAGCTCCAAACTACTGAGCGTGGCGCTCGCACTTTTGTTGACACTCACTACCGCAGGCGGCGCCGCGCTGGCCGCGGACGCATCCGCGGCGACCTACCCGCTGACCATCCCCCACGCGCTGGGCGAGACGGTGCTGCAAGCCAAGCCGGAACGTGTGGTGGCCATCTCCTGGGGTAACCCGGATGTGCCGCTGGCGCTGGGCATTGCCCCGGTAGGGGTTTCCAAAGCCAACTACGGCATTGGCGCGGAGGAAAGCCTGCTGCCCTGGACGCTGGCGGGGTTCGCGGCCGTAGGCGTGGATGCCCCCACCGTTTTTGACGATGTGGATGGCCTGGATTATGAGGCCATCAATGACGCGCAGCCGGACGTGATCCTGGCGGCCTACAGCGGCCTGACCCAGGAGGAATATGACAAACTGAGCGACATCGCGCCCGTTGTGGCTTACCCGGGCATGCCCTGGCAGACCGGTTGGCGGGAGCAGATCGTGCTCAACGCCACGGCCATGGGCATGCAGGCCGAGGGTGAAGCAGTGGTGGCCGAGCTGGAAACCTACATTGCCGCCAGGGCTGCGCAATACCCCGCGCTGGCAGGCAAACGCGCGGCGTTTTTCTGGTTCAGCCCGGACGATCTGGGCAACACCTACATCTACACCCTGTCGGATCCGCGCGCGGCCTACCTGCTGGATTTGGGCATGACCTTCCCGGAAAGCGTGAACATACTGGCGGGCGGGGAAAATACCTTCGCCATTCAGGTGAGCGCGGAAAATTTTGATCAGCTCAGCGATGTGGATGTGATCCTGACCTATGGCGACGCCGGCACCCTGGCCGCCTTGCAGGCGGATCCGCTGGCCAGCGCCATCCCCGCCATCCGTAACGGCGCGGTGGCCGTGATCCAGAACAACAGCTATCTGGCAGCTTCCTGCACCCCCAGCGCGCTGTCCATCCCCGCAACGTTGGATGCGTATCTGGCCTTGATTGCGGAGGCGGCGGAGAAGGCCCAATGATGCGGACAAAAAACGCCATGTATGTGGCGCTGGGCATCCTTGGGCTGCTGGGGAGCGGGCTGCTCTCGCTGGCACTGGGCGCAAAGCCCGTGCCGGCGCCCGAGGTGCTCCGCGCGCTGTTTGACCCCGCCTGGGATGCCTTTACCGCCACCGTGGTGCGCGAGCGCATCCCGCGAACCGTGTTCAGCATGGTGGCGGGCGCATCCCTGGGCGTGAGCGGGATGCTTATGCAGGCCATCACCCGCAACCCGATCGCCGACCCCAGCGTGCTGGGCGTGAACATGGGGGCATCCCTGTTTGTGGTGGTGGGCATTGCCGTGTTTGGCATTGCCAGCGCAGGGGCGTACATCGCCTTTGCGCTGGCGGGCGCGGTGGCTACGGCCGCCTTTGTGTATGGGGTGGCGGCCATGGGCGCTGGCGGCGCGACCCCCATCAAGCTGGCGCTGGCCGGCGCGGCGGTGAGCGCGGCGCTTTCCTCGCTGGTGAGCGCGGTCGTGCTGCCGCGTTCGCAGGTCATGAATGCCTTCCGCTTTTGGCAGGTGGGCAGCCTCAGCGGCGCCAGTTGGGACAAGACCCTTGCGGCAGCACCGTTTTTACTGGTGGCGGTGGGGGCGGGCGTGCTGCTGGCGCCCGCGCTCAATGCCCTGCAACTGGGCGATGATGTGGCCATCGGCCTTGGGGTGCGCACAGGGCGCACGCGTATGGCAGGGGCGGCTTTGGGGGTGCTGCTGTGCGGCTCGGTTACCGCGCTGGCGGGGCCCACCGGGTTCATCGGGCTGATGATCCCCCATGCGGTGCGCATGGTGCTGGGCGGGGATATGCGCCTGACCATTCCGATGACGGCGTTGGGCGGCGCGGCACTGCTTACCCTGGCGGATGTGCTTGGCCGTGTGCTGGGCAGGCCGGGGGAGCTGGAAGTGGGCATCGTGACCGCGTTTCTGGGTGCACCCATCCTGATCTGGATCGCTATGCGAAGGAGGGTGCGCGCCATATGACCGAGCAAGGGAAGGGCGGCATGTGGGCAGGCTACCGCAGGCGCAGGCTGCGCGCGCGGCTGGTGGGCGCGGTGCTGTTGGTACTGTGCGCAGGGCTTTGCACACTCATGCTGCTCAAGGGCAATACGGATTACCCCCTGCACACGGTGCTGGCCGTGCTGCAAGGGCAAACCATTCGCGGTGCGACCTACGCCATCGGCACGCTGCGCCTGCCTCGCATGCTCACAGGGCTGCTGGCAGGGCTGGCCTTTGGCATGGCAGGGAGCACGTTTCAAACCATGCTGCGCAACCCGTTGGCCAGTCCGGATATCATTGGCATCACCTCGGGCAGCAGTGCGGCGGCGGTGTTTTGCATTTTAGTGCTGGGCATGGGCGGCGCGGCGGTGTCCGCTTGGGCGCTGGTGGCAGGGCTTGCGGTGGCCGCACTGGTCTATGGCCTTTCCGGCGGAGGCAAGTTTTCCGGCGGGCGGCTGATCCTGATCGGCATCGGGGTGCAGGCCATGCTGGGCGCACTGGTCAACTATCTGCTGCTCAAAGCAGCGGAATATGATGTGGCCAATGCCCTGCGTTGGCTGCGCGGCAGCCTGAACGGCGTGGATATGGCAGGTGTGCCCCCGCTGCTGCTGGCAGTGCTGGGCTGTGGCGCGGGCATCCTGTTGCTCACACGGCAACTGAATATTCTGGAACTGGGCGAGGATGCGGCCACCACGCTGGGCTTGCGCACGCACCGCACGCGCCTGCTGCTCATCCTGCTCTC
>LVAR01000137.1 GCA_001604115.1 Clostridiales bacterium Firm_12 | reverse complement strand
CGTCCCCCAAAACTCAGCCAGCGAGCGAACTGCCCGAAGGGCGATGAGGCGAGCGGCAAAGCAGCCAACAAGCGCATACAAGCCAGTAAAACCCCGCCGCAGCGAAACCGGGTCAAGGGCGAAAGCCCTTGTGGGGTGCAGGGGTGAAACCCCTGCAAGCGTCCCCTCAAAACCCAGCCAGCGAGCGAACCGCCCGAAGGGCGATGAGGCGAGCGGAAAAGCAGCCAACAAGCTCATACAAGCCGGCTTCCCCGCCGGAGAGCGGCCGTCATTCCCATCCACCGTATCAGTAGCACAGGCGCGCAACGTGGTTTGCGCGCCTGTGCTGCTTTGCATCCCCGTCGGGGCGTACCTGCAACAAACGGCCGTAACCGCTTGACTTGCAAGCGGAAATGCTTCATACTTTTGTTGGATGATGGCGCGGGGTTGCCCGCCAATGGAACGCCCGGCACGCCACGCGGCAGGCACCCATCAGGGGCGGGATCAGCCCCCCTGACAGCCCAGGCTGTGCGCGGGGCAGGATACCCCCGCGGCGCAACAGCCGTACCCAAGGCAAGCCCCCGGCGCCGCTGGTGCGCCGGGTTTGGATATTCCCCGGTTGACCCCACGCAATGACCGGCGCACGCCGGCATGGGAGGATGATCGGCCATGGCAAAGGCGCGCCCCTGGACGCTGCGCATGCAGCAGCTTTTTACCCCGGCGGAACAGGCGCGGATCGCCCCTTACCTTAATGATGTGCGCGCGCGAATCGACCTGCGCCAGCAGCGCTTTGTGGATGGCCTGATGCTGGATCACGTGGACGCGCTGCGCTGGTATGCGGATCACGGACTCACGCTGGAAGCAGCCATGAAGCGGCTGGATCCGGCGCAACTGTCGGATTTTTACCTGCGGGAACGCACCGCCTGGTACCCGCTGGATACGGCGGCCAAGGTGTATCCGCTGAGCATGGGGCTCAAGCGGATGATGATGTTCCGCATGAGCTTTTACCTGAAAAATCCGGTGGAGCCGGAAATTTTGCAAATGGCGCTCACCTATACCATCAAGCGGTTCCCGTATTTTGCCACGACCATCAAATGCGGGTTTTTTTGGCATTACATCGACAGCGCGATGCGCCGCTATGCCGCCCGGCCGGAAACCAAGCCGCCGTGCGCGCCCATCCGGCTCAACAGCATATCCAGCCCCACGTTTCGGGTGGTGTGGTTCCAAAACCGGGTGAGTGTGGAGTTTTTTCACGTGCTCACGGACGGCACGGGCGCATCCATCTTCCTGAAAACGCTGCTGCGGGAATACCTTCGCCTGCTGGGTCACGAGCTGCCGCTGGGTGGGGGCATGCTGCGCCTGGCCGATGCGCCGGACAGCCGCGAGTGGGCGGATGATTTTTTGCTGGCGGACAAGCACCCATCCCCCGAAGGCTTTGGGGACAAACCCGCCTTGCAGATGCGCGGTTTGCCGACGCTGGAGCAGCCCAGCCGGGTGCTGCACTTCAACCTGTCGGTGGTGGCGCTGCGCGGCGCGGCCAAGGCGGCGGGGGTCACGATCACGGTTTTCCTGCTGGGGCTGATGATGCTGGCGCTCAAGGAAGCGGCTGAGCCGCACGGGGGCAAGCGCAAGCTGCAGGTGCAGCTGCCGGTGAACATGCGCAAGTTTTACCCATCCAAAACGCTGCGCAACTTCAGCATGTATTGCTCCATACGCCTGCACCCGGTGGAGATCACCTCCCTGGAGGCAATCCTGCCCAAGCTGGCGGCGCAGGTGGGCGAGGGCACCGCCAAGGCGAGCCTGGATAAGACGATGACGCTGTCCCGCAAGCTGGTGCGCTACCTGCGCGTGGTGCCGCTGATCGTCAAACGCCCCATCGCCTACCTGATTTACGGCAAGCTGAGCGACGGGGTGTTCACGACCACGTTTTCCAATCTGGGGGCCATCTCCCTGCCGGAAGAAATGGCGCCCTATGTGGATAAATTTGATTTTGTGCTGGGGCCGCCGATCCGCAACCGGGCGATCTGCTCGCTGTGCAGCTATGGGGATAAGGCAGTGTTTACCGTGGTCAAGAACACGGCGCTGCCAGTGTTTGAAAACGTGCTGTATGCCCAGATGGTCAAGCATGGGCTGCAGCCGTATGTGGAGGGCAGCCTGTAGGGCGGCGTGAAGGGGAGGTGCGGGGGATGCAGATACCCAAGATGCAGGTGCACATCACGTATCCGGAAATCCAGGCGCACAGCTTCTGGCGGCGCAACCACCGGGAGCTGATGCGCGCGGTGTTTGTGTTTGCGGCGTATGCTTGCGCGTTTATCAATATTGCGCTGGGGGGCATCCCCTGGGCACTGGCGGCGATCGGCGGGATGGCGGTGCTGTGGATCGCGGTGTTTTACAAGCCGCTGGTGGAAAACACGGCCATCAAAAAAATCACGGATGTGGGAATCGCGGCGTGCCTGTACCTGTTTTTGCTGGACGAGGTGCTGGGCGGGGGCTGGAGCGCGCTGGTGGTGCCCATTGTGCTGTTTGCGGATCTGATTGTGGCAGGCACGTTTTTTCTGGCGTTTTTCAAAAAGGAAAAGCGGAATTTTTTGCCGCTGTTTGAGCTGACGCTAGGCGGTTTTGTGGCGATCCTGACAGGGTTGGTAGGGTGGAACAAGCTGGATTGGCCGCTGATCGTGGTAGGATCGGTGAGCATGGCGCTGGTGGTGCTGACGGCGGCGCTGCACTGGAAGGAAATCAAGGTGGAGTTCCGCAAGAAGATGCACTGGTAAGGGCAACAGCAATGCGGACACAAACCCCGGATCAAAGGGCACGCTTTCGGAGCTGAAGGGCGAGGAGCCCATTCTGGGGCAGGGAGCAAAGCCACGCATGCCCCCCTCCAAACACAGCCTGTGCAACGACCCATAGCCGCACCACACACAAGAACCCCGGCCATGCAAAACATGGACGGGGTTCTTTTTGGCCGTGCTTACCAATCAATTCGCCGTCCAGCGCCATCCCTGCGGCGCGGCGGCCTGTTCAGGCTTCAGGCTGCGCGGGCAGCGTGCGCTCCCGCCGCCTGCGCAAGGGCACCTGCGCCAGCACGATGCCGGCCATCATCAGCGCGCAGCCGGCAAGCTCCCGCAGGCTGAGCACATCGCCAAGAATCACCCAGCCTGCCAGCACGGCAAAAACGCTCTCCAGCGACATGAGCAGGGATGCGACGGTGGGGTCGGTGTCCCGTTGGGCAACCATTTGCAGCGTATAGCCCATGCCGCCGCTGAGCACCCCCGCATACAGGATGGGCAGCCAGCCCTGCATCACGGCGGCGGGCGACGGATGCTCGGTGAGCACCATCCACAGCGCGCACAGCGCAGCGGTCACAAAAAACTGCAGGCAACTCATGCGCACACAATCCGTGCGCGGTGAAAAATGGTCAATCAGCAGAATATGCACTGTGAACGCCACCGCGCACAGCAGCAGGTACAAATCCCCCGGGCCGATGGAAAGCGTGTCCGTCACGCACAGCAAAAACAGCCCGGCCGTGCACAGCAGCACGGCCAGCCACACCGCGCGCCGCACAACGCGCCTGAAAAACAGCCCGCTCAGCGGCACCAGCACGATGTACAGCGCCGTCACAAACCCCGCCTTGCCTGCCGAGGTTTCCCGGATGCCCAGCTGCTGCAGGCTGGAGCCTACAAACAGCGCAGCCCCGCAGCACACCCCGCCGATGACCAGCGTGCGTTTTTGCGCCGGGGTCATGTCGGCAAACCGCCGTGACACCGCCGCCGTGCCGCCGCGCTTTTTTTCCAGCACATCCAACAGGCGGATGGCCGGCAGCAACGCCAGCGCGGCAACCAGCGTGCGCGCGGCATTAAAGGTGAAAGGCTCCATCATGTCCATGGCGACATCCTGCGCCACAAAGGCAACACCCCAGATCAAGGCCGTCAACAACAGCAGCAGGTTCGCGCGCAGTGCTTTGCTCATACAGTTCCCTTTCGCAACAGGCATTTTGTGCCCCCGTGAAAAGCTTAGGCGCAGCAACATGCTGCGCCAAAGCAGGGGGCGGGCAGGGACTTAAGGGCTTTGCCCCAACCCCCGCGGCGGGGGCACAGCCCCTGGCAAACCCGTCAGGGGATCGCCGGGGCAGGGCGTGCGGGCGCAAAGCCCCCCTTACTTTTGCAGCGTTTCCCCGGCGTCCAGCGCCATGAGCTGCCCAACGCGCCGCGCATGGCGATCCCCGTTGAACTGCCCGGTCAGGAAGGTGCGCACGATCATTTTGGCTACCTCGCTGCCCACCACGCGCGCGCCCATGGCGAGCATGTTGGCATCGTTGTGCTCCCGGCTCATGAGCGCGGAATAGCAATCCGAGCACATCACGCAGCGCACGCCGTGCACCTTGTTGGCCGCAATGCCGATGCCCACGCCCGTCCCGCACAGCACGATGCCCAGCTCGCAAGCCCCGCTGGCCACGGCCAGGGCGGCTTTTTCGCCGTAGACGGGGTAATCCACACTGTCGTGGGTGTTGGTGCCAAAATCCTGGTAAGGTAGTCCCAGCTCCTCCAGCACAGCAATAACATGGGGTTTGAGGTCGATGCCGGCATGGTCACAGGCAATGGCGATCATGGATGGTACACTCCTTTTTTGATGTGGATGCAAAGGCTCAGCGGTCGCTGAAGGCGATGCGGTTGAAGCCTGCCGCGCGGGCAATATCCACCCGGCGGGTCAGGGTCTGCGTCACATCCTGCACGCTGGCCTGCCGCAAATCGGACAGTAAAAAAACGCCCATGGCCACGTTCAGGCGCACATCCTCATAGCCCATGAGCCGCAGGGAGGTCACGCGCTGCACCAGCTCCACCATGCGCTCACGCATCAGCCGGCGCGGGATGTTGTCCAGCACCAGCACAAAGCTACTGGGGCTGTAGCGGGCCACAAAATCGCCGCGGCGGCGGCTCACGTTGGCGGTCAGCAGCTGGCCGATGGCCAGAATGGCTTCATCCGCCACCTGATGGCCAAAATGCGTGGCCACATAGTCAAAGCCATCCACGTCCATCATGGCGATGGCCACATCGGTCTTGTTCAGATCGGCTTTCTTGAGCAGGAGAAAGAGTTTTTCCTCATAATACGCACGGTTGAAAAGCCCCGTGCCGTAGTCCGTGTGCAGCTTTGCATTGTAGGCTGTGATGCGGTTGACAAACTCGTTGACGCCATAGGCGCTCAGCAGCGCCTGATCCTCCACTTTGCTGATCATCTCCAGCACCTGCGGGTTTCCGTCCACCTCGATGGGCTGGGCGATCACATAAAAGATATCCTGACCGATGGCCTCATACTTGGTCAGGCGTTTGCCCTCTTGCAGCGCGCGCAGGCTCACGCAGTTCACGCAGCGCTCGGCGCGATGGTTCCACACAGCGTGGCAGTGAAAACAGCCACCCGGCGCTTCCCCGGCTTGCGGGGGCATCTCCACGGCCAGCACAGGCTCCACCGCGCGCACCACGTCAAAAATGCCGCTCAAATCCAAAATCAGGCGCTGGAGCTCCGCTTGGGTATAGGGATGGATCAACGTATCGCCCCCCTCGCTCGGGGCGGCCAAAGCCGCAGGATGCATCCGTCAGCATGATGAATGCATGGGTATTATAGCATGGTTATGCACGGGGGAACAACAGCGTGCCAAAAAATGCACAGGACACAACAGAACATGACCCGGGGGTATACTGGCACTGTGGAAATGTGGCCGCGGGGCAAGCGGCGCGGGGCAAACGCTACCGGCGCACAATGCGCCATACCTTAGGCGGGCAAGCCCCCACCCCCGTGCACTGCATGGGCGCAATGCCCGCGCCGCCTGCCCGGCCGCATACCCCACAAGGCATGGCAAACGCCCTGGCCGCAAGCCGGGGCGTTTGCCATGCCACTGAGCAGAAGAGGTGACATGTCGTGTGGCAACAGACTGGCTGATGCTAAAGGATGAATATCTGCAAACGTCCATGAGCCTTCGGGCTGTGGCGGCCAAGGCAGGGGTACCCTATGCGGCGCTGTCCCGCAGGGCGGCGCGGCTGGGCTGGGCGAAGGCCAAGCGGGCGGGGGCAGGCGGTGCGGTGCGCGGGCACCCGGCAAAAGCGCCGCAGGCAGCGTTGCCCGCCGCTGCGTTGCAGCCGCCCGAAGCCAGAGGCGCTGCCGATGCCCCGCCGGCGCAGGCTGCGGGGGCTGTGGGCACACCCCTGACCCGGCAGGGGGCGGAGCCCGCGC
>LVAR01000136.1 GCA_001604115.1 Clostridiales bacterium Firm_12 | reverse complement strand
CCTGCGCGCTGCCCGCCGCCCATGCCCGCCACCGCGTGCGCCGCGGTGATGCGGTCGGGCACACGCTGGCGCACCGTGTGGCTAAGCCCCGCCCACAGCGTACGGCGGAGCGCCTCGGCGGCCTGCGCATCCCGCGCGGCGGGCGCGCCGTATTGCGTGAGCAGGCTGTGCAGCGCGCTGAGCAGCCCGGCGTCAAACAGGCCATTGTGCGGCAGCGCATCGGGCTGCGCCTGCGTGGCGGGCGCATCGCCGATGTGCTGCTCCACGGCGCGCAGGGCATCCTCATGCACCAGGGCAAAGCGATCCTCCATGGCATCGGCGGCGCGCTCCATGGCATCCATCCGGTTTTGCTCCAGGAGCAGGGTTTGCGCATCCACCAGGCTCGCATCCTCCCCCGCAAAGCGCGCAAAACGCTCCCGCTGCTCCTGCAGCGCGGCGCGTTGGCTGTCCAGCTTTTGCATACGCCGTGCCTGCTCCGCCTGCAAAATGCCCAGGTATGCGCTGCCCCCAACCTGGGCGATCAGCTCCGGCAGGCGCGCGCCCAGGTCGGCATATTCCTGCCGCAGGGGCGCGGGGGCGCCATCCTGCTGCGTTTGGCCATCCAGCGCAAGCTGCGCGCGCACCTCCACAAACCGGGTGTACAGGCGCGCAAGCTCCCGCGCGGCCACCTCCTCCGGTTTTTCGGGGCGCAGGGTGGGGGGCAAGGTGCGCAGCACCTGCCACATCCAGTTGACATAAAACGCCAGCAGGCGGTAGAGGGAATCCACCAGTTTTTCCAGCTGGGCGCGGTTGGCGGCATTCCAGCGGGATACATCCCAAAAATACGGGGCGGCATAGCCCACCTGCCGCACGCCGCGCGCCGCATCCTCATGCAGGATGGCGCGCAGCGTGGGGTAGCACTCGCCAAAAAACAGCGCCGCGCCTTTCATGAGCCCGCCAAAGCCCGTGCGGTAGCGCCCGGCCTCCGCGTCAAAGCACGCCCAGGATACCTCGCGGGAGTGCCACTGATAATAGTAGCAATCCATGTTGTGCGCATCCGCCCCGCGAAACCCGGTGCGGAAAAACTGCGCCCCGCAGCGCACGGCCAGCCATTCCAGCAGGTGTGCGTCATTTTCCTGGCTTTGGGAGCCGGTGGAGTAGATGCGCTGGGTCACAAAGGCTTCCTTGGGCAGCCCCAGCAGGTAGAGGGCATCATAGACGCCGCGGGCATCCTCCTCCCCGGAGCGGATCATGCCTTCCATGCCGTAATATTGCAGCGCGGTGCGCGCCTTGTCCAAAAATGCGGCGGATTTGACCACGATTTCCAGCGTTTCATCCGCGGTGGAGGGGGGCACGTCAAAATAGGGCAGCATGAGCGTGGCCGAAAGGATGAACCGATCCGCCCGGTCCCGGAAACGCTCGCGCAAAAACCGGCTGATGCTGGGGATGCCGCTTGCCCCTGTTCCACCGAAGATGGAGCCGACCAGCATCACGCGCACGGTATCGCCCGCGTCCAGTTCCCGGCGCATCTGTGAAAGCATGGCCAGCAGCTCGTCGGGCTGGCCTTCGGCGGCCAATGCGTCCAGGCTGGACAGCAGATCGGCAAAAAACAGCACGCCCAGATCCGGGTGGCCGCGGAAACCTTCGCTATACTCCAGATCCGCCTCGGTGCGGGAAAACAGCGAATCGGCCAGCAGGCGATCCTTGCGGTGGTTCTTGGTCATGCCGGCCACGGAGGTGGCGCGCTTGGCCAGGTTCATGTTCCAGCGCTCCACGGTCAGGGCGGTATGGAATCCCCGGCGGGGCACGCCGCTGGCGGCAAAGGCCTCGCGCACGGTTTCATAATGCTCGGCGGCCTGCTTGGCGCGGGTGGTGTTGCCGCAGGCGGCATCCACATCCACAATCAGGGCATGAACCCGGGGGATGGGCACGGGGCGGCCATCCGCGTCCGGAGTATACAGCGCATCGGCAGCGCAGGCATAGACCAGCGATTCCAGAATTTTGTTGCCGGTGCCGCCAATGGCGATGAGGTAGTAGGACATAGTACCTCCTGTGTGCAGCTCAGGGTGGGTGTGCGGGGAAACGGGGAGGGCGGGCGCGGATCGTGCGCCTGTTGGCAAACGCTGTGGAAGACAGGCGCAACGCGCAAAGCTGCGCAGGCAGGGATCGTGCGCCTGCGGGCAAACGCGCCGCCCAGCGCGCCGAAAGGTGCAATAGGGTCATGGCAACGGCCGCCCCGGTGCATTACAGCCGTTTGAAAAACGCCTTCTTGCCGGAGATGGCCGGGGGCGCGGCCAGGCGGAAACATGCCCATGCCGCCAGCGGGGTGCACGCAAAGCCCCCAAAATAAACGGCATAATCCCATGCGGTGCGTCCGGCAATCCACCGCACGCCCGCCAGATAAACCCCTAGCGCCCCCAGCGCGCACACCGCGGCGATGGCCAGCAGCGTGACCCGGAACGTGCGCACCGCGCCCATGGCCGCGCGCGCGCCGCTGCGGGGGCGCACATAGCGGGCGCGCCACAGCAGCTGCGCCGCCAGGGCAAGCGCCCACGCGCCCAGTGTGGCGCAACCGACCCACACGCGCCAGATCAGGTCGCGCATCGCGATTTGATCCAGCAAAAGCTGCCCGGTGGGGCGCGCCGCGTGCCGCGCCAGCCCGGCGATCGCCTGCATGGGCAGGGAAAGCCCGGGTGCGGAGGGATCCACCAGCTGCGGCGCGGAGCCGGCCAGCGTGTAGGGGAACACATACGCCAGCAGCACAAACGGGATCAGCAGGGCAAGCCCCCATGCCATCACGTAGCACAGGAGCACCTTTGTGTGGTTGTGGTACCGGATCCGTTGTTTTCCACTTGGCATGGCGCTCGTTCCTTTCCGGTATCGGGATGGCCGTCAGGGGGGTGTGCCGCGCGAGCCCGCCCGGGGCGCCGCACACCGCGCCCGGGGCAAACCCCGGGGCAGCATACGCCGCGCTATTGGGTCACATACACTTCAAACGCATAGCGGATGAGCGGGCTCTGATCCGAGGCCGCCGCCGCGCGGAGCTGATCCACCAGCTCCTTCAGGCGCACATTGCGGTACACAGGCGGGAAATCCGGCACGCGCAGGCCGTGGTACAGCTTGTCCGTGAACCCGCCCCACGCGTGCGCAAACATCTTGGGCAGCCCCTTGGCATCGCGGTCATACTGGGTCATGGCGGCGGTGAAGGTTTCCCAGGCATAGATTTGCGCCTCGGTGACGGATGCGCTCACGCTGCCCGGGCCGTCGATCCAGTCCACCGGCTCCCAGGCGACCTGCTCGCCGGTGGCATCGGCGCTCAGGCGCAGGCGGTAATAGCCGGGCTTGAGCAACGCCCCGGCGATGCGCAGCTCACACACCAGCGCGCCATCCTCCAGGCGCACACCCGTCAGCGTGAAGCCATCGCCCTGCTTGCCCTGTGTGAATACATACTGTTTGTCCCGGTACACGATCGTCTGCCCTGTGGCAGCCTGCCCCGGGCTGTTGGGCAACACATCGCTGAGCAGCAGGCTGGAAAGCGCCTTGATGCCCGCGCCGCTCAGGCGGCTCACATCCAGCTTGGCGCCCTCCGCACCCTCGCGGATGGGCAGGCGCACCGTGATGGTGCGGTCCGGCTGCAGGCCGGCGCTATCCGGCGTGAGGGTGAGCAGCGGCAGGCCGCTGGACGCGGTGCCCGCCTGCGCGCCCGCCGCGCCATCGGTCTGCAAGGCTGCGCCCGGCGTGTGCTGGGTATAAAGC
>LVAR01000135.1 GCA_001604115.1 Clostridiales bacterium Firm_12 | reverse complement strand
CCAACGGTATTTCCCCGGAGCGGCAGGCGGCTGCATGGCGTTTTATCCGCTTCTGCACCACGACGGAAAAAGCGGCTAACTGGAGCATCGATACCGGCTACGTGGCAACCCGCGAATCCTGCTACGAGACGGATCTGCTCAAAGACTACTACGCAGATTTCCCCCAGGCGCTGGTAGCCTATGAGCAACTGCCCTATGCTCAGCCGGAGCTGACCACCTACAATGCCGCCGAAATGTGGCGTATCCTCAACGATAACATTCAAGCGGCGGTAACAGGCGAAATGACCGCCGAGGAAGCCCTCCAGACCGCCCAGGAGCAAGGTGACGAACTGCTGGCGGACTATCAGTAAAAAGCTGTCACGGCATCAGGCTGCCCGGAGATCCTGACAAGCCCTGCGTGATCCCCATAGCCGCCGCGTGGCAAGGCAAGGCGCGCGGCATCCAGGCAAGGCGCTGGGATGCACCAAGGCGTTTGCCCAAATGAAAGCGGGCGTAGCCGCCGGACGATTCAACACGGTAGTGGCCGAACCATGGCCTAAGACGCCATGGTTCGGCCAATCCTAAGGAGGGAGCCTATGAAAACCGCCTCCGCCACCCTGCGGGCGCGCAAGGAAGCCGCCACAGCCTGGCTGCTGCTGCTGCCCGCATTGGCCATTATGCTGGTGTTTACGGTATACCCCGTGCTCCGCAGCGTTGCGCTCAGCCTGACCAAATACCGCATGGGCATGCCGACCCCGGAATGGATCGGTTTGGATAACTATGTGCGCATCGCTAGTTCCGGCACATTTTGGAAAGTGATGCAGAACACCGCTTTTTTTGCCCTGATGACGGTGCTGCCCAGCATGGTGATCGGCCTTGGATTGGCGCTGTTGGTCAATCGCAGGGGACGGCACATTGGGTTCATCCGCACCGCGTATTTTTACCCCTCTGTAATGCCGATGATCGCCATTGCCAGCGTGTGGATGTTCATCTACATGGCGCGCAACGGTTTGTTTGACCAGCTGATGACGGCGCTGGGCATCGGCGCGCTGGATGTGCTGTCCAACCGGAATACGGTATTGCCGGCGCTGTCTTTCATGTATGTGTGGCGCGAGGCCGGCTACCTGCTGGTGTTTTTCCTGGCAGGGTTGCAAAGCATCAACGAGGATGTGCTGGAGGCCGCCAACATCGACGGCGCCACCGGCTGGAAGGCATTCCGCCACATCACGCTCCCGCTGCTGGGCCCCACGATGCTCTTTGTTTCCACCATCGCCTTTACCAACTGCTTCAAGCTGGCAGATCACGTCATCATCATGACGGAAGGCGCACCCAACAACGCAAGCACTCTGCTCCTGTATTACATTTATCAACAGGGCTTTACGAATATGAACTACGGCGTCTCCTCCACGCTCACGGTCATCATGCTGGGACTGCTGCTGCTGGTGTCGCTGCCCCGGTTCTTCAGCCAAGACAAGAAGATCCATTACGCATAAGGGTGATTGACAATGACGATCAAAAAGCTGAAAAGCGGTTCCCTGAGCGTGTTTTCGGTGCTGCTTGGCATCCTGTGGCTGACCCCGCTGGTGTGGCTCGTCGGCACCGCCATCACGAAAACGACGTTCAACATGTCGTTCCTGCCCAGAACGGCGCTCACGACTGAGAACCTGACGTATGTATGGAACACGATTCCGTTTGGGCAGTATTATCTGAATACGATCATCCTGGTGGTGGGCACGTTCCTCATCCAGTTTTTTACCTCCACGTTGGCAGCCTATTCGCTTGCGATGTTCAAGTTCCGGGGGCAAAGCCTGGTTTTTGTGGTGATCTTTATGCAGATCATCATCCCAAACGATGTGCTGATCATGCCCAATTTTATGACCCTGTCCGACATGGGTCTGATCGACACCAAGATCGGTGTAATGCTTCCCTTCTTGGGCAGCGCGATGGCGATATTTCTGCTGCGGCAGAATTTTAAGACGATCCCCCGCGCATTGGGCGAGGCGGCGCGCATTGACGGCGCCAACCTGTGGCAAACTATCTGGGGCGTGTATATGCCCTGCGCCAAGGCGGCGTATATGTCCTTTGCGGTCATCTCCGTCAGCTATCACTGGAACAACTATCTATGGCCGCTCATCGTAACCAACTCGGTCAATAACCGCACGCTCACCGTTGGCCTGGCCTACTTTGCCAAGTCCAAAGAGGCCAACATGCAATGGTCCAATGTGTGCGCCGCTACGCTCATCATCATTGCGCCGCTGATGATCGCGTTCTTTGTGATGCAAAAGCAGTTCATGAACAGTTTCATCAGCGCCGGCGTAAAGGAATGAGGTGGCACAGATGCAACTGACACTCAACTTTCTGGGTAGGGGCGCGGCCTTCTACCCCGCCGAAGGCAACACCAATGCCTATTTTACCATCGGGGATGATCTATTTTTCATGGATTTTGGCGAGAGCGCCTTTGCCAAGGCAGTCAAGAGGCTTGCACTGGAAAGCCGCGGGCGCATCGTGGTTTTGCTGACGCACCTGCATGCTGATCATGTGGGATCGCTGGCATCGCTGCTCTCCTACAGTTACTGTGTGCTCAAAAAGCGGGTGCTGGTAGTGCACCCCATGGATACGGTGGTTGAGCTGCTGCGTTTGCAAGGCATCGCGCCTTCGTTTTACGAGTATGCAGCGGCGCTGCCGGAGGTGTTTCCCCTGCAGGCGGAGGCGTTGGAGGTACGCCATGCGGAGGATATGCGGTGTTTCGGGTATTTCCTGACATGGCAAGGCGAGCGCATTTTTTACAGCGGTGATACCAACCGCTTGCATGAGCGTGTGCGGGAAGAGCTGCTGGCAGGCAAACTGCAGCGAGTGTATCATGACATCGCCAGCAGCGAATCCGCATCGCACTGCTATGTGCAACGCATGGCGGATGCCGTGCCGCAGGCCTTCCGGGCTCGCATCCACGCAATGCACCTGGACTCGGACTGCGCGGACGCCCTGCGTGCACTGGGCTTTACGGTCGTAGAGGTGGCGGTATGATTCGGGATGATTTGATCCGGGCGGTACGGGAAGCGGGCGCTTTGGCTACGCAGCACGCGTTGCAGGCGAATGTCCATACCAAAGGGAAATCGGATTTTGTGACCGATGCCGATCTGGCTATCAGCGAAGCGCTGAGCCAGGCGTTTGCGCACATTGCGCCGGACAGCCGCGTGCTCAGCGAGGAAGGCGAGTCCGTGGAAGGGCTGGAGGGAGAGCTTTTCATCATTGATCCGGTGGATGGCACCACCAACCTGATGTACGGCATGAACCTGAGCGCAGTATCCGCTGCCTATCTGGTGGATGGGCAGCTGCGCATGGGCGCGATTTATAACCCCTTTACGGAGGAGTTTTTCTTTGCGGAAGCCGGCGAGGGCGCTACCTGCAACGGCGTGGCCATTCACGTTAACGACGATGCGGTTTTGGCGGATGCTTTGCTGGGCGCCGAGGCGGGGCCTGCCACCAGCGACACGCAAAAGCTCTTTTTTGAGCAGCTCTATACCATGCAAACCCGGAGTCGCGGCATCCGCTGGACCGGCTCCGCGGCAGTCGATCTGGCCTATGTGGCCAGCGGACGCCTGTCTGCATGCGTGTTCCATTACCTTTACCCGTGGGATTATGCTGCAGGCTGGCTCATCCTCCAGGAAGCCGGCGGCATGCTGACCTGCGCGCAGGGGGGCGAGCCAGGGCTGCGCGGCCGCACGGGTTTGCTGGTGGCCAGCAACACACGCTTGCACCCTGCTTTGATGGATGTGTTTGGATAAGGGAGTGGCTACATGGAAGCGGTTCGGGAGCTGACGATGGTGGCTATAGGCATCCGCGCGCTGGTATCGGTGCTGCTGGGTGGGTTGATCGGCCTGGAACGCGGCATGAAGAACCGTCCCGCCGGCCTGCGTACTTACATGCTGGTGAGCCTGGGCGCCTGTTTGGTGATGATGACCAACCAATATGTGTACCAGGTTTTTGGATCCGGCGACCCAACACGGCTGGCTGCGCAGGTGGTCAGCGGCATCGGTTTTCTGGGGGCGGGCACGATCATCGTGACGACGCGCAACCAAATCAAAGGGCTGACCACTGCTGCGGGGTTGTGGGCGGCGGCCTGCATGGGGCTGGCCATCGGCATTGGGTTCTATGAAGCCGCATTGGTGGGCGGCCTGCTCATCTTTATGATTTTGAGCATGCTCCATGAGATGGACAACCGCATGCGCAAGCGTACCCGTCAGCTGGAGGCTTATGTGGAGCTGAAGCCGGACATCCCGCTGGGCAAGTTCATCCGCTATGTGCGGGAACGTAACATTGACACCAGCAACCTGCAGATGGAAAACGATGCCGCGGGCACGGACGGCTGCGTTGCCTTCGTGGTCACGCTGAAGGCGGGGCTCAAGCAAAGCCATGACGAGATCATCCGTATCCTCAAGGGCATGGAGGGCTTGGCGCATATCGAGGAGCTGTAGGCGAACCGCCTGCCCGGCATGTCGGCGCGGCTTGGGTTTCATGATCTCTGGAAAAGTCCATCCCTCTCAGCGGGGGATGGACTTTTCCTGTTTTGGGCAGCAAAGGGGCATTTGATGGAAGGGGATAGCCTCCGGCGGATGGGAAAATGGAAAGCAGGGCTTGACAACATCGCGCGCTCCCCCTATAATTCAATACGCAAATGCAAATTGTTTGCGTAAAGCTTGGGCGGATGCTCCACCCATCGCGGCATGGCTGCCCCCGCGCAAACACACAACCCATACGATCGATCGGGGAGGATACGACATGAAAAGAATGATGAGCTTCTTGCTGGCGGGGGCGCTTGCCCTTACAGGATTTGCAGGGGTATCTGCCACTGCGCAGGAGGGAAAGCTGACTGTATATGCCAGTTTTTATCCCATGTATGACTTTGCAACCAAAGTCGGCGGGGACAGGGTAACCGTCGTCAATATGGTGCCCGCCGGGATGGAGCCCCATGACTGGGAGCCGGAAGCCAAAGACGTGATCGGGCTGGAGAACGCGGATGTATTCGTCTACAATGGCGCAGGCATGGAGCACTGGGTGGACAAAGTGCTTGCGACCCTGTCCAATCAGGATTTGGTGGTGGTGGATACTTCCCAAGGGCAAACTTTGCTGGAAGGTCACTCCCATGATGATGACGCGCAGGTTGCGGATGCAGCGCATGAAGAGGATGAGGCTTATGATCCTCACTTGTGGCTTGGCCCCCTGAATGCCAAGGCACAGATGGCCTCCATCAAGCAAGCCTTGGTGGCGGCCGATCCTGAGAACGCGGCATATTATGAGGCGAACTACGCCGCCCAAGCGGCGGCCTTTGATGCGCTGGATGCGGATTTCCGAGCTGCGCTGGGGGCACTGCCCAACAAGACGATCGTGGTGTCACATCAGTCTTTTGGGTACCTGTGCGCGGCATATGGGCTGGTACAGGAAAGCATCGAAGGGTTGACGCCGGATTCCGAGCCGGATCCTGCACGCATGGCTGAGGTGATTGATTTTGTCAAAGCACGCGGCATCACCACCATTTTTTTTGAAGAGTTGGTGAACCCCAAAATTGCTGAAACCATTGCGGGGGCTACCGGTGCGCAGACCGCCGTGCTCAGCCCGCTGGAGGGGCTTACCGATGTGCAGGCGGCCGCGGGCGGGGATTATATTTCCGTGATGCGTGAAAACCTGGCGGCGCTGGTCAAGGCGCTGCAATAGCCTGCAAGGCAACATGTGCAGCGGCGGGAGGGGCTGGCTATTGCGGCTGGCTCCTCCCCTGCTTTTTATGCCAGGGTAGGGGCATTTTGCATATCGGCGGTGATGGCGATGGGCGCGGCGGCAACTTTTGCGCCGGTGCCTGCCTGCGCATTGACACTGCGGAAGGCATCTCCTATAATGATAAAAATGCAAACCCCTTGCATTTGCCGCCGGGAAACCTTTCGCAAACCGGCAATCTGCCCAAGAAGGTAAGGATGGTATCATGAGTACGATCATTCAGGCAACAGGCCTGCGATTTCAATACGCGAAAGAGCCGATCTTCTCCGATGTGAGTTTTCGCATCGACGCGGGGGATTTTGTGGCGCTTACCGGCGCAAACGGTGCCGGCAAGAGCACCCTGCTCAAATTGCTTCTGGGGGAGTTGGCGCCGGAACAGGGGAGCATCCAGCTTTTCGGTGAAGACATCGCCCGGTTTCGGCAGTGGCCCAAGGTAGGCTATATGCCGCAAAACGGCACAGCGGTAGGCGCGAATTTTCCTGCGACGGTGTTTGAGATCGTGATGGCAAACCTGTTTTCCCAAATCGGGCTCATGCGCATGCCCAAACAAAGCCACCGAGCGCAGGCCATGGCGGCGCTGGCGCAAGTCGGCATGGCGGAATATGCCAAGCGGCCGTTTTCGATGCTTTCCGGCGGGCAGCAACAACGCGTGCTGCTGGCGCGGGTGCTGGTCAATGCCCCGGAGATCATGATCCTGGATGAGCCAACGGCCGGCATCGACAGCAAAGGCATCGACGATTTGCTGTGCATCCTGAGTGATCTGAACCGAAAACGGCATGCAAGCATCCTGATGGTGACCCATGATCTGGCGCGCGCAGCCCAGTTCGCCAGCCGTACCCTGTGCCTGGAGGAAGGTTCCCTGGTGGAGCTTTCGGAAACCCAGGTGCAGCTGGAACTCAAACACAAGCATCACCATGATCACGCCTGCCCGTTGGCCTGAAAAGAGGGGTTAGATGGATATTCTGCAATATGATTTTATGCGCCGGGCATTTCTGGTAGGGTTGATGCTGGCGGTCATCGTTCCCTGTATTGGCGTGGTGGTGGTGCTCAAACGCCTTTCCATGCTGGGGGATGCGCTCTCCCATACCTCGCTGGCCGGCGTAGCTGCCGGGTTGGTGCTAGGCATCAACCCCATTGTGGGGGCGGTGGTAATGTGCGTGATCTCTGCGCTCAGCATTGAAGCCATCCGTAAAAAGCTGCCTAAGTATGCGGAGATGGCCATCGCCATCACCATGTCGGCGGGGGTAGGCCTGGCGGGCGTGCTCAGCGGTTTTGTAAAAAGCGCCGCCAACTTCAACAGTTTTCTGTTTGGCAGCATCGTTGCCATCAGCGATTTTGAGATGCTGCTGGTCTGCCTGATTAGCCTGGCGGTCATGCTGGCCTTTGTGCTGCTGTACAAGGAGCTGTTCTACATTGCCCTGGATGAGCGCGCCGCGAGGCTGGCGGGGGTGCCGGTGCGCACAGTCAACTTCATTTTTACCATCCTGACGGCCATCACCGTATCGGTGGCGGCGCGCACGGTGGGCGCGTTGATCGTTTCCTCGCTGATGGTGCTGCCGGTCGCTTGCGCCATGCAAGTATCGCGCAGCTACAAGCAAACGGTATTTGTGAGCGTGCTCTTTGGCCTGTTTTTCATTATCGGCGGGCTTTTCCTGTCCTATTATGCGGGGCTCAAGCCTGGCGGCACCATTGTATTGATGGGTGTTGCCAGCCTGATTCTCCTCCTGCTGGGCAAAGGCGCGCTGGGGCGCAGAGCATAGGGCATTGCCCCCAACGGCGCGGCAGCCTGGGGGACGGACGGTTATGTCATTCCCTGGCTTGGGCGGGCGGGCTGCATTTTTCGGGGAAATGTTGCCCGATTTTTTGTTGGGATTATTCGGGCGTTTTGAGGACGAGCGGATCTGCCTTGCGGATGAAAAAACATCGCTTGGTTCCAACTTGCGTGCCAAAGGGATGCTGCATAAGCCGCAGGGCACACTGCATGTACCGTATGTGGCAGGCCAAGCGGTTGGTTTGTGCTGCGCCTCGGCCGCCGGCAAGCGTGCTTCCCGGGGCATGAACTACCGCGGGGGAAATGTAGCGGGTCTTGTTTACGGAATCTGTGCAAACAAAAAGCGGCGGGCAGGTGCCGCCGCATTAGGGAGCCTATCGATCAGGCTGCCGCGTTTGCTGGCAGTCCGGGCACAGGCCGTAGATATCCAACCGATGCCCCATGATGGTGTAGTTGGTTTCCTGCGCTACGGATTTTTCAAAGGATTCCAGTGGGCAGTGCCCCACAGGGCATATCTTCTTGCACTGCACGCATACCAGATAGTGCTGGTGCGTGTGCAGGTTCAATTCATACAGCATCCGGTTGTCGCCGGCCACACTCACCTTGCGCACCACGTTTTTTTCGCGCATGGTCTCCAGCGATCGGTACACAGTGGAAAGGTTAATATCCACCTGGTTTTGCTTAAGCGACAAATAAACATCCTCCGCAGCAAAAGGCTGATTGCCGGATGCAAGGATATCCAAAATGGCTTTGCGCTGCCGTGTGTTTTTCAAGCCGCTTTGCTTTAGCGGATCCAGATGGGTTGGAGCAGGTTTGTTCGCCATACATACCTCCCTGGTGCGTGAGCGGCGCGGGTCAAGCGCAGGTGCCGCGCGGGGTGTTGAATCCTGTCTTACGATATCACAAATCGGCCGCATTGGCAATTACCGGTGGCTCCTGCGCGGGAACCTTCCCTGCAAAGCGGCTGAGGGCTGTGCCCGGCATTTGGTCGGCGATTCAAACCCCTTGCGATGGCAGTGTGGCAAGGGTTTTTTGCGTGGGGTAAGCTTGTGGCGGGGCATCGTGGCCTGTGACTGATGATGACGGCGGCATGTGTGCTGGGCGGCATGCTGCGGGCAAACAACCCTGCGCGGCGGGAGACGGATGGCTGGTATGCGGGCAAACCTTTACGGCGCATGCGCTTTGTGCTATACTGACCCTGATACGGAGGTGGCGCGGCAATGAAGCGTGTGCTTGCTGTTCTGTTGGCATTAGCATTCTGGCCAGCCATGGCAACCGCACAGGCTCAGGTGTTCACATTCGCTTTTGATGCGCCGCCGGCTGCTCTCACAGAAACGGTCATGACAGTGGTGGAAGGCACCACGGAAGTGCGCCTTACGTTCGGTGGGGATTGCACGTTGGGCGGCACGGCCGCAGGTGGCGCCAGACGGTTTGAAAGCTACATCCGGCAGCATGGGTTTGCCTATCCCTTTGCCAACCTGGCCGCGCTGCTGCAGGCGGATGATCTTTCGTTGGTCAATTTGGAGGGTGTGCTGAGCGCGCGCAGGCTTGCACGCGTCAAGAAAACCTTCAACTTTAAGGGCTTGCCCGCCTATGCTGCCATCCTGCAGGAAGGCGGCGTGGAGTGTGTGACGCTGGCCAACAACCATGCGCTGGACTACGGCGCGGCAGGCTTCCGCGATACAGTGCAAGCGCTGGAGGCTGCAGGCATCGCCTATGTGGATGACCACTATGTGACCGTGCTCCAGAAGGATGGCGTGCGCGTTGGGTTCACGGCCAGTGGCCTGCGCATCAATCGCAAGCGTTTTGCAGCGCAGGCGGCTGCCCTGCGAGAGCTGGGCTGCACCGTGCTGGTGCATGTGATGCACACCGGGGATGAGTACGCGGCGTACCTGACCCGCGCCCAGCGGGATACCGCACGTTATCTGGCGGATCAAGGGGTTCAGCTTGTGGTGGGGCATCACCCGCATGTGGTGCAGGGGCTGGAAAAGCTCGGAAGCACCATGGTAGCGTACAGTCTTGGTAATCTGGTGTTTGGCGGCAACACGGATCCCGCGGATCAGGATGCAATGCTGCTGGGCGCCACATTCCGTTTTCTGGATGGCGTGCCCACCGGCAGCCAGGTCACGCTCTGGCCGTTGACCATCAGCGGTTCGCCGCGCATGAACGATTACCAACCCGCGCTGGTGTCGGGGGATGCTGCACAGCGTGTTATGGAAAAAGTGCAGGCCACATCCGGGTTTTCGCTGGCGCCGTACCGGGATGGGATCGGCGCGGTGCAGGCGGTCAGCGATCTACGATAGGAGGCTTATCATGGAACAGATGATCCAGTTTGCGGTCGAGAACATGCGAAAACATGGCTTTGATGTGGTGGAGCTGGAAACGGCCGCCCAGGCGAAAGCATACCTGACGGAGCACATCCCGGCGGGCAGCAGCGTAGGCGTGGGCGGTTCGGTGACCATTCGGGAAACGGAAGTGATCCCTGCACTGGAACACAAGGGCTGCACAGTGTACCAGCATTGGGGGCAGCCTAAGGAGGCCGTGCCGCAGATTTTGGCGCAGGCACGCATGGCCGACGCCTACCTGACATCCGCCAACGCGGTTACACGCAATGGCAGCATGGTGTTCATTGATGGCAACTGCAACCGTGTGGGCGCGATCCTGGATGGCGCCAAGCATGTGTATTTTGTGGTCAGCCATTCCAAATTTGTCGATGGCGGCATCAACACCGCCGTGGCGCGCATTAAACAGACGGCTTGCCCGCAAAACGCGCGCCGCATTGGCCTTTCTACCCCGTGTGCGCTCACCGGCATCTGCAAAAGCAGCGAATGCGGGGAGGAGAGCATGTGCCGCGCTACCGTGGTGCTGGATAGAGTGCCCCGAGGCCGCCAGATGACCGTACTCCTGGTGCAGGAAGCGCTGGGCTACTGAGTGGCCGCTCACACGCTGCTTCGCATCGGCAAACAGGTGCCGTGACCTCAAAAAAAGCTGGCGTGGATACTGGGTTTATGGTAAAATAACAATTGCGGCGTTTCCGTGGTACGTCGGTGTGGCCGCATGAAAGGATCGTGGAGCAGAGCATGACACGTGTGCAAAGCCTGATCTCGGCCACCGGCCTTGCGGCCAATGAGGCCATCATCGTATACAAAGAGGCCAACCTCTTTTACCTGACAGGGTTCAAGGGGGAGGGCATCGCGTTGCTGGGTGCCAAAGGGCAGGCGGTAATAACGGATTTCCGCTATGTGGAGCAGGCGCAGCGCGAAAGCCCCGCCTGTACCATCCTAAGTATCGAAAAAGGGCAAAGCCATGAGCAGGCAGCTGCCCAGCTGGCCGTGCAGTGGGGGGTGGATACCCTCCGTTATGAGGACGATCAGATGACAGTGCGCACCTTTGCCGCAGCGCAGCAGGCGTTTGGCACGGCGCGTTGGGTCGCGCTGAAAAACGATATCGAAGTGCTGCGCCAAGTCAAGGACGAGAGCGAAATCGCCCTGATCCAGGAAGCATGCCGGATCACCAGCGAGAGCTTTGAACGCATCCTGCCTGAGATCCGCGAAGGGGTATCGGAAAAGGAACTGGCCATCAAGCTGGAGTTTGATATGCTCTCCCACGGAGCGCAGGGGCTTGCGTTTTCCACCATTGTGGCGGCGGGCGCCAACGGTTCCCTGCCCCATGCCGTACCGGGGGATTACCGCATCCGCCGTGGGGACATGATCACCCTGGATTTTGGCGCCAAAGTGGGCAACTACTGTGCCGATATGACCCGCACCGTGGCGGTGGGGCAACCCACGGCTGAGATGCGCCGCGTCTATGAAACCGTCCAGACGGCCCAACAGCTGGCGCAGGACGCGGTGCGCGCGGGGGGCGATCTGCGCGCGATTGACGCCATCGCGCGGGATTACATCGATGCTGCCGGTTACGCCGGGCGCTTTGGGCATGGTCTGGGGCACAGCTTGGGCATTGAGATCCATGAAAACCCTCGCCTGAACGCTATGGCAACCGGCAAACTGGTCAAGGGACAGCTGATGACCGTGGAACCGGGCGTCTATCTGCCTGGTGTTGGCGGCGTGCGCATTGAAAATACGGTAGTCGTCCTGGAAGATGGTTGCCGTGCCCTCACCACCCCCACGCGGGAATTGATCATCCTGTAAGTAACACCCAAACACGAACGGAGGAAACCATCTATGATCACAGCAGGCGAGTTTCGTAAAGGCATTACCTTCGAATGGGATGGCGGTGTCTGGAACATCGTGGATTTCCAGCATGTCAAGCCGGGCAAGGGCGCAGCTTTTGTGCGCACCAAGATTAAGAACATCATGACCGGCGCCGTGGTGGAGCGCAGCTTCAACCCCACCGACAAAATGCCCCGCGCAGTCGTGGAAACCAAGGACATGCAATATGTCTACGCCGATGGCGATCTGTACTACTTCATGGATCTGGACACGTACGAGCAGATTCCCCTGAACCGTGAGCAGGTGGAGGATGCGATCCCCTTTGTGAAGGAAAGCACCAACGTGACGGTACGCTTCTTCAAAGGCTCGGCCTTCAGCGTGGCTGCCCCCAACTTTGTGGAGCTGGAAGTGACCGATACCGAGCCCGGCTTCAAGGGCGATACGGCCAGCAATACCTACAAGCCCGCCACGGTGGAAACCGGCCACACCCTGCAGGTGCCGCTGTTCATCAATATCGGCGACAAGATCCGCATCGATACCCGCGTAGGCGAGTATATGGAGCGTTGCTGATCGGGCTATGTCCGCGCCCCCCCCTGGCTGCACTGACCGACGTGCCGCGCCACAAGACGCGGGAAAGGAAATGTTATGGGCAACATCACTGACCGTACCGCATACCTGCGTGGCCTGGCGGAAGGCCTGACCTTTGAAAAGGACAAACCCGAGAACCGGTTGCTGTTGGAAATGCTCACCGTGATGGACGAGATGGCACAGAAGATCGCCGAGCTGGATAGCGACCTGGGCGAACTGGATGAGTACGTGGAGTCCATTGACAGCGACCTGGGCGATATTGAGGACGCACTCTTTGGCGATGACGACGACCTGGACGATGACGATGAAGAGGACGATGATGACATCGAAGTCGAGCAGTTTGACGAAAACGAGGAGCTGTCCTTCGATTGCCCGAACTGCGGTAAAACCATGCAAATCAAAGCGGCTGATATCGACTTTGACGAAAGCCCGCTGTGCCCCAACTGCCATAAGCCCTTTTTCCCGGATGTGATCGAGGGCGAGGACGTAGGGGACGACAAATAGCCTCCCGCAGGGTTTTCTGCGCCCCAAGCCTGTTGCACGCAGAAGTGCGCAGCAGGCTTGGGGCGTTTGCCATACCTGCGCATGCCCGTGCGCGGCCAGGCGTACTTTCCGGGCTGCCATGGTTTACATTTCTGGATACAAACGTTATAATACAGTACTAGGGTCACGCCGACACCTACGGGGTCGGACCGAAGAAAGGCTCTGGCATCCCCCGCATGGCGGGCATTACGTCGGGTATCCATTGCGAACCTGAACGGAGGGAAACAACATGAAAGCAGAGCATACACTCCGCAAACACAGGCCGGACAGCCGTTACCGAAGGATGGTCGTGACGGCCATGCTGGGCGCGATCACAGCCCTGTTGGCTTTTACGCCTATTGGCATGATCATGCTGCCGCCACCGCTGCCGGCGGTTACGCTGGTGCACATCCCGGTCATCATCGCCGCGCTGGTCGAGGGACCTGTGGTGGGGGTTCTGGTCGGGCTTGTGTTTGGGGTGAGCAGCCTGATCAGGGCGTGGGAAAGCGGCATGGTAGGGCTGACGCTCTTTTTTCGTAACCCATTGGTCAGCGTTCTGCCGCGCCTGATCGTGCCGCTGGCTGCTTGGGGCGTATCTGCCCTGTTCCATCGCGGGGCGAAACGCCACCTTGCGCTGGAACACTTGGGCACGGTTTTCGCATCCGCCATTGGCGCATTGACCAACACGGTGCTGTGTTTGGGCGCGATCATACTGCTGTATGGCACGGAACTCAATGAACTGGTGAACAACCTGATCGGTTTGGGCAGCGCAAGCGATGCCTACCGCAACAGTGCAGCAACCTGGCTGGTGGTCGCGGTAGGGCTGCCCAATGGCATTGCGGAGCTGCTGGTTGCGGCGATCATCGCCCCGATGGTCAAGACAGCGGTGCAAGCGGTGAACCATCGAACTGCACGCAGGCATCCAGGCAGCAGCGTAGCGGACCATAGCGCGGCGACACGACTGGCCGATAAACCGGAAAACCCCATCGCAGAACAGGCAACGCCGCGGAACAAAGGCTGATCCAGCAGTGGCGGTGAGCGCGCAGGACGCTGGCGCCCGCTATCGGCACTGGCAAGATGGGCAAGAGCCCTAAGCCTTTGGAAAGTTAGAACGGCATCAAAGGAGAGTAGGCCATGATTTTGACCATGGATGTGGGCAACACAAACATCAAAACCGCCTTGTTCGACGGTAAGGAGTTGGTCAAATACTGGCGTATTTCCACCAGCAAAACCAGCACATCCGACGAGTACGGCATCCTTCTGTGCAACCTGTTTCATAATGAAGGGGTGGATAAGGATGCCGTGGAAGGCGTTGCCATTTCCAGCGTGGTGCCCACCATCAATTTTACGCTGGAGCATATGTGCAAAAACTATTTCGGACAAACGCCCATGA
>LVAR01000134.1 GCA_001604115.1 Clostridiales bacterium Firm_12 | reverse complement strand
CAGGCCGCTGGACGCGGTGCCCGCCTGCGCGCCCGCCGCGCCATCGGTCTGCAAGGCTGCGCCCGGCGTGTGCTGGGTATAAAGCCCCATGCCCGGCCGGGCGATGAGGGTATGGTTCCACTGAAAGGTAAAGGGCTGCTGGGTCACAGTTTGCCCATTGGCGGTGTAGGACAGCTCCCCGTTTTGGGGGCCGCGAAGCCCTTTGAAGGCGCTGTCCGCAGCTATGGCCGCGTCCAGCCGGTCGATGAAGCCGCTCACCTTGGCCTTGGTACCGATGACCAGCGTGAGCAGCCTGCGCGGCATCACGCCCAGATTTTCGAACGTGAGCTTGCGCTCGTCAATGATCACGCGCCCCCACAGGAGCGGCTCGGAAAGGTCTGCGGTGGTAAAGGTGGCCATCTGCCCCAGATAGTCCAGCTGAAAATCCAGCACGCCAACGGTCAGCCCCTGATCAAACACCCCGGCCTGGCGCAGCAGCCCCTCCAAAAAGGCAAGGGGCTTGCCGCCGGCATCCGTGCCGGAAACCCGGCGGATGGATGCGGGATCGGCCGTGATGATGGTGAGCCTGCCGGTATCGATCTGCGCCAGCGCGCTCAGCAGGGCGGAGTTTTGCTCCTGTGCGCCCGCATCCAGCCTATAACGCGCATCCCCGGCGGCGATGCCTGCGGCGGTCTCGGCCAGCGCGGCATCCATGCCGGCGGCCAGGGCGGGATTTTCCAGCGCGGCCGCGTCCAGCAACGGGATGCGATCCAGCCACGCGGGCGCGCCCAGCGCGTAAAAGCTGCCGGACATATCCTCCGCGCTCATGCTCTTGAACAGGGCGGGGGTCACGGCCTGCGCCACGGTGTGCATGTCCCGCCAGATGGCGGCGCGCTGCGCAGCGTCTGTGGCGGTCAAGCCATGGGCGGCCAGGGTTTCCTCGGGCACGGTTTCATTGCCGTAGCGCAGGGCGCGCACGCGGGTCTCCCCCATGGCGGACAGGAAGGCCGTGAGCAGGTTCTCATACCACCCGACATAGTTGCCGTAGCGGTAGTGAAAGCCGCCTTCGCGGTACTTGCGCCCAAAATGGGGGTACATGCTGGCCGTGCCGGGGTTGATGCCCCCCATGTTCTGCGTGCCGTCCAAAAACAGATCCACAGGCATATACTCCGCGCCGTGGGCGGCATCGGACTGGCCATCGGCTTCTGGATCGTCATAGGCGGGCAGGGATAGCAGCGTGAGATCCGGCCCCGCCTTGCCGGCTGGCGCCCCTTGGGGCAGCCATGCGCAGGCGCTCAGGCTCCAGGCGGCCGCCAGCAGCAGCAGCCAAAGAAGCGCCCGCTTCCCGCTGCCCAAAATAGCCTTGCCGATGCGATGGGGTTGCCGCAAAACCGCTCACTCCCTTATGTGTGTGGTATTGGTTAGATGATTCGCCCCTGGGGTGGGCATTTCCTGCGCGGGCAGGTCAGGCCAGCCGCGCGGCCGCCCCGCGCCCGGCTAGGCCGCAAACTGGCTGTTGTACAGCGTTGCGTAAAAACCGCCAAGCTTGAGCAGGCTATCGTGATCGCCCTGCTCGATGATGCGGCCATCCTTCATGACCACGATCACATCCGCGCTGCGGATGGTGGAAAGCCGGTGCGCCACGATAAAGCTGGTGCGGCCTTCCATGAGCTTCAAAAACGCATCCTGAATCTTCATCTCGGTGCGGGTATCGATGGAGCTGGTGGCCTCGTCCAAAATGAGCATGGGCGGTTGGCTGAGCATGACCCGCGCGATGCACAGCAGCTGCTTTTGCCCCTGCGAAAGCCCGCCGCCTTCCTCGCCGATCAGGGTGTCATACCCCTGCGGCAGGCGCTTGATAAAGCTGTGCGCGTGGCTGGCCTTGGCGGCGGCGATCATCTCCTGCTCGGTGGCGCGGGGGTTGCCCATGAGCAGGTTTTCCCGCACGGTGGCGGTCTTGAGCCACGAATCCTGCAGCACCATGCCAAAGCCCGCGCGCAGGCTGCGCCGCGTAACCGTGCGGATGTCCTGGCCGTCGATTTGGATCGCGCCCGCATCCACATCAAAAAACCGCATGAGCAGGTTGATGATGGTGGTCTTGCCGCAGCCCGTGGGGCCTACGATGGCGATGCGCTGCCCCTGGCGCGCCGTGAGCGAGAAATCCTGAATAAAGGGCCTTGCCGCCGTGTAGGAAAAGGCCAGGTTTGTGACATCCACATCCCCGCGCACATCCGTAAGGGCGCCTGCGGCCGGCGCATCGGGGGTCTCCAGAGGTTCCTCGATCAGGGCAAAGATGCGCGCGGCGCACGCCATGGCGTTTTGCAGCTCCGTAACCACACCCGTGATCTCGCTGAAGGGGCGGGTATATTGCGTAACATAGCTCAAAAACGTGGCCAGCTGCCCCACCGTGAACAGCCCGCCCGTGCCCACCGCCGACAGCGCGCCGCCCAGCGCCACCCCGGCGTAGACGATCGCGTTGATGAACCGGGTGCTGGGAAACGTGATGGAGGAATAGAATGTGGCGCGAAGCGTCGCATCCGCAAGGCGCTGGTTCACCTCGTCAAATTTGGCGAGCATCTGCGGCTCCTGCCCAAAGGCCTGCACCACCTTTTGCTGGCCGATCAGTTCATCCACCAAGGCGGTCTGCTCCCCGCGCGTGCGGGATTGCTCCCTGAACATATGAAACGTACGCATGCCCACAAACCTTGCCAGCAGCAGCGAAAGCGGGGTGACGCACAGCACCACCAGCGCGATTTGCCAGCGCAGCACAAACATGAACGTGAGCGTGGCCAAAATGGTCGTGACCCCGGTAAACAGCTGGGTAAAGCCCATCAGCAGCCCATCGGCAAACTGATCCACATCCGCGATGATCCGGCTGACCAAATCGCCGGTAGGGTTTTGATCCAGATAGGAAAGGGGCAGGCGCTGGATGCGGGCAAAGGCCTCCCGGCGCACATCCCGCACGATGTGGTAGGTCATGCGGTTGTTCACCGCCCCCAGCACCCACTGCAGCAAGCCCGTGGCCGCCACGCACACGCCGATGGTCACCAGGGTTTGCGCCAGGCCGGAAAAATCCACCTGACCAGCGCCCACGATGCGGTCGATGGCCTGGCCGATCAGGATAGGCACATACAGCGTGAGCGCCACCGTGGCCGCGGCCAGCAGCAGCGAAAGGATGAGCAACCCACGGTAGGCGGATGCCTGCCTGAGCACTTTTTGCGCGGTTGTGAGCATAAAGCCCTTGCCGTTTTTGGTTTCAGGCATGGGGCGCATCCTCCTTCCGGAATTGGGATTGGTAGATTTCGCGGTAGACGTCGCAGGTTTTCAGCAGCGCGTCGCTGGCGCCGATGCCGGCCATGTGCCCATCCTCCAGCACGATAATCTGATCGGCAAACTGGATGCTGGCGGCGCGCTGGCTCACCACCAGCACGGTCATGCCGCCGGGCAGCGCCCGCAACGCCTTGCGCAGCGCGGCGTCGGTGGCATAGTCCAGCGCGGATGCGCTATCGTCCAGAATCAGGATCTCCGGGTTTTTGACCAAAGCGCGGGCAATGGTCAGGCGCTGGCGCTGCCCGCCGGACAGGTTGCGCCCGCCCTGCTCGACCTCGGCCTGCAGCCCGCCCTTGCCCTGCACCACCTCGGTGGCCTGCGCGGTGGCCAGCGCCTGCCACAGCTCCGCATCGGTGGCATCGGGGTTGCCAAAGCGCAGATTTTCGGCGATGGTGCCGCGAAACAGCGCCGCCTGCTGGGGCACCACGCCCACCTTACGGCGCAGCTGCGCCAGCGGATAACTGCGCACATCCGCGCCCTGCACGCGCACCTGCCCGCCGCTCACCTCATAAAAGCGGGGCACCAGACTGACCAGGGAGCTTTTGCCCGAGCCTGTGCCGCCGATGATGCCCACCGTTTGCCCGCGGGGCACCGCAAAGCTGATATCCGTGAGGGCTGCATCCCCGCCCGGGTGGTAGCGCAGGGACACATGGTCAAACACGATGGCGGGGGCGGCGGCATCCTCCATGGGCGAAGCCTCCGGGGAGGGCAAAGTGGGCTGCACCGCCAGCACGGACTGGATGCGGTTGCCGCCCGCCACCGCCCGCGTGATGGTAATGATCAGGTTAGCCAGCTTGATGAGCTCCACCAAAATCTGGCTCATATAGTTATACAGCGCCACCACCGCCCCCTGGGTAATGAGCCCGGCATCCACCCGGACGGCGCCGCGCCAGATGAGCCAAGCCACCCCGGCGTTGATGATGATATACGTCATGGGGTTCATGAGCGCCGAAATGCGCCCCACAAACTTCTGCATGACAGTCAGGGCGCTGTTGCGCTCGGCAAAATCGGCGGTTTCCTCCGCCTCCATGCCAAAGGCGCGGATCACGCGCACACCGGTCAGGTTTTCCCGCGTGGTCACCAGCACCCGATCCAGCCGCGCCTGCACCTTTTGGTACAGCGGCAAGGTGATGAGCATGATGGCGCTCACCACCACCGCCAGCACGGGGATCACCGCCAAAAACACCCCGGCGGTGGGAGCATCCACCGTGAAGGCCATGACGGTTGCGCCGATCACGATAAACGGGGAGCGCAGCAAAAGCCGCAGGGTCATGTTCACGCCGGTCTGCGCCAGGTTCATATCGCTGGTCATGCGCGTGACCAGCGTGCCTGCGCCCAGCTTGTCCAGCTGGGCAAAATTCAGGCGCTGGATGTGGCGCAGCAGCGCATGGCGCAGCGCCTTGCCAAAACCGGTGGCCGCCTTGGCCGCAAAATACTGCGCCGTGATGGCCGAAGCCAGCCCAACCGCACCCAGCAAAACCAGCAGCAAACACATGCGCAGGATGTAGCCTGTGTCCCGCTGGGCAATGCCCACATCGATGATGGCGGCCACCACCAGCGGCACCAGCAGTTCCTGCAAGGCTTCCAACAGCTTGAACAGAGGACCGAGAATGCTTTCCTTGCGGTAGCCGTTCAGGTAGATCAGGAGTTTTTTCAAAGGGCGATGCCTCCAAGCGTGGGTATTTTGAGGTGGAGTACAGGATGATTATAGCATGGGCGGGCAAGGATGGGGGAGGGAGAGACGAAGGATTTATTTTACATTTTACTTCCAAAAGCCAAAGTTCATGCTATAATCCATACATTGATTTTATCTTCACATGCACAGAAGGAGATTGTATATGAGAATGACAATTTATCTGTATAAACAGGAAGTCACAGATTTTACAAATTTGCTGGAAGAAGATTGGCTAATGCCACTTGAAGGTCAACCTGCAACAGGTGCACAGCTAAAACGTGGATTCTATACAGAACTGAAAAGTCAAAACAAATTTGATTATGAAACTCTAGCTTATATGCATACAGGTTCATCTGTGCCTAGCTGGTTAAAATTGATCCACGAGGGTTTTGAAATGCCAAAAACTGAATCCAGCAACTGTAGTGCAGTGGTTTTTGTTAAATGCAAAGGAAGAATTTTTGCATATACTTTTGGATATGCTTATTCAGCTCTGAATTTTTCGTTGATAGAACCAAATTTCGGACTAATTACTGTATTAAACATGTGTGGTTCAGATAAAGTAAGGAGAGTTCAAGGTAAAACTCTGGAAGGGTCGCCCTTTATTACTTTTACACAGTCACTCAATGCAATGTCAATTATACATCAGCCTTTTGATGTATATCGCAATCTTGTCACTGACATATCTTGCCCTATAGATGATGAGCAGTATGGTAAAGAAGCGTTTGGTGCCGATGCACTGAAGATTGTTGTGAAAGATGCATCCATCTTTGAAATGGACTCATACTGTAACACTTTTCTTGAATACTTTCAGCAGAAAACTTATCAGGAATACCATGACTATATAGACTATATTCGAATTGTCAAGAACGATCCAGCACTTCTCGACCATCTTGATGGATTGCTTTGCGAAGCACTCGAACAGAACGACGTTTTTCTTAACATTGTACCTGTTGGATTTCAATTGGAAGAGCCAGAACTGTTTCGGTTGTCTTTAGCGGATTCCAAAAACAGAAGCACAACGGAGGACTATCCTACTTTGTCTTACTCCAACGTTATGGATTTTATTGGTAAGGTGATTAAATTCTATATGCAAAAGCAGAAGCCCACCGACATATTGACAATGCTAAAAAAAATTATGGTGTGTCCTTTGAGCGATGAACAGCAAGTTTCGAATCGTAGAAAACTATATGACAATATTGCTTTTGAATGCACATTCGAGAAAACGAGATATGCTTTTGCTTCCGGCGTGTGGTACGCCATTGACTTGAATTACTACCAGGCGATGGAACGCGAGCTAAGTCACATACCTGATATAACAGGTGAATTGGTTCTAAAGCCAACTCATTTGAATGAAACCGAAGAAGACTATAATAAACGAATAGGTACTGAAAGTGGTTATGCTAATTTTGACAGAAAGAACTATCAATTACCAGGATATTCGAAGCAAAGGGTAGAAATCTGTGATTTACTTACTGCGAATAAAGATTTTATCTGTGTCAAAAAAATGACATCGTCAGCAGATTTAAACCACCTGTTTGCACAAATGGTAGTCTCCGCAGAGTTACTTGTCGGTGAGGATCAATATCGAGACAGCATTGTCAAAAGGGCACAGGAAAGTAAAAAATGGGATATTGACCTAAGCGCAAAGGCAAACGGCGTTAATTATGTGTTGGCTATCATCAGCGATAAACCGGGAACATTGTACCAGACGTTATATACAATGGCGAAGATAAACTTAATACATCAAGCAAAGCACGTCCTGAACCTTGGAGCAAGAGTAAGCCTATGTAAAATAAGCGTTCTATAGGGAGCAAGGAACTGATTTGATTTGCGAATTTGAGAATTTCAATAGAACCCGCGATACTAATGAAGTATTGCGGGTTCTTTCGTTTTACGATGCAATTTTTTCAGACAATCCTATATTCTGCACTCTCGCGCCCTCACAGCCTGCGGATCCGTTCCAGCGCCTCCTGCGTTTTTTCGTAGGTATTGAACGCCGTCAGGCGGAAATACCCTTCGCCGCTGGGGCCAAAGCCTGCGCCCGGCGTGCCCACCACGTGCGCGGTGCTCAGCAGGCGGTCAAAGAAAGCCCAGCTGTCCTGCGGGGTCTTGAGCCACACATAGGGCGCGTCGATGCCGCCGAACACCTCATACCCCGCCGCCTTGAGCCCATCGCGGATGAGCGCGGCATTGCGCAGGTAGTAGGCGATGGTGTCACTGCATTGGCGCCAGCCTTCGGGGCTGAACACGGCTGCCGCCGCACGCTGCACCGGGTAGCTAACGCCGTTGAACTTGGTGCCCATGCGGCGTTTCCACAGGGCGTTGAGCTCCACCTGCCGGCCATGCCCGCCCACGCCCTTGAGCTCATGGGGGATGATGGTATAGCCGCAGCGGATGCCCGTAAACCCGGCCGTTTTGGAAAACGAGTTGCACTCGATGGCCACCTCGCGCGCGCCCTCCAGCTCGTAGATGCTGTGGGGCACATCGCTGGTGATGAAGGCCTTATACGCCGCATCGTAGAGGATCACCGCGCCGTTGTTGCGGGCATACTCCACAAAGGGCATGAGCTGCTCTTTGGTGAGCGTGGTGCCGGTGGGGTTGTTGGGGTAGCACAGGTAGATCACATCCACCTTCCCGGTGGGGGGCTGGGGCACAAAGCCGTTTTCGGCATTGCAGGGCAGGTAGGTCAGGCGGTTCCAGCGGCCATCCACAAAATCGCCCAGGCGGCCGGCAATGGCGTTGCTATCCACATATACAGGGTATACCGGATCGGTCACGGCAATGCGCGCATCCTCGGCAAAGAGCTCCTGCAAAGCGGCGGTATCGGTTTTAGCGCCATCGGACACGAACACCTCGTCAAAGGCGAGGTTCACGCCCCGGGGGGCATAATCCTGCTCCCGGATGGCATTGACCAGAAAATCATACCCGTAATCGGGGCCATAGCCGCGGAAGGTGTCCGCAGCCAGCATCTCGGCGGCGGCGGCCTGCATGGCGGCCACCACCGGCGCGGCCAGCGGGCGAGTCACATCCCCAATGCCTAGGCGGATGAGCTGCGCCTGCGGGTTCTCGGCGGAAAATTCCTTGACGCGGCGGGCGATCTCCGCAAACAGGTAGGAGCCGGGCAGCTTTTCATAATTCGGATTCACGCGCATTTCAGGCAATACCTCCTTCAAGCTGTGCCCGCACGCGCGGGCGGGGTTTCGGGGGCAAGCCCCCGGCCTGCGCGCCGCGCAAGCGCGCAGGCTGCGCGGATGCGGCGGGCATCAGTCCTCCGGCCACACGCCGTCAAACACGAAAGTCGCCGGGCCGGTCATATACACATGGTTATCGGTTTCATCCCACTGGATGGTCAGGGTGCCGCCCAGCAGCTTAACATCCGCCGTGCGGTCCACAAAGCCGTTGAGCACGCTGGCCACCATCACGGCGCATGCGCCGGTGCCGCAGGCCATGGTTTCGCCCGCGCCGCGCTCCCACACGCGCATCTGGATGGTTTGCCGGTCGATCACGTGGACAAACTCGATATTGCACTTGCGCGGGAAGGCCAGATCCTTTTCCAGCACGGGGCCGACGGTGGTCACCGGGGCGGTCATGGGGTCATCCACAAAGGTGACGGCATGGGGGTTGCCCATATTGACCAGCGTGAGAGGCCAGGTTTTGCCCTCCGCCTTGAGCGGCTGCATGCGGATGGGATCGCCCTGAAACACGCTGGGGATGGCAAAGCCGTCCGTGACCGGCTCGCCCATATCCACCCGGACAAGCGCGGTGTTGCCCGAAGCGTCCAGCGTGAGCTGCATGACTTTGATTTTGCCGCCGGATTCGATGGTAAAGGCGGTCTTGTCCGTGAGGCCGCGGTCATGGCAATAGGCGGCCACGCAGCGGATGCCGTTGCCGCACATCTCGCTTTCGGAGCCGTCGTTGTTGAACATGCGCATGCGAAAATCCGCCTTATCGCTGGGCAGGATCAGGATCATGCCATCCCCGCCCACGCCAAAGCGGCGGTGCGCAATGCGGATCGCCAGATCTGGCAGGTTTGGCGGCAGTGTTTCGGTAAAACCGTTGATGTAGACATAGTCATTGCCGATGCCATGCATTTTAGTAAAGCGGAGCATTGTATCACCTGCTTTCATAGCGCCCAGTATAATCAAAAACGCGAAAAAAATCAAGTTTGGGGGGAAGGGTTCCGCGCCTGCGGGCGCGGGCAAGGGCTTTCCGCTCGCCCTTGCAGCCCTCGGGGTGCATCCTTCGTTTGTTTTGCTGCGCACGCAAAAAAGGGGCGCAGGGGACCCTATCCCCTACTCCCCCTTTTGTGGGCACAAAAGCCCTTCTCCATCATTCCATCTGCAAATAACGCTGGCTGGGCGTCAGGTCATACACCACACGGCTCACATCCGGCAGCTCCGCCATGATGCGCAGGGTCACGCGCTCCAGCAGATCATAGGGCAGGCGCGATGCGCAGGCCTCGCCGCTGCATGCCTGGCTGGCCCGCAGGATGACCGCGTGCCCGCCGCGCTCGTCAGGGTTGTCGCACAGGGCGGCATAATACTGCCACAGGCGGCGCTCATGCCCGCCTGCGCGCACTTCTTCACTGAAAAAAGCATCCGCCTTACGCAGGATGGCCAGGCGCTTAGCCGTCACCTCGCCGTAGACGCGCAGGGCAAGCCCGCTGCTGGGGAAGGGCTGGCGCTCCGCAATGGTGGCGGGCAGGGCCAGCGTCAGGGCCAGTCGGCGCACCTCATCCTTGAACAGATCGCGCAGCGGCTCCACAATGGTCAGGGGCGAGTCCGCAGGGGTCTCGGGCAAGGGATCGCCGTAGAGGGTATCGTTGTAGTTGGTGCCCAGCGCCAGCACTGCCACGGCACCGCTATAGCGCATTTGCTTGTAGAGCACCTGCGCCAGCAGCGCGGATGCAATGCGCTCCTTATCCTGTGCCGCTTTTACGCCTTGCAGGCCTTTGAGGAAGGTCTGGCGCGCATCCACGCGCTGCACAGTCAGGCCAAGGGATTCCTGATAGGTCTGGATCACGGTTTCCGGCTCCTGATCGCGCAGCAGGCCGGTATCCACAAACACGCAATCCAGCCGGTCGCCCACAGCCTGATGCGCCAGTTTGGCGCATACGGCGCTATCCACCCCACCGGACACAGCGCAGAGGATGCGCCCTTCGCCCGCGGCCTGCGCCAGCTCCGCCACCGCGCTTTGGATGATGTGCTCCTCCGTCCAGTCGGCCGCCATGGCGCACACATGGCGCGCAAAGTTGCTCAGCAGCTCGATGGAATCGGGATCGTTGCGCTCAATGGCGTATTGCAGGGCGTACAGGTGCTGCTGGGCTTGGGCAAAGCCGATGCAGCGCTCCGTGGCGGTGGCGATGCAGTCCAGCGTGGGGGGCAGGTTCAGCTCCCACAGGGCATGGATCACCCGCTCGCCCACGCCCATGCCTTCCAGCAGCGGCAGGGGCGAAAGCCCCAGGGTGATGCTGTCGTTCTCGGTGTGCAAAGGCTCGGCGCTGCCGCCGAGGTGGATGCACAGGGCGACCGCCGCGCTGCCCAGCGCCAGCACAGGCAGCCCGGCGGTGAGCAATGCGGGGTCAAGGCTGGGCAGGGGCAGCTCCCCCGCCGGAGGGGCAGCGAAAATCAACCCGCGGGCACCCAAAGCCTGCGCCTGGGCAAGGCTTGTGTGGGCGGGCACAAGGCGGCAGTAAATGGATTGGCCGCGGAGCGTACGGGCAATGAGCCCGGCAAGCTCCGGGTCATGATCCAGGATCAAGATCGCATCCTGCATGGCGTACCTCCGATGGTGTTGTTTGCACATGGGGTAAGGTTTCCACATTTGCATGGCGAAATCCTTTTTTGCGGCGGCGGGGCAGGGGGCACCCCGTGCCGGCCGGCGGCCGTGCACCCTGCGCCGCAG
>LVAR01000133.1 GCA_001604115.1 Clostridiales bacterium Firm_12 | reverse complement strand
CCGCGTGCCGCTAACCCCTGCGCCACGAATGGTCTTAAGGGGTAAGCGGGGGTTCATCATCCGGCGCTGCGCTATGCAGTACCGGCAGCGGAGGCAATTCCCGCACATCGGAAATGCCAAAATGCTCCAAAAATTTATCCGTCGTCGCATACAGGATGGGGCGTCCCAAGGCTTCCTTGCGCCCCACTTCCTGGATGAGCCCTTTGTGCAGCAGGGATTGCACCGAGTAATCGCATTTGACCCCGCGCACCTGCTCCACATCGCCCTTCGTGGTGGGCTGGTGATAGGCGATCACGGCCAGTGTTTCCATCGCCGCCTGGGAGAGGGATTGCCGCTGCACGGGCTGCAAGAGCCGCTCCACATAGGGTGCATACTCCACACGTGTTTCCAGCTTCAAATGATCGCCATAACGTTTGAGGGCGATACCGCGCGTTTGGCTTTCATACTCCTTTTGCAAGGCCTCGACGGCGTGCATGGTTTCCATCTCGCTCAAACCCAGCGCCTGCGCCAGCTCCGGCACCCCTACCGACTCGCCCGATACAAATAAAATCGCCTCGATCGCGTGAGGCGCTTCATTCAAGTCCAAAGCCCTGTCTCCTCCCCGGATGCAAAATGATGCGGTCAAACGCCGCCCCTTGGGTCACATACGCCTTGCCCAGCTTGAGCAGCTCCAGCAGCGCGATGAACAACGTGACCACTTCCTCGCGCCCTGGCACGTCGCAAAACAACTCGTCAAACGTTGCTTCCCCAATGCTCAGGCGGCTTTGGATCACTTCCATACAGCCTTCCACCGTGTAGCAATCCCGGCGGATGTTGCGCAGGCGGTAATCCACCTCGCGCTCTTCCTTGGGACGGCGTTCGGCAATGCGGCGCAGCGCAAGCCATAGCGCATCCAGCGTCAGGCCGTCAATCTCCAGCGTGGGGGGAGGCAGGGGGATCTCCTCAGGCAGTTTGGCGTACAGCTGCAACGCGGTCTGCTCAAAACTGCTCATGGTTTGCGCGCTTTCCTTGAACTGCTTGTAGGCAGTCAGGCGGGCAATCAGCACCTGCTCGGGATCCTCTTCCTCATCCGTCTTGGGCGGTTTGGGAAGCAACGCACGGCTTTTGATTTCCACCAGCAACGCGGCCATGGCCACAAACTCGCTGGCGGCGTCCAAGTCAAAATCCGGCGCGCCACTCACCACAGCGATGAACTGCTCCGTGATCTCGCTCACAAATATGTCCTTGATATCGATCTTTGCCTTGCCGATCAGGTGCAACAGCAGATCCAGCGGCCCATCGAACTGCTTAAGACGGATGTGGATGGCCATCAGGCAGCGCCCTCCGCCAGGAGGAACAGGTGCAGCACGCCGCCCTCAATTGCGCCTGTGACCGTTTGCAGGATTCCGCTAAGCGCGCCGGAAAACACCAGCACCAGCAGGGCGATTTGCGCAAACTGGAAAAACTGTTGGTTCATGGTCAGCTTTCCCTTGAGGATCAGGTCATTGAGCACATGGAAGCCATCCAGCGGCGGGATAGGCAGCAGGTTGAACACCGCGATGGTCAGGTTCATGGTCGCAAACAGCAGCAAGAAACGCTGCACATGCATCAACCAGGGCGTGGCCAGCAGGCTGGCGTCCACCTGACCGTACACGATCGCACCAAACGCAACTCCATCCGAGGAGAGCAACTGCTGCGCGCCATAGTACTGAAGCACTTCGGGTTTCCACAGCAGCGGATTGATGAGCGTGGCCAGGAACAGCGATACGATGAACAGCGTTAGGTTGGTCGTAACGCCCGCGATAGACACCAGAAAATCCGCCTTGCGGTAATCCCCGCGGAAATTGCGCGGGTTCACGGGCACGGGCTTTGCCCAGCCGAAGCCCAGCAATACCAGGCTGATGGTGCCGAAGGGATCCAGATGCTTGCGCGGATCCAGCGAAAGGCGCCCCAGCATCTTGGCGGTCGGGTCGCCGCAACGGTACGCCACATAGCCGTGCGCCACCTCGTGCAGCACCAGCGTGGTCAGAATGGCGACCGCATAGTACAGGATAAACACCAAAAAACCGATCGGGTCGCTTGTGAGCCAAGCACCCCAGGCTTGCAGGCGGCTGAGAATGTTCACGGAATCCCTCGTTTCAAACATCGTTGGCAAAAAGGTTTGCACGTTATTATAGCGTGATTGGCCGGAAAACACAAGCACGCCGGAGGGTTCCCAAGCAGGCGCTGCGCTGCCTGCGACCATGCAAAAAACCCTCCCGCGCGGCATAAACAGTGCCCGGGAGGGCTTGCATCCAATGATTGCAGGGAAGGCACAGGCATCCAGCCATTGCGCAGCCATCGCCTATGGCCGCCGGGAAGGGATGCTTTTGCCTGTGTTAATTTACAACTCGGCAATCACGCCATCCAGCAGAGTGCGGAAGGTGCCCTTGACTTTGTTGCCCATCTCCATCACCTCTGCATGGTTCAGGGGGGCATCCAGCACACCCGCCGCCATGTTGGTGATGCAGCTGATGCCAAGCACTCGTGTGCCGCCATGCCGCGCGACGATGATCTCAGGCACGGTGCTCATGCCCACCGCATCCGCGCCGAGGATGCGCGTCATGCGGATTTCCGCGGGGGTTTCATAGGTGGGGCCGTTCAGCCAGCAATACACGCCCTGTTGCAGGGGCACGCCCAGCTTTCCGGCTGTTGCGAGGGTGAGTGCCTGCAGCTCGCGATCCAGCGAATAGGTCATATCGGGGAAGCGTGCGCCATACTCGTCCAGGTTGGGGCCCGTGAGCGGGTTCTTGCCCGAAAGATTGATAAAATCGTTGATGAGCATCAGATCTCCCGCGTGGAAATCCAGGTTCACGCCGCCCGCCGCATTGGTCAGGATCACGGTTTTGACCCCCAGCTTCTGCATCACGCGGATGGGCATGGTCACATCGGCCAAGTCATAGCCTTCATAGGCATGGAAACGTCCTTGCATCATGCACACCCGTTTGCCGTGCAGCGTGCCGGTATACCAGCGCCCTTTGTGCCCCGCCACCGTCGATACCGGGAAGTGCGGGATGTCCTTATAGTCAATGGCGCGGACATCGCTCAGCGCCTCCACATAGTCGCCCAGGCCGCTGCCCAGCACCACGGCGATCTCCGCACTGCCGCAGGCGCGCTCAATGGCCGTTGCCGCCAGGTTGATCTTTTCCGCATAGGTGAGTACCGTCATAGCTTGAATCCTCCTTAATGCTGGAGCATGGCCGCGAAGGATTGTGCGCCAAAGCGCTCCTTGAGGCCAAACAGCTCCGCGATGGTGGCGGCGATATCCGCAAAGGATGTGCGGGTACCCAGATCGATGAGCCCGCGCATGCCCGGCGTCCAGGCCAGGATGGGCGCATGCTCACGGGTGTGGTCAGTGCCATGGAAGGTAGGATCGCAGCCATGATCCGCCGTGATCAGGATCAGGTCGCCTTCCCGAGCCATCGCCTTGGCCTTGCCCAGCTCCACATCAAAGGCAGCCAGCGAGGCCGCGTAGCCTTGGACGTCCCGCCGGTGGCCGTAGATCATGTCCGTATCCACCAGATTGACAAACACCAAGCCTTCAAAATCCTTCTGCATGGACAGGAGCCATTCCTGCATGCAGGCGGCATTCCCCGCCGCGTGGATGCTGTCCGTCAGGCCGCGGTAGTTGAAGATATCCTCAATTTTACCCACGCCGTAGGTGTAGAAGCCCGCAGCTACCAGCGCATCCAAAATGGTGAGCCCGGTGGGATCCAGGCTGAAATCCTTGCGGTGCGGCGTGCGGGTGAACGCCCCGGCCTTTTCCCCTACAAACGGGCGGGCGATGACGCGCCCCACGGCATAATCCCCGGTGAGGATCTTACGCGCAGCTTCGCACCACTGGTACAGCTGGGCAACCGGCACAATGCTCTCGTTGGCGGCGATCTGGAACACGCTGTCCGCCGAGGTATAGACGATGGGGAACCCAGTTTTCAGGTGCTCCTCACCCAGTTCATCCAAAATGGTGGTGCCGCTGGAGGCATAGTTGCCCAGAGACTTGCGCCCGATGGCCTTCTCAAACGCCTGGATCACCTCTGGGGGGAATCCGTCCGGGAAAGTCGGGAATGCCTTGGGCAGCGTGACCCCGCTGATTTCCCAGTGCCCGGTGGTAGTGTCTTTGCCCGCGCTCACTTCCATGGCACGGCCAAACGCGCCGGCGGCATCCTGCGGCACAGCGTATGGAATGGTCGGGATGGCGCCCAGCCCCATTGCCGCCATGTTGGGCAGGGAAGGGTTGCCCCCTTCGATGGTATGGGCAAGGGTATTGGCGCCCTCATCGCCATACAGCGCCGCGTCAGGCAATGCTCCCGCGCCAACGCTGTCCAAAACGATTAAAAAAACTCGTTTCACACAAATGGCCTCCTTAATTGATTCCGTACGCTTATCTTACACCAAAAAACAGGGATTGAAAAGCCAAACGGGGGCAAAAAGCCGGAGCGGACAGCAGGTGCGCCGCTGCAAGCGCCCGGCTGCGTGCGGGGATGCCGCCATGTGGTCGTTTGCGCAGCTGCAAGCCCCCAAAACCCGCCTCGCCAGCGGCAGCAGCCGGCTGGGCCTCGTCCGCCGGCGACCGATGTGCGATCCCCCTTCCGCATTTATTCCTTTACATTTCGCCGCGCTACCCGTACAATCATCACGAACAGGAGTGGATAAAATGCCTTACCAATTTCTCGCCACAGCCGCATTTGGGCTGGAAGGCGTCGTCGCCGGGGAACTGAAGCGCCTTGGGCTGCCTGCCCGTGCCGAACAGGGCGGCGCACGCTTTGAAGGGGATGCCCTGGCCGCCATGCGCGCCAATCTGTGGCTGCGTAGCGCCGACCGCGTGCTCATGGTGCTCAGCGAGCGGGATGTACTCAGCTTTGAGGATCTGTACCAGGCCGTTTCCGCCATCGCATGGGAAAACCTCATGCCCCGGGACGCGGCCATCCCCGTCACGGGCAAATGCGTGCGCAGCCAGCTGATGAGCGTGCGCGACTGTCAGGCCGTCGCAAAAAAAGCCATCGTCACGCGGCTGATGCAAAAACTGCGTGTGGGCGCCCTTCCGGAAAGCGGCGATCCCTACCCTATTGATATCGCCATTCATCAAAACCGCCTTCGCGTCACGCTGGATATGAGCGGGGACGCCCTCAACCGGCGGGGCTACCGTACCTGGAACGGCGAGGCTCCCCTGCGGGAAACCCTGGCCGCCGCGCTGCTGGACATTTCCCCCTGGCGGCCTGCCATGCCGCTGTATGATCCATGCTGCGGCACAGGCACGCTGCTCATCGAGGCTGCCATGCGCGCCACGCACCGCGCACCGGGGCTGATGCGCAGCTTTGCCTGTGAGCGCTACCCCTTTGTGCCCAAGGATGCGGTGAGCGCGCTGCGCGCCGAAGCACAGGCGGCCTTCCAGCAGGATACGGCCTTTGACATCGGCGGCAGCGATATTGACCCTGAAGCCATCCGTCTGTGCAGCCTGCATATGGAGCAGGCAGGCTTTGCCTACCGCATGCCGGTGGAGGTGCAGGCTTTGCAAAGCGTGACCTTGCCGCAGGAGGGCGGGGTATTCCTGTGCAACCCGCCCTATGGCGAGCGCCTGGGCGATGCCCAGAGCAGCCGCGCACTGTA
>LVAR01000132.1 GCA_001604115.1 Clostridiales bacterium Firm_12 | reverse complement strand
ATATGACGATTTGAGGTGATGAGCATGCCCATCAATGTGACGCTGGACCTGATGCTGGCGCGCCGCAAGATGTCCCTGAACGAGCTGAGCGAGCGCGTGGGCGTGACGCCCTCCAACCTGAGCATCCTGAAAACAGGCAAGGCAAAGGGCGTGCGCTTTTCGACCCTGGAAAAGCTCTGCGAGGTACTGGATTGCCAGCCGGGCGATTTGCTGGCCTATCTGCCGGATGCGCCGGGCAATCGCTGAGCTGACTCCATGCAAACCTTGACCCCACTGCATGCGGCGCGGCACCGAAAGGGCGCCGCATGTTTTCGTAGTTTTCGCAGGCGCGGCGTACAGGATAATGACGCCGCCGGGGCGTATTAGATAAGCATACGATTGTGCATATCGGGCATGCATAGGGGAAGGATGAATTGCATGGACAGGGCAACCGCATCGAAGCTGGCCAGTGAGCTGGTTTCGCAAATGACTTTGGAGGAAAAAGCGGCGCAGCTGCGCTATCAGGCGCCGGCCATCCCGCGGCTGGGCATCCCGGCCTATAACTGGTGGAATGAGGCGCTGCACGGGGTTGCGCGCGCCGGCACGGCCACGGTATTCCCGCAGGCCATTGGCGTGGCCGCCACGTTTGACGATGCGCTGGTGCAACAGATCGCCGATACCATCGCCACCGAGGCGCGCGCCAAGTACAACATGCAGGCCGCCCATGGCGACCGGGATATTTACAAAGGGCTCACCATGTGGTCGCCCAATGTGAACATTTTCCGCGACCCGCGCTGGGGGCGCGGACAGGAGACTTACGGCGAGGACCCGTACCTGACGGCGCGCCTGGGCGTTGCGTTCGTCAAAGGTTTGCAGGGCGAAGGTGCAACGCTTAAAACCGCCGCCTGTGCCAAGCATTATGCCGTGCACTCCGGCCCCGAGGCCGTGCGCCATAGCTTTGACGCCGTTGTAAACCAGAAAGACTTGCGGGAAACTTACTTGCCGGCGTTTGAGGCACTGGTCAAGGAAGCGGGCGTGGAAAGCGTGATGGGTGCCTACAACCGCGTCAACGGCGAGCCTGCCTGTGGCAGCAAAACCCTGCTGCGGGACATCCTGCGCGGCGAGTGGGGCTTTGCCGGGCATGTGGTCAGCGATTGCTGGGCTATCAAGGATTTTCATGAACACCACCACGTGACGGACACGGCGCCCGAGAGCGCTGCACTGGCACTGGAAAACGGCTGCGATCTCAACTGCGGTGAGGTGTACCTGCAACTGCTGGCCGCTTATCAGGAAGGCCGCGTGACGGAGGCGCAGATCACCACTGCCTGCGAGCGGCTCATGACCACACGCTACCTGCTGGGCACGTTGGGCGAGGGCAGCGAGTACGACGCGATCCCTTATGATGATAACGACACGGACGCCCATGCCGCGCTTTCGCAGCAGGTGGCTGAAAAAAGCATGGTGCTGCTGAAAAACGACGGTGTGCTGCCGCTGAACCTGAGCAAGTTGGGCAGCGTGGGCGTGATCGGCCCCAACAGCGACAGTGTGCCTGCGCTGGAGGGCAATTACAACGGCACATCCTCCCGGTATGTGACTTTCCTGGAGGGCATCCGCACGGCGTGCGCCGGCAAGGCGCGGGTGTTCTACTCGCAGGGATGCCATCTGTTCCGGGACCGTACCAGCAACCTGGCCATGGCGGATGACCGGCTGGCCGAGGCAGTTGCCGTGGCGGAGCGCTGCGATGTGAGTATCCTCTGCCTGGGGTTGGACGCCACCCTGGAAGGGGAGGAAGGCGATACCGGCAACGAGTATTCCTCCGGAGACAAAAAAGGGCTGGAACTGCCGCCCAGCCAGCGCAAACTGCTGGACGCCGTGGTGGCTGTGGGTAAACCTGTGGTGGTGGTGCTGGCAGTGGGCAGCGCGATGGTCATCACGCAGGGCAATGCCATCGTGCAGGCATGGTATCCCGGGCAAGCGGGCGGTACGGCACTGGCCAACCTCCTCTTTGGCAACATTTGCCCCAGCGGAAGGCTGCCCGTCACGTATTACCGCAGCACCGAGGATTTGCCGCCATTTGAGGATTATGCCATGCGCAACCGCACCTACCGCTATTATGAGGGCGAGGCGCTTTATCCGTTTGGCTACGGGCTGAGCTATACGCGTTATGCGTATAGCGGTGCGCGGTTTGAAAACGGCGCAGTGCATGTGACCGTTGAAAATCTCGGCGGGTGGGATGCGGATGAAGTGGTGCAGGTCTACCTCAAAGATCATGACAGCCCCTTTGCAGTGCGCAACCACAGCCTGTGCGCCATGAAGCGTGTGCACCTGGCCAAAGGGGAGCGCGCCGTGGTGACGCTGCCCATCCGGGAAGATGCCTTTGCATCGGTCGATGATGCGGGACGTCATGTGTATGCGGGCAAGCGCTACACACTCTGGGTCGGCGGCAGCCAGCCGGACGCGCGTAGCGTTGCGCTGCTGGGACAGGCGCCGCTGGCCATGGATATTACACGCTAAGGGAAACGCCCATGCCTCATGCCCGCCGCAGCGGCAAAGGGTCAAGGCCTGCAGTCCATGGGGTTGGGGGAGTTGCCCCAGCCCTTATGCCGCAGCAACGCCCCGCACACGAGGGTGCGGCCGCCAAGCGGTGATGAGGCCGGCAGCAAAACGACATACAAACCAACGCCCAGAAGGCGGGGAGCCGCCTGCTGGGCGTTGACGTATCCTTCCCCCGCCGAAGCGGCAAAGGGTCAAGGCCGGCAGTCCAAAAGTTGGGGCAGTGTCCCAAACCCGCGTGCCGCAGCACATCCCCGCCAGCGACGCTAAAATGAGCAGCAGAAGCACAATGCAAACATCAAAAACGCCCAGCAGTCGGGCTTTCCCGCCTGCTGGGCGTAGACATGGGGCATCGAAGAAGAGAAATCACATCAATGGGGAGATTCTCCGTTCGCTTAGCATGCCGATGTTTTTCGCCTTCGGCATGCAAGCCCGGGCTGATCCGGCGCCATGGGGTACGGCGGCTGGCAACAATGCGTGCATCAGCTTTCGCAGCAAGCCGCATGCTTTGCCATGTTTGCCATAGAGGCCGGGCTAGATCCCCTCGCAGGAGTCCGTATCCCGCGGTGAGCAGCAGCGGTTTTTGCCCCTGCGCTTGGCGGTGTATAGCGCCTGATCCGCCTTGGCATAAAGCTCCGCGAAGGTGTTGCCATCCTCCGGCGCACAGGCGTAGCCGATGGACGTGGTCACCGGGTGCGCCTGCGGCAGCGTCGCGGTGAGGGATTCAATTGCAGCCAACAGCTCCTTGCCCTTTTCCCGCACTACATGCTCCGGGGCGCCCCGCAGCAGGGCGACAAATTCGTCCCCGCCCAAACGGCCGATCAGGTCGCTGGAACGCAGGTGCCCGCGCACGGTAACGCCCAGCTGGCGAAGCAGTTCATCGCCGGCGCGGTGGCCAAAATGGTCATTCACGCTTTTGAAATTATCCAGATCAAGTATCAGCAGACAGCTGGGCCCATCGGACGATTGCAGGGCATGCTCGATGTGCTCCTCCACGGTGGCGCGGTTCAGCAGCTGGGTCAGGCCGTCAAAGCAGGCTTTGCGCTCCAGTTTTTTCTGATCGTCGATCACCTTTACATAACCGATGCCGCTGATGCTGTTTTTCCCTTCCCCGGCGGACAGGTGGATGTTCATCTCCAGCCATACCCAGTTGCCGCTGCGGTTGAGCGCACGGAAGGGGATGGCCACCTCGCGCGCGCCGGAGCGGAAGCGGGTGCTCAGCGCCTGCGGGTCCAGCGCATCCAGCAGCACCGCGCGCTCATCGGCATGGATCAGCTTTTGGTTGCGCGCCGGGCTCAAATAGTCCAGGTAGGCATGGAAGCCCGCGCGCTTGAGCTCCTCGCCTGCCAGCAAATGCGGGTTCATTTCCGGCAGGTCAAAAGCAAATACAAACAAGCTCACCTGGTTGACAGCCCTGCGGAACACGTTGGCCTGCCCCAGCTGTGCATCGCGGATTTTTTCTTCCTGAATATCCACCACACGCCCCACCATGCGGTAGGGGGCGCCGTTTTCGTCCGCCAGGGTGCGGAAATACACGCGGTACCAGCGGTGTTCCCCGGTGCCGTAATAATCGGCCAGATACTCCCACTCACCCGGAGTCTGGTTGCGGATGTGCTTGCGCATGGCGCTCACCAATCCGGTCACATACTCTGGGTGGACGATGGCGCTGCGGCGCAGGTTTTTGGTGTAGGAGGGCATGACGCGCTCCTCCCGCTTGCCTTCGGGCATGCGCAGGGTGTAGTGCATGGTGTCGGATTCCAGATCATAATCGATAAAGATCTGCTGGGAATCCTCCATCATAATGCGGTACAGCTCGCTTTGGCGGTTGTAGGCGCGCTCCACCTCCACCTGCTGGGTCACATCGGCCAGCACGGCATAGCACAGCGGAGGTGTGTTTTGCTGCGGCACAATGGTGTAAAATGCGCGCAGCCAAAACGGCGTGCCATCCTCCCGGGTCAGGCGGGTCACATCGCTCAGGTTTGCGCCGTTGTGATCAATGGCTTGGATCGGCGAGCCCTCCGCATCGCACTGAAGGTGGAAGCCTGAAATGCGCATTAGCTCCATAAACCGCTCCGGCTTGTGCTCCTGGAGCCCAAACATGCTGTAGGCGCGCGTGTTGATGTACAGGGAGCGTACCAGCGAGCCGAACTCAAAGAGCGTGACGCCGACGGGCAAATTTTCAAGCAAATGCTGGAGCATATCGGTGGTGCGCTCCAGCGATGCTTTGGTGCGGGTCAGGCGCACTTCCTGCTCCCGTTGCAGGGTGGTATCCAGCAGCACCAGCTGCAACAGGGGTTGCCCATCCCCGCCATGGCTCATGGCTACGCTGCCGTGCAGGCTGCCGGACAGGCCGCCGGGTCGCTGCACCACCACATCAATATTTTCTACTGTACGCTGGTCGCGGCATCGCTTGAGGCTGGAAAGGAAGCGATCCCGCTCCGCAGGCGCGATCAGGGTATAGAGATCCCGGCTGGCAACGGCATCAAACGCCTCTTTGGAGGCAAAGCCAAACAGCTCCCAGCATGCCCGGTTGTAGAAGATGGGCTTGGGCGGATCCTCCAAATTGAGCTGAAGGATGCAGCAGGGCAGCGTCCAATACAGATGGCTGAGCATGGACAGCCTGCGCTCGTTTTGCAGGCGCTGCGCATCCAATTGCAGCTGGATACGGTGTTCATGATCCACATCGTTGATGATGGCCAGCACCGCGGCAATGGCGCCATCCTCGCTGCGCTGCACGGTCAGTGATAGCTTGCACCAGCGCATCTCGCCGGCGGCCAGCGCAAGCCGAACCAGCCGGGAGGCGCTGCTGTGCCGCTCCATCCCTTTAAGGAAGGCGCGCAACGAGCCCATATCCAGCGGCTCACACACCCAGGGGGGCACATCCCCGGCGATGAGCGCATCAAAGGACATCCGGCTCAGGCTGTACGCATCTGCCAGGGCGTTGCCCTCCGCGCATTGGGCTCCGGGCGCCCAAGCCAGCAAGGCCGTTTGCGTTTGCTCCAGGATGGTGCGGTAGCGATCCTGCTCCTGCTGCTTGGCTTGCAGTGCAAGGTATTGCGCCTGCATCCGTTCGTTCTGTTTTTGCTCGTCAATATCGCGGCTGCAGCATAGCGCGCGCAATTTACCGGTGGGGTCGTCCATCCGGTGTATGGTGATGCGCGTCCAGTGATACGGGCCATCGCCGTGGCGTGTGCGCACTTCCAGCGACACTACATGGCGAAGCTTCCGCTCAAAGTTCTTGACCATGGCATCGCGGCTGAGGGTCTGCGCCAGAACCTCCCGATCCTCCGGGTGGATGCGGTGCTCCAGGATGCTGCGCAGCGTGGTCTCCAGCGAAAGGGTCACAGTACGGTAACTGGTCATGCCGCCGAAGCTGTAGCTGGTCGCCAGCTGGTCGGTATAGTTGAGCTCCAGCACCTCGTTGTAGGCATCCAGGATGACCGAGCCATACTGGTAGAGCATGTAATTGCGTTCCAGCTCTTTTTGCCGGGTGATGTCCGTCAGGGCAAAATAAAAAAGGTCGTGGTGGTTCACACTGCCCAGGTGGCGCAGTTTGATGTCCAGCCAGAGCATGTGCCCATCCGCATGCGGGCAGCTGATCTGCACCTGCTCCACCGCATGGGTCTTGACGGCGCGCTCGCAGGCATTGAGCAGCTTGTGCCGATCGCCGGGGTCCAGGGTGGCGATCACGTTGCGCTCTTTGTTGAGCAGCGTCTGCGGGGTGCTGCCCAGCAGCTCAAAGTAGCTCTCGTTCACGCGCAGCACTTCCAGCACATCGCCTGCCTTTTCGTACAGGCCGATTGCGCCGATCATCCCGCTGAACAGGATGTTTACCTGCTGGTTACTATCCCACAGCGTTTGCAGATCGAAATCGCTGATGATGCGCTCACGGTCGCTCTGGTGCTGCCGGCGCAGGGAGGCGGGATTTTTGAGCAGCTTGGTAAATGCGGCCGATGGCATGGGCTTGGCCAGAAAATAGCCCTGCACGCCGTCACAGCCCATGGAGCGCAAAAACTCCAGCTGGGAGCTGGTTTCCACGCCTTCGGCAACCACGGTGATGTCAAGCCATTTTGCCATGCGGATGATGCTGGCCATGACATTGGCGGCACGGCCGTTATTTTCCATGTCCGTGAGAAAGCGCATATCCACCTTGAGGATATCCACCGGCAGTTCCTTGAGCATGCTCAGGGAGGAATAACCGCTGCCAAAATCGTCCATCAAAATCTCGAAGCCCCGCTGGCGGAGGGCCTGCACGGCCGCCAGCAGCTGCTCGGGATGGTCTGTATAGGCGCTTTCCGTGATCTCAAAGCGGATCAGGCGGGTTGGGAGCTGGTGGCGCTCCACTACCTGAATGATATCCTGCGAAAGCTTGGGGTTGAGCAAGTTCAGGCGGGACAGGTTCACGCTGATGGGCATCGGGTTCAGGCCGTCGGCCAGCAGCGCGGTCAAATACTGGCACACGCTCTCCAGCAGGTAGGCATCCAGATGGGTGATGAAACCGTTGCGCTCAAACAGGGGGATGAAATCAGCGGGCGGCACCACACCGCGCTCAGGATGATCCCAACGCACCAGCGCCTCGGCGCTTTCCGGCTCGCCGGTCGTGATGCTGTAAATCGGCTGCAGGTAAAAGCAGAACTGACCCTGGGATAGCGCCGCGTTCATTTCCGAGCTGATGCGCTGTTCCAGCACCAGCCGGTCGCGCATGGTGCTGTCATAATAGGCAAAACGCTCGTGGTAGCGGCCTTTGATGGTCTTCAGCGCCATATAGGCGCGATCGCACATCTGATCGACGCTGATGGCGGAATCCTCCACCTGATATACGCCCGCGTAAAGCACCAGGTTGATGCCGATGTGCATTTCTTCCAGGCACTGGTTGGCGCTCTGGAGCAGATCGCCGGGCTCATACAGACGGGCGGGGTAGCACAGCGCAAAGCGGTCACTTTCCAGGCGGGCATAGGTGCCCACGCCGCGCAGCTGCACATCCAAATTACGTGCAATGGCGCGCAGCACCCGATCCCCGGTGGCAAGGCCGTACAGATCGTTCACAACTTTGAAATGCTCCACATCCCACACCTGGAGCTGGTAGACTTCGCCGTTTTTTTTGCGGAGCATGCGGGCAGTGCGGTGCACAAACGTATTGCGGTTGAAAATGCCCGTCAGCGGGTCACGCTCCAGCGCACGCCGCAGGGACTGGTTTTCGCTCAGGCGAAGGACGTTGCGCACCCGCTTGAGAAACAGCTCCGGCTGGAGGGGGCGGAAGGTCACATCCATCGCATCCAGATCGAGGGCGCGCAGCTCCTGATCGTCCCCCGGGGTTGCGGCAATGGCAATGACGGGCACATGGTGCAGGATCATGCTGGCGCGCTTGGTGGCTAAAAAATCAAACGCATCCGGGCAGGAAAGGGACAGAAGCACGCATTCCACGGCGGGGTTCGCGTGCGTGAGCGTCGCCATCGCGGCCGCGCAGCCATCCACCGTGAGCACATCAAAATGTGGGGAAAGGACGGCAAGGCAAGCAGCGCGCTCCGCTGCGTTGTCCTCCACCAGCAATATCCTCCGGCTCATGCTTTCTGCTCCACTCCTCGCATGGGTTACAAAATGATTTGAAATTAATGGAAGGTACGACACGTGAATGTAAACAGTATACACGGAACATCC
>LVAR01000131.1 GCA_001604115.1 Clostridiales bacterium Firm_12 | reverse complement strand
CATCGCCCTTCGGGCGGTTCGCCCGCTGGCTGGGGTTTGGGGGGACGCTTGCAGGGGTTTCACCCCTGCACCCCACAAGGGCTTTCGCCCTTGACACGGTTTCGCTGCGGCGGGGCTTTACTGGCTTGCCATGCCCTTCCCGCCCAGCCGGTTCTTCTCATAATATTCCAGCTGCCGGAATCGCTTCAGCCATCCCGGTTCCTCGCCGCGCCCGGCCGCAGATAACCCGTCTCCGGCCAGCCAACGCTCCCGGTTCACAAACGGCGTGTGCTCCGCTACCTCCCGCAACGCCTGCATGTACTGCGGCCCTTCCCATCCCGCCAGCGTGAACAGCCGCTCCATCAGGAAACTCGCCCCCACACGCCCGCCATCACCCACAAAATCCTGCCCCAGCGCGGCCTTGGCCGCATCGTTCGCCCAGATCAGGTAGGGCGTGGTAAAGTAATTATAAAACCCTTCCTCCGTGGTGCGGTCCAGGTTGATGCCAAACGTCTGGTACGTGCTGTTGCCATCGCCCCACCACGGTTTGTGGTCGCCAAAGGCCACCAGCACCACCGGGCGTGCGCTCCCCCGCAGTTTGTCCGCCAGGGCGCGCAGCTGCCGCCCGGTTTCCGCCACACCCGTCAGGTAATTGTTGGCTATGTTGTAATCCGCCTCGCTATACCCCGCTTGCCAAGGCAGGTAGGCCTGGTCATACGCCGGGGTGGTGGGGTAGGGGCCGTGGTTTTGGTACGTCACATGAAAGCTGAACACCGGCTTGCCGCCCACCGCCGCCAGGTTGTGATCCGCCAGTATGGTCGGGAAAAACTGCGCGTCCGGCAGGATCTGCGCGCCTTTGATGTACCAGCGGTAGCGATCCTCATAAAAATAATAGCGGTCAAACCCCAGATACTGATCCACATTGAGCCGGTTGTAAAACCAGTTGTTGCCCGGGTGGCTGCCCTGCGTGCGGTAGCCCTGCCCCTTCAAATACCACACAAAGCTGCTCACCGGCGCGCGGAAGTTTTCCGTCGGGTCCAGATAGCCGGTCAAAAATGCGCGCTCGGTGTTCACCGTTTCCCCGGCAAACACGTTCACCACCAGCTGCCCGGCATAGCTTTCCGCCATCAGGGCATGCAAATCGGCATAGGGGTCGCTGGCAAACGTCAGCCCCGGCACCGTGCTGAAATCCCCAAATGCCTCCATCATGATGGCGATGATATCCACCTTTTGCTCGGCAGGGATGTCCGCATCCGCAAATCGGTTCAGGTTGGCGGCTGCCATCTGCTCGTCATACCCGTCCGGCGGGGCGGCCGTCAGGCTGGTCGCGCTACGCAAAAAGGGGTATACCACCCCATGCGCCACGTAGGATTGCGTTGGCATCCACGGCACGCTCAGGGCGGTTTGCCCATACAGCGCGTCACTGGGCAGGGCAAAGCGCCCATAGCCGTACAGCGCCGCCACGCACGCCACGCACCCCACCAGCCTCAGCGCTATGCCGGGCTTCCCCTGCGCGCGGTAGCCGCGCCGCAGCAGCGCCACCAGCCCCAGCGTCAGCAGCACCGCAAACACGACCCCCGGCGCAGGCCGGATGGTGTAATGTGCGCTGATGGCTTTGGCCTCGCCCACCAGCGCGATATCCGCAAACAGGAGCGGATCCCCCCGCAGCAGCAGCTTGTAATAATTGACCAGCGCCAGCCCCAGCACGGGCAGCGCTGTGATGGCGTAGGCCACATACAGCCGCCCAGCCAGCAAATAGGCCAGCACCAGCACACCTGCAATGGGCAGCCAGTTGAGCAGGAACAGCGTCGGCTGGCCCAAAAACCCCGTAGCCACCTGCCAATCCGCCGTGATGGCGGAAAAGCGCAGCGTCTGCAAAGTGAGCAGTATGCTCAAAAGCCCTGCGGCTACCAGCGCATGCGGCCGCCATGCGCGCAGGCTTCGCCAGGCCGCCGGGATGTACAGCCCGTGCCACAGCGCCGCCATGAACCGCGCCCCCCGCCGTACCGGCGGCAGCAGCAGCCACCTTGCCAGCCAGACCCGCAGCATGCGCATCCCTCCATACCGTGTTGATCCCGGTTGCATAAAACGCACCCGGCCGCAAGTTGCGGCGCGGGCGCGTGGCCGTTGTGCTCAAATGGGCAAGCTGTTTTCCGCGGCCTTGAGGTGCTGTTGCGTTGCCTCGGCCTCGTCCTTGGCGCGCTCGCGTTTGCTTTTCTTGCGCGGGGGCGGCGCGGTTTCCTGCGCCCCAACTGCATTGGGGTCATACAGGCAGCCCTCGTGCGGCGCGTTGATCCTGTGCGTGGTCTTGACCCATACATTCTGGTGCCGGAAGCGGAACAGCCCCCAGATCTGTGCGCCGGCCACGACGATGGTGTTCATCAGCAGGCTCACGACGTTGTTCACCAGCGTCATCGGGCGGAAGCGCTCGCGGTTGTCCAGCCAGTCCGCCACATAAAACAGGAAAATAAACGAATACAGGAACAAAAGCAGGCTGGGGTAGTTCACGGTAAACCAATCCCAAAACGTGATGGCGGTTTCCGGCTGGGGCATGATGCCCGTCCAGATGCTCACCTGCAATACCAGGCTCAGCACCATCTGGATCAACACGACCACAAACGGCGTCAGGCTGTATACATACAGGAATGTGCTCAAAAACTCGCCAAAGCCGATCTTCTTTTGCCGCAAAGCCCGAAAAATGCGCCGCGTGTTCTTGAAGCATACAAACCAGTGCCCTTGCGCCCAGCGGATGCGCTGCCGCAGGCTGGCGCGCCAGCGGGTGGGTTTCTCGTCATAGATGCGCACATTGTTGTTCCACAGGATGCGCTTGCCCTCGCACGTTGCCTCCACCTGCAGCTCAAAATCCTCCGTCAGGCTCATGGAGGTCCAGCCGCCCCGGCGCTGCAGGTAATCCGCGCGCACGGCAAAGCCGGTGCCGCCCACCACGCAGTTGATGCCCCGGCGGCTTTTGGCGTACTGGAAAAACCGGTTGGTAATGGTGTAGCTCATGTAGTAATACAGCGCCACCCAGCCCTTTTTGTTTTTGCAGCCCAGGTAGCACTGCACCACATCCGCCTCCGGATGATCCAAAAACTGGCTGTTCACCTCGCGGAACATGTTGGTATCGATGCGGTTGTCCGCATCAAAAAAAATGACCAGATCGTACTTTTCGCCGTACCCTTCCAGGGTCTTGAGCGCTTTTTGCAGCACGATGGGCTTGCCGGTGGGCATATCCGGGCTTTCCTTGTGGCTCTCCAGCACGTTGGCGCCCATCCCGCGGGCGATTTCCGCCGTGCGGTCGGTACAGTTATCCGCCAGAATGTAAAAATCATATAATTCTTTGGGATAATCCATCGACTGGAGGTTTTCCACAATGCCGGAAATCACCGCCTCCTCATTGTGGGCGGGCACCAACACCAGGTATTTGAGCTTGGGGTCATGATCCTCGTAATCCTTGGAAACCTTCTTGAACCCGAAAATGCTGATATATAGCTGGTAGACGATGATCGTCGTCAGCCACAGGGTCAAAACCCAGTTGATCGTCCCGATCACCGCACTGATAGCCTGCACCTTTGGACAGCCTCCTGTTTCACAGTTGCTTATGCCTAAACAACTTTTTATACACTAACCGGCCAAAAAAGTCAATGGCGGTCGTAGAATGTGCACTCCCCGATAAATTCCCGCAGAATGCTCAGCGGCGGGATTTCGTCCATCACGGCATCCTCCGCCGGGAGCAGATATTGCAGAAACTTTTTGAGTCTGTGCGCCACCAGCGCCTGGGGCGCATCGTCCGGGATGGCGGAAAGCAGCTCGTAGCTCATGCGCTTGAGCACCGGCAGCTCATAGTGCAGCGAGGTATTGAACATCACATCCGCCTTTTCCTGGTAGGGGAAGATCCACTTTTCCTCCCCCGCGCGCACGCTCGGCCACATATCGATGGTTTTTTGCGGCGGCGTGCCCCGGAATTTTGCATCCCGGGTGATGCGGCGCAGCAGGCGCACATCCGTCGTGCGGATACGGTTGTGGTTGTCCAGGTTGATGCACGGCAGCGCGCTCACATACACCCCGTAGGTCAGCTGCTCGGGCAATTCCCGGGTCACCTTGTCGTTGAGGGCGTGGATGCCTTCCAGGATCAGCGGGCCGTTGCCCGCCAGCGTGAGGGGTGTGGTTTCGGCCTTGCGGCGGCCGCTGGGAAAATCGAACTTGGGCATGGCCACGGTTTCGCCCGCCAGCAGCCGCTCGATGCACACACTCAGGTAGGGGATGTCCAGCGCGTCCACATGCTCCAGATCCGGCTGGCCGTTTGCGTCCAGCGGCACCTGATCCCGCGGGCGGTAAAAATCGTCCAGGCTCACCAGCTGGGGGCGTTTGCCCAGCACCCGCAGGTGCACGCTCAGGCGGTTGGCGAAGGTCGTTTTCCCGCTGGAGGAGGGGCCGAACACCAGCACGATCTGTGCCCCGCGGCTTACGATCTCATCGGCGATGCGCCCGATGCTGCGGTCGTGCAGCGCCTCGTTGATGCGCACAAACTCCCGCATCCTGCCCTCTTCCATCATGTGGTTCACATCGGCCACGTTGTCCGCCGCCAGGATGCGGCACCACTCCTGACTTTCCATGAACACCCGCAGGTGCTTGGGGCGCGGCAGGTAGGGCGCGGGCACATCCGGCGCGTCCGGCGCGGGCAGCAGCAGCACCATGCCCGGAAAGTGCGGCTTGAGCGCAAAACGCGTCAGCGTGCCGGTGGAAGGGGTCATCGTCCCGTAAAAATACTCGCGCATGTCCCCGATGCGGTACATCGCGATGGTTTCATGCGGCCGGTAGGCCAGGATCTCCGCCTTGTCCGGATATCCCTGCTCGGCAAAATAGGCAATGGCCTTCTCCCGCGACCACAGCTCCCGCGTGAAGGGCAGATCCTGCGCCGCAAGCGCCCGCATCTCGGCCTCCAGCTTACGCACCATGGCGTGGCCCATGTCCTGCCCGATGGCGCGCAGGTACACGCCGTACCCCACCGAATTGAGGATGCGCACGCGCATTTGCGGGTAAAGGCGCTTCATGGCCATCAGCAGTAAAAACCGCACCGAGCGCTCATACACGCGGCGGCCTTCCTCATCCTCATAGCGCAGCGGGGTGAGGGTGCAGCTTTCATACAGCGGCACGCCCAGCTCCAGGCATGCGCCTCCGTGCATCAGGCACAGCGTTTCCCGGGCTGTTTCCGGCGAGAGCGCCGCCGTGGCCGCCTGCGCGCTCACCCCCGGGTCAAACTCGCCGCTATGCCCGTCAAACGTAATGCGGATGCGCCTTGCTTCGCTGCTGTGCTCCATGTATGCATCGCCTCCCGTGGGGGGTCGTAAGTGGTGTGGTGCGGCGGGGCGCAAGCTACATGTCCTCAAAGGGCATGTTGCTGTCACATGCGCGCCCCAGGTCCTCTGGGTCAAAGGGCACGCCGTGCTTGCGCTTGTACTGGTTTTGCAGCACCTTGGTGTGCACATAGGCGCGGTTTTGGCTGTTGGCGGGCGTCACGCTCAGGTGCAGCCCGCGCTGCCCGTCCGGCAGTTGGCTGAAGCGCACCCGGATGAACAGCGTGCCATGCTGCGGGCACTTGCTCAGCGCTACATACTTGCCCGGCGCCTGTGGGGTCAGCTCCGTCAGCAGCGTGGTCGCCTTTTTGCACGTGGGGCACTCCGGCGTGCACACATCCGCCCCGGCCAACCCTTCAGTCACGCTGGGCACCGTGTGCGTGATGCGGAAACGGGTGCGCCGCGGGTTGTGGCACAGCTTGCGCGGCGTTTGCTCGTGCGCCAGCACCCCCGCCGGGTTGGGCAGCTTTTGCAGCACCAGCGCCGTGTAATGCGCATCATGCATCGCGTTGTGAAAATCCCGCTGCTCGTCCGTGGCAATTTCCAGGTGCTCCATCGCCCCTTTGAGCGATTTTTGCTTGACGCCCAGCTCAAAGGCCTCCGCATAATACCGCTGCGCATCAAACATCCGGGGCATCTCGCACCCGCACTCAAAAAAGTCGATGTTCTGCTTGAGCACGCTCACATCGTCCCCACCCCAGGTCAGAAACACAAAGTCTTCTCCGCACCACTGCAGAAAATCCGCCATGGCCTCCGGAAACGCCGGCGCATCGCAAAGCTGCTCATGCCCAAGGTGCGTCATCCGCTTCACGCGCGGGTGGATGCTCGTATAGTGCGTCGGGCGGATCGGGATGGAAACCTCCTCCAGCAGCCTGAACTGCTCATCCAGCTTGACCGCGCCGATCTGGATCACCTCAAACAGCAGGCTATCCCCGATCTGCCGGAACACAGGGGTGTTAAAGCTGGTCGGCTGGTTCCATTCCAGATCCATAACGATGTAGTGCATATCTCATAACTCCAGTCTGGCTAATAAGACTCTTTCCCGCAAACGCAGCGGATATAGGCGGAACGAAGGGGATGCGGAGGGACGTGCGAGGGGCGCTGCCCCTCGACCCCGCAAGGGGCATTGCCCCTTGACCCAGCTTTAGGGGCTGGTGTGTGCGAGGGGTAAAGCGGCTTGCCTTCGCGTGGGGGATATGGAGGAACGTGCGAGGGGCGCTGCCCCTCGACCCCGCAAGGGGCATTGCCCCTTGACCCAGCTTTGAGGGCTGGTGTGTGCGGGGGTACAGGGGCTTGCCTGCGCTTGGGGGATAGGGGGACGTGCGAGGGGCGTTGCCCCTCGACCCAGCTTTGGGGGTGCCGCCGCGTTGGTTGCGCGCGGTCACTCCGCCGGGTTGGCCGCCGACTGACCCGCGCAGTACCCGGTGGCAAACGCAATGTGCAGGTTGAACCCGCCTGTCAGCGCATCCACATCCAGCACCTCGCCGGCCATGTACAGTCCCCGGACCTGCTTGCTTTCCATGCTGGCGGGGCTCACCGCCCGCACATCCGCGCCGCCGGCCGTGACCACCGCCGCCGCAATGCGCTCTGTGCCGCTCACCGGCACCACAAGCGCCTTGGTCTGCGCTACCAGCCGCTCCCGTTCCTCACGGGTCAGGGCGTTGGCTTCTTTGCTTTGGTCAATGCCGCACAGCTCGGCCATCACATCCGCCAGCCGCTCCGGGTACAGCCCGCGCAGGATGCTTTGCACGCGCTTTTTGCCCGCCGCCGCCACATCCCGCAGGATGCGCACCGTCAGCTGCTCCGCGCTCAGCCCCGGTTTCAGGTCCAGCAGCACGCGGCATTCCGCCAGCGGCAGCCCAGCCAGGTAGCTGGAAGCCGAAAGCGCCAGCGGCCCGGAAATCCCAAAATGGGTAAAGAGCATCTCCCCCAGCTCGCTGTAGAGCACTTTCTTGCCCCGCACCAGCGAGAGGGTCACATTTTTGAGCGTAAGCCCCATCAGCCCACGCACCCATGCCGCATCCGATACCAGCGGGATCAGCGCCGCCTTGGGCTGCACCACGCTGTGCCCCAGCGCTGCCAGCATGGCGTAGCCATCCCCCGTGCTCCCGGTGGCGGGGTAGCTCACCCCGCCGGTGCACAGGATCACCGCATCCGCCGCCAGCACCTCGCCGCTGTGCAGCGTCACGCCGCACACCCGGCCATCCCGTGTGTCGATGCTGCGCACCCGCGCGTTCAGCCGCACCGTCACGCCCAGCGCGCGCAGCCGCCGCTCAAAGGCGCGGGTCACATCGCTGGCCTTCTGGCTTTCCGGAAACGCACGGTTGCCGCGCTCCACCACCGTGGGGCAGCCCCAGACGTGCAGTTTTTCCAGCAGGGCTTCGGGGGGCAGCCTGTCCAGCGCGGAGTAGAGGAACCGCGGGTTGCGCACCACGTTTTTGCGGAACTCCTCCGGCGTGCACAGGTTGGTCACATTGCAGCGCCCTTTGCCGGTGATGTAGATTTTCTTGCCCAGTTTCTCGCCCTGCTCCAGCAGGGTCACATTTGCGCCGCCCTCTGCGGCGGTCACAGCGGCCATCAAGCCCGCCGCGCCCCCGCCGATCACTGCCACAGCCCGCATTGCCGCCTCCATCACGCGTTACCGCTCCGCCGGGCGTTGTTCCGGCATCTCTTCCTTGTCCAGGTACACGCCATGGGCGTTCCACAGGCTTTCCAGGCGCTTGAGGTGCGCGGAAAGCTCCTCCCGCCGCCGCAGGCTCAGCGCTACGATGAGCGCGTTGAGCAATGACAGCGGCGCCGCCAACGAATCCACAAAACTGGCCATATCCGTGTGGGCGTACAGGCGTATGTCCGCCACGCTGGCCAGCGGGCTCATGCCCCCGTCCGTCACGGCGATCACCCGCGCCCCGTTTTCCCGGGCGATGCGCATGCACTCCACCGTGCGGGTGGAATAGCGCGGGAAGCTCACCCCCACCATCACATCCGCCGCGCCGATGCGCTCCACCTCGTCAAACACTTCGCCGATGGCGTTTTGCACCATCACCACATCCTCAAAGATGAGCCGCAGGTAATGCCCGAAAAACGTGGCCAGCGGGGCGGCGGAGCGCAGCCCCATCACGTAGATGCGCCGGGCAGAAAGCAGCAGATCCACCGCGCGGTCAAAATCCTCCTGGCTCAGCTCCTCCGTCGTCAGGCGGATGTTGCGCATATCGTTTTTGAGCACGGTGCGCAGCACGTCGTTTTCCTTGATTTCCGAGGCGATGTTGAAGCGCTCGCTGGCCGTAAGCCGCTGGCGCACCAGCTCCTGCAGCGCCGCCTGCAGCTCGGGGTAGCCCTCGTAGCCCATGGCGGTGGCAAAGCGCACCACGGTGGATTCACTCACGCCGCAGCTTTGCCCCAGCGTGACCGCCGTCATAAACGCAGCCTTTTCCGAGCGCTCGGCAATAAAAGCCGCAATGCGGCGGTGTCCCTTGCTCAATGGCTTGCCCCGCAGGTTCAGCCGTTTGATGATTTCCCCTGTGTCCATACTCCTCATAGCGCGTTGCGCGCCCCGGAGCCATGCCCCGGCCTTTCCCCTGCCGCAGCGGCAGGCTTGCGTCATGGCCGCCTTGCGCGGCCGTGGAGGGTTGCCCCTTCCTCTATGGGTGCCGCCATGGCGCGGGCATATGCCCGCAGGGCGCGGCAGGCGCCCCTTTCGCGCCCGCTGTGCCGGCGCATGGCCGCCGCGGCGTCACGCGCGCAGGTCCAGCCGCCCGATTTCCCGCACGAAGGAGGCAAACGCCGCGCTGTGCTCCGTGGGGTTGCCCATGAAGGTAAAGGTCACGTGGCCTTTGTTCAGCAAGTCCAGATCGGAGTTTTCCTCCGGGGCCTCCATGCTGCCTTCATCGCTCATCCAATAATAGACGCCTGCGCGGGGGCTTTCCCGGCGGATGTAAAAATCCTTGAAGTTGGCGGTCGAAAGCGGCGCCAGCATGACGGGCTTGACCTCCTCCGGCTCCCGCAGCGGGGCGTTGATGTTGAGCACCGTCGCCGGCGGGGTCTTGAGCGCCACATAGCGCTCGGCAGCCGCAATGGCCAGGTGCGCGGTATAATCGTACATCTCCTGGGTGGCCTCGTGGTGCACGCTCACCGCCATGGCGCGCAGGTGGTTGAGCGCGCCCTCGGTGGCCGCGCCCACGGTGCCGCTGTAATGCACGGCCATGCCCGCGTTGTACCCATCGTTGATGCCGGAGATGAGCACATCCACCGGCTCCTTGATGAGCTCATAAATCGCCAGGCGCACGCAATCCGCCGGCGTGCCGGTGATGGCGTAGGCGGTCACGCCCTCCGCGCCAAAATCGTATTCCTTCACAAAAATGGGGTCCAGCAACGTGATGCGTTGGCTGGCTGCGCTTTGCTGCTGGCTGGGTGCGCACACGCTCACCCGGTGGCCGCGCATGAGCGCAGCCTGGCACAGCGCGTGGATGCCGGTGCTCTGGATGCCGTCGTCATTCGCCAATAGAATATGCATATCTCAAACTCCTACTTTTTTAGGCTGCCCGTCATCAGTCCGATCAGGGTGCGCGCCACGTTCACCGCCAGCGCCACGGCCGCCGCCCACCCAATGTGGTCCAGCGTCACGGCGCCATCCATCATGCCCACGGCCGTCCAAACCAGCCACGCATCCAGCACCACATACAAAAGCCCCAGCGTGAGCCAGTTGATCACCTTGAGCAAAAGCCGTGCCAACGGGCGGATCACGATGTACAGCCCGCCCAAAATGGCGCCGATCAGCGCAGCGCTCTGCACATTTTGCATATGAACGCCGGGCAGGTACGTCGCGCACAGGGGGATCACAGCCACAGTGGCCGCAAAGCGAAGGATGGTGGCTACCAACGGGTTCCCCTCCTGCCTGCCGCGTTTGCGGCACAATCCTTAGTATAGCACAAATGGCGAAAAATCGGTAGCGGCGGCGGGCCGGATTGCCCCCCGCGCGAAGGTGCGCACACCGCTGCCGTTGCCCTGTGCCTGCGGGATTTGCCACGCCACGCATGGAGCGTCAACGGGGCTTGGGTAGGCTTGTGGTGCGCCGGATGGGATGGCACATGGCGGATGCAAGATGGCCGCATAGCCGCCGCCCAATAGCGTCCTTCCCCTGCGCCTACCCTACTGCGCAGTTTCGCTGCGCCGTTTGCGGTTGATGCCAGCCGAACCGCCCGCTGGCAACGATCGGCGCTGTGCTTTGCCGCCGGATAGCCGGATTGCCGCTGCCCAATAGCACCCATGCCCCGCACCGATCCTACTGCGCAGTTTCGCTGCGCCGTTTGCGGTTGAGGAACGCTGTCAGCGCCAGGTAGCCCATCATCGTGCCTTCGATCAGGATCACCTGCCCGTTGATGGACAGGATGGCCTTGAGCGCAGGCCAATGCACCGCGCCCACAGTTTCCAGGTACTGATAGCCCAGCGTGATCAGCAGCAGCACCGCGGCGATATACAGCAGACCCGTGAGCCCGGTGTGCCGCACACGGATGCCCGCCACCGGCAGCAGCAGCGCCACGCCGATGCCCAGCGCCACCCCTTTGAGCAGATAGGCAAAGAAATTGCCCGCTGCAAACCACCTGTCCAGCAGCATGAACACCACACTGGTCAGCAGGCAGAGGATCAGCGGACAAACCACCGTGATCAGGCGACGCATCAGCATTTTCCATGCTCCTTTCCATTGGGGGCGGCGGCGATGGCCGCAAGCCTCCCCGGCGATCCGGGTTTTCATCCGGCAAGGATGGGGGCGCAAACAGTGCTCCGCGCATGCCTGCGGGCTCAGCCCTCCGCGCCGGGGGATGCGCCCGCGCCGCAGCCCGGCGCGGCATCGGCAGACGCGGCAGCCGTTTCTGCCTGCTGCGTTTCCGCTTGGGTCGCATCGGGCGGGGCTGCATCGGCCTTTTCCATTTCCGCGGCCAAGGCGGCCAGCGTAGCCGCGCGCTCCTGCGCCGTCATCGGCGCGGTGTCAAACAGATCCGGCCTGCGGCGCAGTGTTTCCAGCAAGGCCTGCTGCCTGCGCCATGCGGCAATCTTGGCATGATCCCCGTTGAGCAAAATCTCCGGCACAGCCATCCCTTGGTACTCGCGCGGGCGGGTGTATTGGGGGTATTCCAGCAGCCCTGCGGAAAAGCTCTCCTCCTCCGCGCTCTGGCTGCTGCCCAGCACTCCCGGCACCAGCCGGGCGACCGAATCCACCACGGCCATGGCGGCCAGCTCCCCGCCGGTGAGCACAAAATCCCCCAGGGAAATCTCCTCATCCACCACCAGCGCTAGCGCACGCTCGTCCACGCCCTCATAGTGGCCGCACAGCAGCACAAAGCCATCCAGCGCGGCCAGCTTTTGCACCTTTTGCTGGGTCAGCGGTCTGCCGCGCGGGCTCATGTACAGGCAGGGGCCCGTAAAGCCGCGCGCGCGCACGGCCTGCACGCAGTCCACAATGGGTTGGGCGGTCATCACCATGCCCGCCCCCCCGCCGAAGGGGTAATCGTCCGTGTTGCGGTGTTTCTGGCTGCTGTAGGGGCGAATATCCACCGCCTCCACGGCAATGAGCCCTTCCGCCTGCGCCCTGCCCAGGATGCTGGTGTTCAGCAGCCCGTCAAACATTTCAGGGAACAGGGTCAGGATCGCTATTTTCATAGAAAGCCACCTCCGGCAGCACCGCGCTGTCCAGCAGCATCACCCCGGCCTGCGCATCCAGCTTTTTCACCAGCCGTTTGAGGAACGGCGCCATCATCCCGCCGCGCGGGGTATCAAACACCAGCACATCCGCGCCGCCGTTTTGCAGCACATCTTTCAGCGTGCCGATCTCCCGGCCGTCCGTATCCACCGCTCGCATGCCGATCATATCCACGATGAACATCTCGCCCTCGGCCAGCGGCCTTGCATCCGCCCGGGCGATGTACAGCTCCGTGCCGCGCAGCTTTTCCGCCGCATCCCGATCCGTCACGCCGGCAAGCGTCAGGTACACATCCCCGCCGCTCACGCGCCCGCTTTCCACAGCGATGGGGGCATAGGCGTCCCCACGCTTGGCATACAGCGTGCCCAGCGTGCAAAGGTAATCGGGATCATCCGTTTCATGGTGCAGCTTTACTTCGCCGCGCACGCCCTGCGGCTTGACGATGGTGCCTGCCAGCAGATAAGGTTTGAGCATGGGTCGGACTCCTTTCGGTGGGGCAGTGATCGTTGCCGGCATCTGGATCTGGCCGGATGGGGGATAGGCGGGGGAGCGGGGGGTGTTTTCCATACTGCGGGTCGCTACTCCGCTCGCCTCATGGCCGCTTCACGGCCGTTCGCTCGCTGGCGCTGTGTGGGGGCGCTTGGGGCGTTGCCCCAAACCCCACAGGGGCGCTGCCCCTTTGAACCCCGCAAGGGCTTTGCCCTTGACCCGGTTCCGCTGCGGCGGGGGAGCGGGGGGTGCTTTCCATACT
>LVAR01000130.1 GCA_001604115.1 Clostridiales bacterium Firm_12 | reverse complement strand
CATCGGGCTATGCGATGGCCACGGGCTGCGTGAGCATCATCCCGGCGGGCAGGCCAGCGCCCAGCGCCCACAGATCATAAGCCCGCAGATCCAGCGCAAACAACGGATCCGACCGATCCCCATGGGCGGCTTTGGCAAGGATGCGGATGCCACTGCTTCGCAAGTGTGCCATACAATCGGCATCCGCCTGACGGAAACCCAGCAGGCGTGCGTAGTCCGGCAAGGGCTGCCAGGCCAGCAGCTCCGCTGTCATGCCCAGCAGCGCATGGCTGAGCAGGCGGTTCAGGCGCGCGCGGGCATAGCGGCGGGTCTTGAGCAGGGAGAGCAGCATCGCGCGGTCAGTCGCCTGCCGGGCGGCGCGAGCCAGGCGGTTCTCCAGCCCTTCGGTGCAGTCCGGCAGGGCGCGCAATTGGCATGTGTCCATGGTGCGGAGGGTGTGCAGCAGCAAGGGGTCCAGCGCGGCGGGCGGGTGATGCACCACACCGGTCAGCGGGTAGCCGCACGCCGCTTCAGCCGCGAGGATGTCGCCGGCCAAATAGGCTGCGCGCGTGGCACTGGCGGAGGGAAAACCATCTGCGGCAAGGCTTGGCGCGTGGTAATCCCCGATGCGACGCACCGGCAGCGGCGTCAGTGCGCTGCCCAGCCTGCGCAAAGCACGCAAATAGCAAATGCCCAGAATATTGTTGGGCTTTTGCAGGGCTTGCAGGGTTGCTGCGATGGCGGCAGATTGCGGCTGCGCAGGTGCGGATGTGTCAGGGGCTGCCCCGCGCTGCGCGCAACCCGCCATGCCACCGTGCAGGCCGGCCGCCACCGCCTGCGCCTGCGCGGCTGCAAAAGACTTGCCCTGAGCCAGCGCCGCATGCAGCGCGGCAGTAAAGGAGGGCGTGGGGGATTCCAGCAAGGCGGCTGCTGTCTGCAAAAAAGGCAGATCATCATCCTCGCAGCCGAAGCTCACATGCGTCACAAACCCCAGACGATCCAGCAATGCAATGCCGCCCAACGCAAAATTTTCCGCCTCCCGCAGGGCAAAGGCGCAGGGTAATTCCAGCACCAGGCTCGCGCCGGCATCCAGCGCCGCGCGCGCACGAAAAGCGGGGGCAAACAGCGCAGCGCTGCCCCGCTGGGTAAAACAGCCGCTCATCACGCACACGATGCGCGCATCCGGCAGTTTTTCGCGCACCAGGGCAAACTGGCGCGCATGCCCACGGTGGAATGGGTCGTATTCGCAGATGATCCCAACGGTTGGCCTCATGTTACCTCCTGTGTTTGGGCGCGGCACATCCCGCCCGGGCTTAGGTCACACCAGCGGCGCAGCCTGATCGCGCCGCAGTACCGTTTGCGTCCTGCGCACAGGGCAGCGGCGTTTTTTGCAGCAACGGGCGCGATTTTTTTCGATACCCTTCCATTTTGAGCTGGAAAGGAGTATAATATTTCGGTTGTATACCGTTACATTATGTATTCTATCACATGAGGGAGGAAACTGCCATGTCCGTCATTGACAAAATCAAGGCGAAGGCCCAGCAGAACAAAAAGCACATCGTTCTGCCGGAAGGTTCTGAGCCGCGCACGGTGCAGGCTGCCCGCCAGATCGTAGATCAGGGCATCGCCAGCGTCACGCTGCTGGGGAACATTTCTGAGATCGAGAAGGTGGCCGCACAGACTGGCACCGGTCTCACTGGCGTCGCGTTGGTTGACCCCAAGGCCAGCGAAAAATCCGAAGCCTATGCCGGCTTGCTCTATGAGCTGCGCAAGGCCAAAGGGCTGACCCCCGAGCAGGCCAAGGAGTTGACGGGCGATCCCCTCTATTATGGCGCGCTCATGGTCAAGACCGGCGATGCGGACGGCATGGTGGCCGGCGCGATCAACTCTACCGGCAACGTGCTGCGCCCCGCGCTGCAAATCATTAAAACCGCGCCGGGCATCTCTGTGGTCAGCGGCGCGTTTATCATGGAAGTGCCGGACAAGCAATACGGCGAGGACGGCGTGCTCATTTTTGGCGATTGCGCCGTGATCCCCGACCCCACCGCCGACGAGCTGGCCGCCATCGCTATCGCCAGCGCGCAGACGGGCAGGCAACTGGTAGGGCTTGATCCCAAAGTGGCCATGCTCAGCTTTTCCACCAAGGGCAGTGCCAAGAGCGATGCCGTTACCAAGGTGCAGCAGGCCACCCAGAAGGTGCATGAGCTTGCCCCCGACCTCCAGTGCGATGGCGAGCTCCAGGCGGATGCCGCGCTGGTGGCCAGCGTCGGCCAGCTCAAAGCACCGGGCAGCACTGTGGCAGGGCACGCCAATGTGCTCATTTTCCCAGACCTGCAGGCAGGCAACATCGGCTACAAACTGGTGCAGCGCTTTGCGGGCGCGGCGGCAATCGGCCCCATCGTGCAAGGCTTGGCCAAGCCCGTCAACGATCTGAGCAGGGGCTGCTCCGTGGAAGATATCGTCAGCGTTGTGGCCATTACCGCCGTCAAAGCCCAAGCGTAAGGAGTTTGCCAACATGAAAATTCTGATTCTCAATGCCGGTTCCTCTTCCCTCAAGTACCAGCTGCTGGATATGGAGAGCAAGCAGTTGCTCGCCAAGGGTCTGGTAGAGCGCATCGCCATTGAAGGCGGCCGCATCAAACAAACGGTGGGCGATCAGGTTTTTGACGCGACCGCCTTCATGAAGGATCACACCGAGGGCATCCAGTGGATGCTCAAAGCGCTGACGGATCCGCAAAAGGGCGCGGTCAAGAGCATGGACGAGATCGTGGCCGTCGGCCACCGCGTGCTGCACGGCGGCGAGCGTTTCACCGGCAGCGTGCTGGTAACGGAGGATGTGAAGGACGCCATTCGCGAGAACATCCCGCTGGGGCCTTTGCACAACCCCGCCAACCTCATGGGCATTGAAGCCTGCGAGCGCGTGATGCCCACCACCCCCAACGTGGCGGTGTTTGATACCGCCTTTCACCAGACCATGCCCAAGAAGGCCTACCTGTACGGCGTGCCGATGGAGTATTACAAAAAGCTGCATGTGCGCCGCTATGGTTTCCATGGCACCAGCCACCGCTATGTGAGCAAGCGCGCCTGCGAATTTTTGGGGCTGGACCGCGCCAACAGCCGCATCATCACCTGCCATCTGGGCAACGGCTCCAGCCTGGCGGCGGTGGTCAACGGCAAATGTGTGGATACCAGCATGGGCATCACCCCGCTGGAAGGCGTGCTGATGGGCACCCGCAGCGGCAACCTGGATCCGGCCGTGGTGCAGTACATCGCCAACAACGAAAACCTCTCTGTGGACGCAGTGCTGGATCTGCTCAACAAGAAGAGCGGCCTGCTGGGCGTGAGCGGTCTTTCCAGCGACATGCGTGATATCGATGATGCTTGCGATCACGGCCATGAAGGCGCGATCATCGCCCGGGAGATCCTGGTGCACGGCATCCGCAAGTATATCGGCGCGTATGCTGCCGCCATGAACGGCGTGGATGCGATCGTGTTCACTGCCGGTATCGGGGAGAACAACCATACGCTGCGCGCGCTGGTTATGGAAGGGTTTGAGTTCCTGGGCGCCAAGCTGGATCCCGAAAAGAACATGACCCGCAACGAAGCCGTGATTTCCACAGACGACAGCAAGGTCAAGATCGTAGTCATTCCTACCAATGAGGAGCTTGTGATCGCCAACGACACGGTGGCCATCATCGAGGGCAGACCGATCGAGGACTGATTGCCCGCCGCCGGCGCGATGCCGCGCATGGGCGGCATTGGAAAATTACGATTGACAAGTTGTACAAACTGCCTTATAATGCAAATTGGTCACGTTTGAGGAGGAACCTATGGAGCTCGATGTTTCAAAGGCTTTGCTGAACCCGGGGAATTCGTTCCCGTTCACGGCAGAAGTCTCGGTTCCCCCACAGGATGTGGTTGGCGAAATGGTGTCCTTTGACCCAGCCAAGCTCAGCGGCACGTACAGTGCGCTGGATGGCACGGTGCGTCTGGAAGGCGAGCTAACGACCATAGCGCACGCTTCCTGCGCCAATTGCCTTGCACCGGCGAGTGTACCGCTTGCCATCAGCTTTGCGGAAAACTTCCGCAAAGACGCGCTGGAGCTGGAGGATGAAGATTTCCATTACGAAGGCAACAAAGTGACCGTAGACCCGCTCGCGCTGACGCTGATCATGCTCAACCTGCCCATGCGCTTCCTCTGTCAGGAGGATTGCCAGGGCGGCGCGTTGCCTGAAGCGTACACGCAGGATATTTTCAAGAGCTCGTGCGAAGAGGAATCGCCGACACAGCGTCCTTTTGAAGCATTGCAGCGCTTGCTGACAAAGGATGAGGAGGTGTAGACCATGGCTCTTCCGAAAGGAAAAATCTCGCGTGCCCGCGGCCGTAGCCGTCGCGCCCACTGGAAGCTGACTTTGCCCGGCATCGTGGAATGCCCGCAATGCCACCAGAAAAAGCTTAGCCATCGCGTGTGCAAGCACTGCGGTTATTACAACGGCAAGCAGGTCATCGATATGACCGAAGCCAAGAAGGAGAACGCGTAACGCGTTCCCCGGCATACTGTAAGGGTCGCGCTTGCGCGGCCTTTACGGCATTTGCCTGATGAGCGGGAGGAGTACGCAAACCGCCCCCACAGAGAGAACGGCTCGTTGGCTGGAAGGCTGTTCGGTTGGCAAGGTTGCGGAAGGTCGCCCGGGAAGGCGCAGGATGAACGCGGCACATGCCGCGCAGTCTTGCCGTGTGCGCCCGTTACAGCGCAACGAGGCGTTGGCGTTTCGCCAGCGCGAAGTAAGGTGGTACCACGGAGCTGCTCCGTCCTTTCAGGGCGTGGCGGCTTTTTCTTTTGGGGGCAATGCTACGGTGCGCAGGCAGCGCTCAGGGACGGATCAGAAGCCTTTGGCGTGGCAACGGGCAGCGTAGCAATCCCCAAGGGGCTGGCGCCAGCCGGTAGCACCCAGCGGGCAGGCCGCACCTGCACGGGTAAGGGCTGCCATTCAGGCAAAGCCCTGGCGTGTATGCCGCCTGCACAGCGGCACTGCTGTGCAGGCCGGCATCGATGCATCGACGGAGGAGGGATCATGTGACGTATTGGCAAGGCGTTCTCTCCCGGCTCAGTGTGCCGGGCATCGTGCTGGTGGCCGTTGGCGCGCTGCTGGTATATGAAGCGCCCAGGGTAGCCAGGCTGGTGTTCAAGGCGCAGGCGCAACGCGCCACCGTGCCCATGAAAATCGCCGGGCTGGTAATGGCGCTGGTGGGCGCGCTGATTTTGTTGGACTATATCCCCATTTGAGCAGAGGGAAGGGTTGGAAGGCATGAGCGAACAGCCAAAAGCATTTGACATGGAAAAAGTGTACAATCCCCGGGACATTGAGGATAGGCTTTACCAGATGTGGGAGGAGAGCGGCGCGTTTGTGGCAAAGCGCGTGGCGGGCAAAAAGCCCTATACCATCGTGATGCCGCCGCCCAACATCACTGGCCAGCTGCATATGGGGCATGCGATGGATTGCCTTTTGCAGGATGCGCCCATCCGCTACCACCGCATGAAGGGGGATCCCACCCTGTGGTTGCCGGGCACAGATCACGCTTCCATTGCCACCGAAGTGAAAATCGTGGAACAGATGAAAAAAGAAGGCCTCACCAAAGAGATGATCGGGCGCGAGGCGTTTTTGGAGCGAGCCTGGCAGTGGAAGGCTGAGTACGGCGGCCGCATCAACCGCCAGCAGCGCCGCCTGGGCGCCAGCTGTGACTGGACGCGCGAACGCTTTACCATGGACGAGGGCTGCAATGAAGCCGTGCGGGAAGTGTTTGTGAACCTGTACCAGAAGGGGCTCATTTACCGCGGCAGCCGCATCATCAACTGGTGCCCGGTGTGCCGCACCGCCCTGTCCGATGCGGAAGTGGAGTACGAGGAGCAGGCCAGCCACCTGTGGCACATCCGCTATCCGGCGGCGGATGGCGGCCAAGGCGTCACGGTTGCCACCACGCGCCCGGAAACCATGCTGGGCGATACGGCGGTAGCCGTGCACCCGGATGATGCCCGCTACCAGCACCTGATCGGCAAGATGGTGGTGCTGCCGATCCTCAACAAGCTGATTCCCGTGGTGGCGGATACCTATGTGGATATGGCCTTTGGCACCGGTGCGGTCAAGATCACCCCGGCGCATGACCCCAACGATTTTGAGGTTGCCCAGCGGCATGATCTGGAGATCATCCGCGTGACCAACGATGATGGAACCATGAATGAGCTGGCGGGCAAGTTTGCGGGCATACATGAGAACGAGTGCCGCAAGGCGGTGGCCAAGGAGCTGGAGGAGACCGGCTACCTCGTCAAGGTGGAGGATTATACCCACAATGTGGGCACCTGCTACCGCTGCCACACCACCGTGGATCCGGTGACCAGCATGCAGTGGTTCGTCCAGATGGCGCCGCTGGCCAAGCCTGCGATTGACGCCGTGCGTGAGGGAAAAACCAAGTTTGTGCCGGAGCGCTTCAGCAAGATTTATTTTAACTGGATGGAGAACATCCGGGATTGGTGCATCAGCCGCCAGC
>LVAR01000129.1 GCA_001604115.1 Clostridiales bacterium Firm_12 | reverse complement strand
GCCGCCTGCCGTGCCGCCCGCGCCGCCGGTGCCCACCGTCACGCTGTAGCTTTCGCCCACCTGCGCCACCAGGCTGCGGTGGGTGGATGCAAATCCGCCGCCCCCGCCGCCCCCGTTGTTGGCGCCGCCGCCCCCGCCACCGCCCAGCAGGTACATGTCCAGCAGCTCATCCAGGCGGGAAAAGGTGAGCACCCCACTGGTGAGCAGGCGCAGTTTCCAGTGCCCATTGCCCTCGGACACAAATTGATAATTGCCTGTGTAGGTAAAGGCCGGCAGCTGCGGCTTGTACACGCCGCGCCGCATGATCATCGCCTGTCCCATTTAACGCACCACCTTCAGCTGCAGCGGGATGTCCGCATCGGGCAGGGCGCTGTAACAGGTCGCTTCCAGCGTGCCATTGCCCGCATCGATACGCCCGATGCACATGTACGCCGCCAGTTGCGCCGCGGCCAGCTGCGCGGTGGCGCCCAGCGCCACATCCGCCAGCGGCGTATCCCCGGACTGTATGCCCGGCACCGCCACCGTTTGCCGGTAAGGCTTGGTCGCGCTCCACCCGCTCATGGGCAGCAGGGCGCTCAGCTGCACGGGCGCGCGCTGCTGGATCAACGCCAGCAGATTGCCTGCCGCATCGCCGGCAAGCGTGTCCCGCGTTTGGGCAAACCACGTTTCAAACGCCTCGGATTGCAGGGTGCGCCAATCGGTAAAGGCGGCTTGCTCCTCCTGGCGAAAACGCGCCAGGTCGCTTTGCACCTGTGCATAGAGGGTTGTGGTGTCCAGCTCCCCGATCACGGAGGTCACCAGCCCGCAACGCTCGCTGTTCATCCGCGTATCGGTGATGCGGTGCTGGGGGATGTCCGCATTGCCTTTGGCGATGAACAGATTGGCCAGCCCCAGCTCCCACAGGCTGGCGTTGCGCGTGAGCTGCGGGGGCTGGGGTACCACTGCCGCCGTGCCCATGAGCACATACAGGTCGATGGACAGCACGCTCTGTTCCAGATTCAGCCGCAGCGCCACGGTGTCGATGCGGTCCATCTCCGCATGGGCAGCCTGCACGGTGAGCACGCGATCCAGCTCCTCGTCAAAGTGCCGGCCATTCACATTGGCCGCGCCGGCCTTCACCAGCACGGTCATCTCCTGATGCTGCACCACCTGCAGGCTGGTGGCGGGTTTGAGGAACACCCCGTTGGAAAAATACCGCGACAGGATGCGCGCGATGGCATCGGAGCTATACGCGCGGCTGTACTGGGGATTGCCGTGCTCATCCTGGGTGAGCACGGCATCAAAAGGCCAGGAAACTGCCATAATGCCTCCTTTGGCGGGCAATGCCCGCCGGTTGGGTTTGGGTTGCGCCGTGTGCGCGGCGCTCACACGTGTGGGATGCTTCCGCCGTGCCGGGCGCGAGCCTGCGCCGCGTCAGCGCCCGTAGGCGGTGGGGAGCTTGTCCCCAAACTGGAGGGACACCGTGTGCGCCCCTTCCTTCCATACTTCGTTGATCTCGATGATGCGCCCCTCAAATTGCACCTGCAAACGATCGTCCCGCACATCGCAGCGGTCGCCCAGGTCATAATCCTTCTGGTAGCGCACACCCGCGCGGAGCACCGTTGCATCGATGTTCATGAGCGCTTTGCGCTTTTCCAGCGCGCGCAGGCCATGGGCGCGCGCATCGCTGTGCAGCGCGGCGGGGGTCAGGTACTGACCCGGCGAAAGCTGCGTATCCACATACATCTCCCGCCTTGGGACGGAAGCATCCGCGCGGGCATCCACCGTGACGGCGCCGCCTTCATAGGCGGCGATGGCGCAGTTGCACAGGGCGCTGTCGTCCCGGGTTATGGTCAGGCCATCCACCGTGCCAAAGCCCTGGCCAAACAGTGCAAAGGCATTCTGGCTCTGGCTCTGGGTACGGTCGTTGCCGCGCCAGATTTCGTAGATCATCCGGTTTTCCGCCAGCTCCAGCCGGATGCGCTGCCCCAGCGCATAGGGGGCCAGCAGGGCATAGAGAAAATCGCCCATGGGCTCGCCCCGCGCGGTAATGGTCTTGATTTCGCCGTGCTCGGCGCCCTCGGGCACCAAAAACCCCGCGCCGCCAAGGCGATCGCGCACTTGATCCCGGCAAAAAACCGCCACGTTCATCACCTCCGCCACAGGGGGGTAGAGCACGCGCCAGTTGAGCATCCCTTCCAGAAAATAGCCGCTCAGGAGCACAAAATCCCCCTTGGCGGTGCGCTCGGTTTCCACCTTTTGCACCATGCCGGTTTCCGGGCGCTCCGCCGTGTACAGGAAGGCAATGGCGGGGTCAAAATCCCCGGCGCGCAGCAGCACCTGAAAATCCCCCGCCTCATAGAAACGCCGGTTCCATTGGATGTTCAGGCAGGTGAGCGACCCGATCGGCTGCAACGCCGCATCCAGCCCCAAAAGCTCCACTGGCAAACCCCCTTTCCGCGCGCCGCATCACGCGCCGATGTAGCGTTTGTTGTAATACACATACACATCCAGCAAATTGGCGCCCGCATCCGCTGTGTAGCTGACGGTGTTGCTGCCCAGCCCAAACACGATGCCCTCAAAGCTGCTGTGCCTGTCCAGCCGTGCGGATGCGTTGTCCCCATTGAGGGTCACGGCGCGGGTTTTACCATCCACCACCAGCACATCCCCGGCTTGCAGGGTCATCAGCATGCGCACAAAGCCGCCGCCCGCCATCAGCTTGGGGTTGGTCACCGTGCCACGGGCGCTGAACACCGCCTTCAGATAGGCCTGCGCATCGCCGTCATTATCCAAATACACGGTCTGTGCAAAGGCGTACAGGCCATAGATGCGCCCTACGCCCGCCTGCGCCGCATAGGGGTAGCCGCAGCGCGGCTCGATGGCCGCGATGTTCTTGCCAAACCCATCCGCCGAGAGAAAATACCCCTCCGGCATGAGCAGCGACAGCGTGACGGTGAGCGGCGTATGGATGTTCTCCGTAGGGATCTGCAAGCTTTCCAGACGGCAGCCATCTGCAAAGCGCACGCCGTCCGCACGGTGGATATACACCTGAAAGCTTTGCGCCGGGCTGAAAAAAGCGGTGATCGCCCGCCGGAGCGGGTCGTTGAGCACGGCCTTGCGAGCCTTGGCGGTAAACTCCAGCACACGGCTGCCCACGCGCTGCGCGGTGATGAGGTCGCCATCCCCCGCTGCGGCCTTTTGGGTGAATACCTCCACATTGGGTGCATCCAGCCCGCTGGCCGCCACCAGCCCCAAAAGCACCCCATCCATGCTGAAAGTGCGCCCATCGCCGCGCACAAAACGAACACTGATCATGATTTGCACCTGCCAATCCTGTTTTGTAGCCAATGGCACATTTTGCCCGCGCCGGGCTTGGTGCCTGCCGGGCATGGGCGGCAAGGCGAGCCGCGCACCGCCCGCAGATGCACCGCAAGCCTGCGCGGGGGCACGCTTCCTCAGCCGCGCGCTCCAGCCAGCCCATAGGCCGCCTGCCTGCGAATGGCGCGGGCGATCTCGTCCGGTGCTTGCATCGCTGCCGCAAAGGTAATGTTTTGCGTCAGGTGGATCACCCTCTCCGCAGGCTGCGCGCGCTGCACAGCCTGCTGGCTGCAAGCGGGCGAGCCTTGCAGCGCCGCCACGCGGATGGCCGCATCCCCGGGGGAAAGGTCCGGTTGCCAGCCTGCAAAGCCGAGCCCGCCAAACGCCCCTTCCAGTGCGCGCCTGCCCGCCTGCGCTGCCGCCGCCACACCCTGACCCACCGCGGGCAACACGCTTGCCTGCGCGCCCTCGGTAAAGCCCTGCGCCATACCCTGCGCCAGATAGCGCCCCAGCTCGTCCCGGAACAGGCGGGAGGGGCTTTGGATGCCCGCCGCGTTGCGCGCCGCCTGCAATGCGTTGCGCACCACGCGCATCACCGCCGTATTGAGAAAATTACCCCGGCTGCTCACACCCCCGGCCATGCCGTTGACCATTTCACGCCCGATGCCTGCGC
>LVAR01000128.1 GCA_001604115.1 Clostridiales bacterium Firm_12 | reverse complement strand
GCCGGCAACGGGCGCAGCCGCCACCGGGGCGGGCGCAGCGGGAGCCGCCACCGGGGCAGCTGCTGCAGGCGCAGGTGCGGCAACGGGTGCGGCGGCGATGGGTGCGGCCGCAACGGGCGTAGCGGCGATGGCCGGCGCGGCGGCCCCGACTTCTTCCACAGAAACCTGATAGGCAATGCCGTTAACAGTGATGTTGAAATTGCGCATGGGTAAACCTCCTTGTATTGCTAAAGATAATCCTCTTGATGCGGCAAGCCGCTTGCGTTACATACGGCTGTAAGTTTGGTTTTCACGTCCGGCGCGGTTCCACGCGGGCGCATTGTGCACACGGCGCACGCGCCGCACCACAAAGCCGGTTTCGCCTTGCCAAACGGCGGCAATGGCAGCAGTGATGGCCGCCAGCACATCGGCCGGCACGCCCTGGGCTGCAATGGGCTCGCCCGCCGGCGCGGACGCATTGTGCGCCGCTACCGCGGTTTCACCCTGCCGAGCAGCCTGCTTGCGGTTGGATGCCAGCGCGATCAGCTTGATGCAGCCGATCAGGATCACCAACCCAGCAAACACGACCAGCATACCGATCAATGCGACCGAAAGGCCAAAGGTGAGCGTATTCATGGACATCCCTTCCTTTCAGCTTAGAGCGGCATATTCCCGTGCTTTTTGGGCGGGTTGCTGTCGCGCTTGCTGATAAGCATCTCCAGCGAAGCAATCAGCAGTTTGCGCGTCTGGGCAGGGTCGATCACATCATCCACCAGCCCATCCTGGGCAGCGCACAGGGCGCTTGCGACCTTCTGCACATACTCGGCGGCAAATTGCTCGCGTGCCTGCTCGGGGGTCAGATCCTTGGCTGCCTTGACTTGCTCGCCATAGAGCACGGCCACGGCCGCCTCCGGCGTGAGCGCACTGATGACCGCGCCCGGCCACGCAAAGGCAATATCCGCATTGGCCTTGCCGCCCATAGCCACATAAGCCTGCCCGATGGCATTGCCCGTCACAACGGCGAGCTTTGGCACGGTGGCGGTGGCATAGGCGTACAGCAGCTGGCTTTGCGCGTTCATCAGCCAACTCTGGTTGTTCAACTGATCCACCTGAACACCGTTTGTGTTGATCAGGCTGATCACGGGGATATTAAAGCAATCCAGGAAATGCACAAAGCGTGCGGCCTTTTGAAGCGCGCCGGCCGTCAGGTAGCCGCCTTCGGTGGCCACCACGCCCACGCTGTGCCCGCCCACGCGACCCAGCACGGTGCGCGCGCCGGTTTCGTAGGCGGCTTTGAGCTCCAACATGGTTCCGGCGTCAAACACGCCGTTAAGCAATGCGGACACATCCGCGGGGGCAATTGCGGGCAACAGGCGGTTGAGGTCATCGCTGTCCACGATATCAGCGTCCTCTACGTTGCTGCCGGGCAGCAGGGAGAGTACCTGCGCAGTCAGCGCCAGCGCCTCATCCTCCGTCGCTGCGGTCAGGGAAACACCGCCCTGGGCGGCCATCATGTCCGCACCGCCGAGCGCATCCACCTTTACATCCATGCCGTTCATGGCGGCCAGCACCTGCGGGCCAAACACCATCAGGCTACCGGCTTTTTTGGCCATGATGCTCACATCCGCCAGCTGCGCCAGCAGTGCCGCGCCGCCGATGGCCGGGCCGAGCACCACCGCGATGATGGGCGATACGCCGCTGAGCCGCGCTACGTTTTTGTAGATTTCGGCATAGGCATTCATGCCTGCCGCGCCCTCATCGATGCGCACGCCGGCGCTGTCGCAAAGGGCTATGACGGGCGCACCCGTCTTGAGCGCCAGATCAAGCACCTTGTTGATCTTGAACGCCTGCAATTTGCCCATGGCGCCGCCATGCACGGTGAAATCCTGCGCGAAGAGGTAAACCGGACGACTTTGAACCGTGGCATACCCGGTGACCACGCCGGCCGCATCGCCGTTTTCGCTGACCAGCGCAAACAGCTCTACAAAGCTGCCAGCGTCCACGAGCTTCTCGATGCGCTGGCGAGCCGTGAGCTTGCCTGCATCCCGCTGCGCCTTCACACGCGATTCATCGCCTGCGACCAACGCATTACGAAGCTCCTGTACCTTGTTGAGGTCTTGAGAGTTCTGCATTTCCGTTCTCCTTCCGTTGGGTTCGGTCTGTGTATCGTGGAGAGATTGAAAAAGCTCAATTTACTCCTATTTCTGTACATTCTCCGTATGCATCCTCTATTCCTCCATGTCGTGAGCAGATTGTCGTTTTTTTAACCATTTTGCAAATCCTTGCGTCGATTGGGTTCTCCGGTGCAACGTTCCGCCTGGGCGCCTCCCTACGGGGCATTTTTTGTACCCCATGCCTTTCAGCCGACTGTTGCTTACCCGAGCGGGGTGCACAAAGTGTGATGATTGAAGGGTTCTGCTACCTCCCACCTACAAGTGGCCAAAGCGATCCCTGTTACTTGCGGGGTTTGAAATACAATAAAAATACAAAAGGCGCAACGCCCATGCGCTGCGCCTTTGCAGTGTGCCTGCCCGGATCGCCGGGCATCCATGCATCATGAAGCTTCCCATGCCGGGCTCGAGCCGCGCACTTCAGCGCTATGCTTGCCCCGGCGCTCCGGCCACGGTATAGGTCACATAGGGCTGAGCCGCCACATAGCCCAGCTTTTCTGCCAGCGCCACGGAGGCTGTGCTGTAAGCATCCCAGCTGGGATACAGGCCGCGCGCCAGGCAGGTTTGCACCAACGCGGCGCCGCAGGCCGTTGCCAGTCCGCGCCGCCGATGATCCAGGCGTGTATCGATCTCGATCTCAATGCCGCCGCGAAACACCACATACGAGCTTGCCCCCGCCACCAGTTCCCCCGCATGCAGCGCAACCATGCCGATGCCCCGGCGCAGGTAGTCCGCCTCATCGGCAAATTGACTGACCAGATCCCGCGACCATTCGTTGGCCAAAGCCATCCGGTACAGGTAGCCGTCGATGGCCGCGAGCGTATAGCCCTCCGGCAGTGCCTGCGCCAGCTGCGCAAGGTGTTCCGGGTCAAAGTGGTCGATATCCTTACGGATGGCATAGCGCCAGCCGCGCACCGCACGCTCGCCCAGCGCGCCTTCAATCACAGGTTCCCACTCCGGCTCATGGGACGCGATATAATACTCGCCGCCCGCATGGCTTTGCGGCAGGTGCGCCGCCAGTTCGGCCGCCTCGGGGCAGGCCGCATCGCCTGCCAAAAAACTGAACCCGCCCACAAACACCTGCGCGGCGGTGCAGGCGGCATTGGCCCATGCCTCGCCCATGCAGCCGTCCAGTGTGGCACGGGGCATACATTCCGGCCAAGGGGCATAAAGCGGCGCGATGCGCGCCATGTCCGTTACAGAAAAAATCGCCATGTCATTTCCCCCAGGCGGCCAGCTCCTGCTGAATATAGTCCAGCGCCAGCAGTTTGTCCATGACCTGAGCCACCGTGAGCAGCTCCGTATTGCTGGAGTTGAACTCCGTGATGCTGTCCCGCCCCTGGCTGCCTTCCACTACATATTTATCATAATTCAAATCGCGGCTATCGGCTGGCACGCGGTAAAAATCGCCCATATCGACGGCGTTGATGCACTCCTCGTTGGTCAGCAGCGTCTCGTACATTTTTTCGCCGTGACGCATGCCGATGATGCGGATGGGCGCCTGGGAATGGAACAGGCGCTTGACGGCCTCCGCCAGCACACCGATGGTGCATGCGGGCGCCTTTTTAACGAGGATATCTCCGCTTTGGGCATGCTCAAAGGCGAAGAGCACCAGCTCCACCGCTTCCTCCAGGCTCATGATAAAGCGCGTCATCTCCGGCTCGGTCACGGTCAGGGCCTTGCCCGCCTTGATCTGGTCAATGAACAGCGGGATCACCGACCCGCGCGAGCACATCACGTTGCCATAGCGTGTGCCGCAGATGAGCGTGCGCTCCGGGGATACCGTGCGCGCCTTGGCCACGAACACTTTTTCCATCATGGCCTTGCTGGTGCCCATGGCATTGACCGGGTAGGCTGCCTTGTCCGTCGAAAGGCAGATAACCTTGCGCACACCTTTTTCCACACAGGCGGTGAGCACGTTTTCGGTTCCCAGCACATTGGTCTTGACCGCCTCAATGGGGAAAAACTCACAGGAAGGCACCTGCTTGAGCGCAGCGGCGTGGAACACATAATCCACATTGTGCAAAGCGGACGCGATGGAATCCCGGTCGCGCACATCGCCGATGTAATACTTGATCTTGTCATTGCCGTAGTGGTGGCGCATGTCGTCCTGCTTTTTCTCGTCACGGCTAAAAATGCGGATCTCCCGGATGCCGGTATCCAGAAAGCGGTTGAGCACCGCTTCCCCAAAGGAGCCGGTGCCGCCGGTGATCAGCAGCGTCTTGCCATCGAACACTCAGGGTTCCTCCTCATTTGTTTGATAAGCGTAGCCCGTCAGGCGGTGCAGCACCTCGCGGTAGGCGCCCGCCACATCGCCCAGATCGCGGCGGAAACGGTCAATATCCAGCGGCTCGTGGGTGCTCGCGTCCCAAAAACGGCAGGTATCCGGCGAAATCTCGTCCGATACGAGGATTTCCCCATGGAAGCGGCCAAACTCCAGCTTAAAATCGATCAGCTCAATGCTGATCTCCCGGAGCACCTCGGTCAGGATGTCATTGACGCGCACGGCCATGCTTTCCATGGCGCGAATTTCCTCCGCCGTGGCCAATCCCATGGCGGTAATGTGGGTCAGGTTTACCAGCGGGTCATCCAGCTCGGTATCTTTGAGGCAATACTCGATCACGGTGTTGTTCAGCCGGGTGCCCTCCGGATATCCGGTGCGGCGCGCCAGACTGCCCGCCACAATGTTGCGCACCTTGACCACCACGGGGATGATGGTGACCCGCCTGACCAGCGAACTGCGCTCATCCACCCGTCCAATGAAATGGTTGGGCACCCCCTGCTGGCTGAGCAGCGTGAACATATACTCACAGATGCGGTTGTTGATCTCGCCCTTGCCGATGATGCGCCCACGCTTGAGCCCGTGAAACGCAATGGCCTCGTCCTTATAATAGACGATGGCCTCATCGGGGTTTTCTGTTGCATAAACGCGCTTTCCTTTGCCCTCGGTAATGATGTCGGTAATAATCTTCATGCCCTTCCCTCCGCAAGGCCGCACTGCCCTGTTGCATGCCTATCGGCCACCCTTTGATGGTATGGGGTTATTGTAGCACGGTTGCAGGTATGTCGCAAGCGCACGGGGCACAAACAAAGAGGGAAGCGGGTGTGAACCCGCTTCCCTCTTTGTTTGTGGTTAAGTACGGGGCGTCACATCCGCCGGGAAGGTGACCCACTCCCACTGGTCTTCATTGATGTTGTATTTGTACTGCAGTTTGCCGTTGTGGTCATAATAGCCCGTATCGGTGCTCCAGCCCGTGATGGTGAACTGCAGCACAGCCAGATCCTTGTACTCGCTTGGGCTGTAGAAATCAAAGCGGCCATGCTCGGTCTTTGCGCCCGGCGACAGGCTCTGGTTGTAGGTTCCCTGCAGCAGATAGGCATCGCCCTGCAAGCTCATGACCACCGGCTTCAGCGCCGCGTCATACCCCCGCATCTCAAAGCGCACTTGACTGATGTCCATATCGGAGCGGTTTTGCAGCATCAGGTAAGGTTTGCCGTTTTTGATGCTCACGGATGTGACGGTCACGGCATGGCGCAGGGAGCCGATATCGGCATACACCTCCACCGTAAAGCCGCCATCCTCCGTGGTGCCGGTGATCTTGGCACGCCCCCATTGCCGGCCGCGGATACGGAAGCGGTTGTTGGTGCCGGTTACTGTGGCGATGCTTTCATCCGAGCTGACCCAGGTCATGTTCTTGTTGGTGGCATCGGACGGGCTGATGGTTGCGGTGAAGGTTGCGTAGCCGCCCGCCCCCACGCGCACATCCTGATAGCGGTATTTGACGCCCGTGACGGGCACGATCACTTCAATGGTCGCGGCGGCACGCTTCTTGCTGCCATCCGCCGTATAGGCGTACAGGGTGGTTTTGCCGCCCTTGAGCCCGGTTACAAGGCCGTTTTCGTTCACGGTTGCGATGCGCTTGTTCTTGACCGCGTAAGTAACCGACTTGTCGCTGGCCGAAGCCGGCAGCACATGCACAAAGGTCTGCACGGTTTCGTTGATCAGCACGGAATACGTGGGCGCATCAAAGTTGATGCCCTGCGCCAGCTCCAGGCCGCGCACCGGGATGGTGGCGCTGGCGGCGGGATTGTCTGCGGCGGTAGCGGTCACCGTGGTTTCCCCAATGCCCCTGACCGTCACCTGCCCTTTGCTGTTGACCGTGGCGATGGCTTCATTGGCCGAGCTCCACAGCACAGTTTTGTTGTTGGTGTCGCTGGGGAGCACCGTTGCCTTGAGGGTTGCCTTTTTGCCCACTGCCGCGGCTACGCTGTCGGGCGCAATATCCACACTATCGGGCGCCTGTGCAACGGTCAGGGTCAAAGCCGCTTTGGCAAAGCCATCCCCGGAGCGCACGGTGATGGTCGTGCGTCCGCGCTGGATGCCCGTCACCAAACCCTCGGCGGATACGATGGCCGCGCCTTCGTTGCTGGATTCGTAGGTCACGCTTTGCACGGTGGCATTCGCCGGCTCGCAGACTGCGGCCAGTTGGAGCGTTTGCCCCACAAAGACGGAATCCCCCGGCGCGGTGACCGTGACCTTCGTGGCAGGCACCACTACCTTGACGGGGATGCTTGCACTGACGGCCGGGTCATACACGCTGGTAGCGGTGATCCGGCACTCGCCCTCCGCCACGGCGGTAATGCGCCCTTTGGTGTTGACGGTGGCGACCGCCTCATCGCTGCTTTGATAGGTGACACCCTTTTTGCGCGCCACATAGGGCGCGATGTTCACCCGGACGGAGGTCGCTTTGCCCGCCGCCAGAAACACCGATTCCGTCGTGAAGGCGACGGTGGTCTGTTCGGCTGCGGTAGCGGTGGGAAACGCGCCGACCAGCAGGACGGCGATCAGCAGCAGGGGTATCCATCGTTTCATGGTATTCCCTCCCGAATTTCAAATTGTAAACCGCTTGGGTGCGCTGGAAGTAATTAGATTATAGCACAACCATGCGCGTATGCAAGCGGATTTGCTGGCCTTTCCGCGGATTTGCGCAGGTTACACAGGCCGCGCAGCCCCCAAGCACAGGCATCTGTGTGTCGCCCGTTGCAGAAGCCCCGCCCGGCCTTGCCATGCGGCCATCCCAAAAAACCGCCTGAGCGGCGGCAACTGCTTTTCACAAAGATGGGCAAGCGTGAACCCCTTGTCAGGTTTCCATAAGGATGAAATGCCATGGTGTTTTTGGGCAAAGCCCAAGGCCTTACCATACAAGCATTGGAAGCGATTGCGCCGCTTAAAGGGCGATGTAACGGACAAAGAGCGCGCATGGTATGGATTGGCGCATGCGCAGAAGCCGCCTGAACGGCGGCTTCTGCGCGGCAATGTTCTGCTATGATCCCGGCACATGGCCAATGGGCATGCGCGGCGGGCGTGCGGCTTAGAATCGCGTATCCAACAGCGCTACGACCTTCTCGCAGGCGTGCCCATCGCCAAAGGGGTTCCCCTCTTGCGGCCAGATCGGTGTCAGCGTGAGCTTGCGGGCAATGTCCGCGGCATCCGGCGTTGCCAGCACATTGCATTGCCCCGCCATGGTTTCCGGCCACACGGCATAGTCAAACACAGTCACGCAAGGCACGCCCGCAAAAAAAGCTTCCCGCTGCACCCCGCCCGAATCCGTCACGACGCGCTCCGCCCCCGCCACCAGCGCGACGGAATCCAGATAGCCGATGGGCTGGAGCAGCGTCACATGCCGCAAGCCAAGGCTTTCCCGCAGCCGGAGCGCCGCGTCCCGGTTGCGCGGGTGCACGGGGTACAGCGTGGGGTAAGGCAGGCCTTCCATGGCCAGCAGGATCTGGGACAGTGCTGCATCGTCCCGGGTGTTTTCTTCCCGGTGGCAGGTGAGGTAATAAAACCGTTTGGGCAGCGTCACGGGTTGGCCATCCAGCCCCGGCAGCGCACCCTGCGGCTTGCCGCCGGTCTGCGCACTGTAATAGCGAAAGGCGTCCAGCATGGGATCGCCCACCCAAAAAGCGCGCTCCCCAAGCCCTTCCCGCGCCAGCTCCGCCATGGCGCTGGGCACGCAGGCAAAAAGCATCGCCGCCATATGGTCGGTCAGGATGCGGTTCACTTCCTCCGGATTGGCCATGGTGCCCAGGCGGTTGCCCGCCTCCACATGCAGGACGGGGATATGCAACTTGACGGCTGCCAGCGCTCCGGCAAGGGTGGAGTTGGTATCGCCGTAGACCAGCAGGGCATCCGGTTTTTCCTTCAGCAGCACATCCTCGACCGCGGTGAGCATGCGCGCGGTCATCTGCGCATGGGTGCCTCCGGCAATGCCCAGATCATAGTCCGGGCGGGGAATGTGCAGTTCGCGAAAAAACACATCGCTCATTTGCGGATCATGGTGCTGGCCGGTGTGCACCAGCACTTCCTCGTGCGCCGCACGCAGCACGCGGCTCATCGCCGCCGCTTTGATGAACTGCGGCCTTGCCCCCACTACCGTCACAATTTTCAAAGGCAGTTTCCCCCTTTATGCATTGTCGATCAGGCGGGCAAAAGCCCCTGCGATGGATGCATAATCATACTGTTGCACAGCCTGCGCATCCGGCGCATACGGCAGGGGCGCGCCCGCCATTTTCGCCTGGTACAGCGCCAGGAGCGCTGCCTGCAAGGCTTTGATATCCGCCGTAGCACAGGCCTGTTCATACACTGTGCCGGTGTGGGTTTCTTCGATGATCGCACGGGCATCGCTGCCGGGGATCTCTCCCTGCACACAAAGCAAAATCGGCTTGCCCGCCATCAGGTACTCCATCAGCTTGCCGGTGACGACCCCCACGCGCCGTGCGTTGTTCCAGGTTGCCGCCAGCAGCGCATCCGCCGCCTGTTGCAGGCCAACGCTGCGGGCGCGGGACACCAGCCCGTGATCCACCACAGCATCCGCCAGCCCTTCCCTGGCCGCCGCCGCCCGGAACACCGCCCCCTCGCTGCCCGCGTAGTGAAAGCGCAGGCGTTTGGGATCGCACGCGCCCTGATCCGCCAACGCCCGAATGGCAGCAAACACAGGCCCCAGATCGGCCTGCCCTGGGTAGATGTGCCCGCAGTAGGCAAAATGAAGCGCATCTCCGGGCAGCGTAATTGCCTCGCACAAGGCGGCATCCTCCCGGTCAAACCCATTGGGCACCACATGACCCAGGCCGTCCAGCCCCATCATCTTCAAAAACCCGGCGGAAACCGCCGTGATCGCATCCGCCTGCGCACGCACACGGCGCAGGTAGCGCGCCTGAAATCCCTGCATCCAACGGAAAGGCACCGTCAGTTCGTCGCGGAAATCCGCGATCCACCGCGCCGCCACACCGGCCGCCTTGGCCTTGCGCGCCACGGTGTGCACGCTGTGCGGCCCGTAGGTGGAAATGACTACATCAAACAGTTGCCCCATGGTATCCAGCTCCCGCAGGCAGGCGCGCGCAAAGGCTGCATCGGCCGTAAAGGTGAGCCAGCGGTACAGCGCATCCAGCACCCGGTGGGCACGGGACGCTGCCTTGCGTACCGGGGGCGGCTGCGGCGCAGGGACGAGCGGCTTTGCTCCGGCATCCTGCGCAGCATCGCGGGCGCCCTCGCTGGGCAGATGCTTGCGCTCCGTCAGCGCCGGGGTCGGCGGCTCGGCTTGGCCGCGCTCCTTCCACCAGCGCAGCAGGCTCCGCTCCCGCACCACACGCACAGCGTGCACACCGGCCATGTCACGCTGCAACACCGGATCCCTTTGACGGGTGTAAGGTTGGGCGCACAGCACCGTGACCTCGTAGCCCATGCGGGTCAGATATTTGGCCAGCTTGGTCGGGCGCACTGCGCCGATGGCGTTTCGCGGGGCAAAATAATAGCTGATCAGCAGCAAACGTTGTGCCATGGGCACGCTCCTTTCTGGGGATACGGTAGGCCTGTCAGCCTTGCGCTTCCGGAAACAGCTGCGCCAGCAGCGCAGCGTTGCGGCAGCGCTCTGCCCAGCGGGTTTGCGCAGCCTGGCGCATTGCCTGCGCTTGCTCCGGCGTTTGGGCAGCAATCTGCTCCAGCGCTTGGCGCACAGCATCCGCGCCGCCCTCCGGGGCATAGAGGATGCCCACCGCATCATCCACCAGTTCGGGAATGCCCCCGACAGCCGGGGCGATGATGGGCAGCCCCGCGCGCAGCGCCTCCATGATGGACACCGGCACGCCCTCGCTGCTGCTGGTGTTCACAAACACGTCAAAGGGTTGCTTGGCATAAAAATCCAGCACCTGATCGGCCGTGATGGCGCCGGTGATGCGGTACTGGATATCTGCACGGCCACCGAGCTTGGCGGCCGCATAGGCACGCACAGCGGCTTCATCCACACCCCCGCCGATGTGCAGCCATTCCAGCCTGCCGCCCTGCCAGCGAGCCAGCGCATCGATGAGCACCGGCACCTGTTTGATGCGGTGTATGCTGGCACAGCTGACCACATGCAGCGCGCCCTGCGCAAAGCGCGGCGCCGGCCAGCGCTCGGGAATCCCATCGCCCGCCGAGCCAAGCGGGAGCACCCGCACCTTGCCCGCCGGCATGGGGGCACAGGCAAGCAGCCGTGCCTGCGCATCCCCGCTGATGGGAAAAATCCCATCCAGTTCCTCGCCAATTTTTGCTTTCATGAGATAGGGGTTCATGGGGTTGCGTGCAAGGTCGATCTCAAAGGCATGCCCGCGCGCCACCGCGCGAACGCCGGGATGCCGCGCTTTGATCAGCGCGGCGGCGTATGCATCGTAGCTCATCCAAAAGGCATAGACTGTGACCGCGCCGCCCGCCCGCAGCGCCGGGCGAGCCCAGCCCGCCAGCGTGCGGCCCCGGATGGCAAACACTAGCACCTTGAGCGCATGCACCGGGGTCAGCTTGCCATCCCTGCGCAAATGCGCCCACTCCCGCCATACATCGCGGCTGAACGGTGCGCCCAGCGCCGCGCGCAGGCGAGGCCAAAGCGGCTTGGCGAGCGGGATAGCCGCCTGCCCGGCCTGTGCCCAGCCCACGCCCGCGTGACCACATAGGAGCACGCGGTCAAAGTGCTCGGTAAGCCACCCAAGCTCATGATGCAAAAACGCGCAGGGCACGCCCTTTGCGTCCGTAGCACAGGTGCTCAGATAGATCAGTGTGCGCATCACGGTGCCACCCGCCTTAACACCCCGGCCAGGACCCCTTCCCAGGTCAGGTTTGCCTGCGCGTGCGCGCGCATGCGCAGCGGCGCTTCGGCATCCGCCTTGGCGCGCCGTGCAAAAGCGACCACGGCAGCCATGTCGATAGGGGCATCGCTGTTGGGCACGCGCAAGGCAAAGGCAGGATCCTCCGGCAGGGCGGGATCCTCCACCGCGGAGAGGAAGGGCAGTCCGCGTGCCAGAAACTCGCGCAGCTTGAGCGTGGTGCCAACCTTGAGTCCATAGCGGTACATGCCCAAGCTGCCCACGCCTACATCGCACTGCGCCACCACACGCTCCAGCGCTTCCCCGTACAGTGCGCCGTGGAAGGTCACACGGGGGCTCAGCCCCAACGTATCGGCCAGGGCGCGCCAGGCGGCCAGCGAGCCGTCCCCATCGCCGCCCACAAACTCGATACGCACATCGGCATCGCCCGCATAGGCAGCCAGCGCCGTCAGGATGCGGTCATAGCCATGCCAGCCGCTCATGCTCGCCAGCGCCAACAGCCGGATCTGCGGCGAGGCCGCGTTGGGGGCGTGCAGCGGCAAGGCGCGCACATCCACGCCGTTAACGATATCCATCGTCGGGCGGCCGCGCAGCCCGCCAGCAGGCCCAGGCTCGCCGATCAAAGTGTAAAGATCGACCATAGGGTTGATGGCGGCCAGCACATGATCCGTATAGCGAAAAACCTGCCTGCGCAGGAAAAACCGGCTGTTTTCCGCCTGCGTGGGATAGGTGGGATATTCCATGACCAGCTTGGCGCCCTGCGCCTTGACCGCGCGCAAGGCAGCGGGTGCGCCCGCGAAGGTGGGCATATAGCGAAGGTAGAGCACATCCACATGGATGTGGCGCAGCGCGGCGCGCATGGCGGCCATCAGATCGGGGAAAATCTTGGTATGCTCATAGCCCGGCATACCCGTGCAGCGGTTGCGGCGCAGCAGCACGCGGCTACTCTCGCCCACCAGGTACATGCCATGCCTGTCCCAGCCAATATGGTAGGCATCCCACCCCAAAGCGCGGGCGGCGGCCAGCTGGCCGTCAAATTTGCCGTTCAGGTTATCACGGCGGTGCAAGGGGTATTTCATGATAAAAAGAATCGTCGGCATCAGTCCGCCTCCTGTTGTTGCAGTTGGCTATCGTACAGCGCAGCCATGTCGGCCAGCACCGCCGGCAGGCTGTAGTCCTGGATGGCAGCGCGGTTGTACGCACCCATGGCTTGGCGCGCGGCGGCATCGGCAAGCAGCGCGCGCAGCGCGCCCGCCATGCCTGCCGCATCCTCCGGGGCAAACAGATACCCGCCCTGCCCTTCCCGGATCAGATCGGCATTGCCGCGCACACGCGATGCCACGCACGCCAGCCCTGCCGCCATGGCCTCCATGAGCGAAACAGGCAGCCCTTCCTGAAAGGAGGGGAACAAAAACACATCCGACGCGGCCAGCAATGCCGGCACATCCCGCCGGAAGCCGAGAAACAGCACCCGATCCGCTACACCCAAGGCCTGCGCCATGGACCGGAGCGCATCCGTCTGTTCCCCCACGCCGCAAAACAAAAGCATCGCCCCCGGCACAGCCGCCAGGGCGCGCAGGCAGGTTTCATGATTTTTGCGGGGGATGTGCTCCCCCACCGTGATGATAACCTTCGTTTGCGGCGCATGGCCAAGCCCCGCGCGCACGGCAGCGGCATCGCACGGTGCGGCAAAACGCGCCACATCCACCCCGACGCCCGGCACCAGCGCCATGCTGCGTGCAGGGAAACGCCTCGCGCGGGCGGCGTCCTCGGCGTTGATCACCAGCAGCAAATCGGTAAAGCGCGCCAAAAACCGCTCCGCCGGGTAAAACAGCAGCCAGTTTGCCAACGGTGCTCCGGTGTAAAAGTGAAACCCGTGCGCTGTGTACAGCACGCGCGTACCCTTGCGGCGCGCGCCCCGCGCGGCCAGCCGTGTGAGCATGCCGCCCACCGGCGTATGGCAGTGGATGAGCGCGTACCCTTCGGTATCGATCAGCGCCTTCAGGGCACGGTAGACCCCCCGGTTGCCCGGATGCAGCGGGGAGCGTTCAAAGGGCAAATCAATATAGCGGTCACAACCCGGCACAGCCGGCACAGGCTCGCCGGTATCGTTACGGGCGCAGCAATGCACTTCATAGCCCTGCTCCTGAAACCAGCGCATATAGGGCAGGTGAAACACCATGATGTGCCCGCGCAGCACCGTGGCCACAAACAGCACCTTTTTGCTCATGCATCTGCCTCCGTGCGTCGTATGCTCTCGGCAAAGGGTGTTTCCGCCATCGGTTTGAAGGTCAGGCTCATCCGCTGATCATAGGTGAGGGAGCCAAACACCTTGCCCAGCAGTCCGATATGGCGGCTGAGCAGTTTGATCAGCCCGCCCAGGCCGCGCGGCTGCCAGAGCCTTTTGCCGTGTGCCAGGGCAATCTCCCTGGCCAGCGCATCGGTGCGCACATACTCGCTGTTTTGCGGGAAATACAGCCCGCCATCGCCGCTTTCGATCAGGTTTTCCAGGAAAGCGCACAGCGTTTCAATGTAGAGCATGCTGCGCTCATTGTTCACGCTGGGGAACAGCGGCAGCTTTTGCAAAAGCTGGGATAGCCGAGGGTAGTTGCCCCGGCAGTGTTTACCATAGATCATCGGCGGGCGCAGCACTGCGACCTGAAAACGAGCATCCGCAAGCGACTGCAGCTCCAGCTCCGCCGCCAGCTTGCTGCGGCCATAGGCGGTTTTGGGTTTGGGGCGCGTCGCCTCGGTGATATGCCCCACCGTGAGCCCATACACGCTCATCGAGCTGAAGAACACCATTTGCCGCACGCCCGCGCGCTTGGCCGCCAATGCCACATCCACCGCCAGCACATGGTTCACCTGCTCATAGAGCGCTTCATTATCCGCGGTTTCGCGCACATGGGCAATGCCCGCCACCAGCA
>LVAR01000127.1 GCA_001604115.1 Clostridiales bacterium Firm_12 | reverse complement strand
CCCATACATCGGCCGGCGCAGGCGTGGCACTGGGCGCAGGCGGCGCAGTCGGCTGGGGCGAAGGAGCCTCGCTCTGCGGCGAGATGGGCGTAGCGCTTGGCGCTACAGCCTGCGGCGCGCTCTGCAGCGGCGCGGGGGTGGCGGCGCCGGCCGCGGCAGGCAGGGTGGCCGCCGCCGTTTGCGTCGCCGGGCTTTCAGGCGGGGGCAAGCCGCCATCCTGCGTAAAGATCAGGGCTTGCAGCTCCGGCGTGGCAATGCCCGTGGCCTTTACGCCCAGGGCGTTTTGATACTGCTTGACCTTATATTCCATGGTCACGTTATAGGCGTCGGTCAGTACGGCGTCGGGGCTAAAAAAACCCAGCGCCTGCATGCGCCCCTTCAGGCGCAGCACATCCTCCCCGGCCATATTTTTGCGCAGTGCGCGGTAGGCCGTGCCATCGAGAACCACCCATAGTTCGGTGGGCGCGGGGGTGGGCGTGGGCAGGCCGCCGTTTTCGGAAAAAAGCATCGCCTGCAGCTCCGGCGTGGCGATGCCGGTCACTTGCACGCCCAGCTTGTTCTGGTATTGCTTGACTTTATACTCCATGGTCACGTTATAGGCATCGGTGAGTGCCGCATCGGCACTAAAAAAACCCAGTTCCTGCATGCGCTGCTTCAAATGCAGCACATCCTCCCCGGCCATGCCGCGCGCCAGCGTACGGTAGGCTGCGGGGTCCGTTGCGGCTTGCGTGGCTACCGGGGTTTCGGGCATCGCCTGCGCCGCCGCGCGAGGGGTCAGCGGGGCGCAGGCCAGCGCAATGCTTGCGCAAAGCGGCAGCACTGCGCGCCAGATCGTGCGCTTTGCCATATCCAATCACATTCCTTTATGGGTCAGTCGTGCGCCGTCAGGGCGGAGCAGCCGGCAGGCATCGCGGCAGGGCGGCTCACACCGCGTCCGCCTCGCCTGTCCATGGCTGGTACTGGCGCGTTTTGAACATCTGCACCACATCAAAGTAGCGGGGATGCTCCCGCCACCCGCCCGCCGTGGAGGAGTACACTGTAAAGTTGAACGCCGCCCCGGGGAAGGCCGCGCGCAGCTGCGCCTGCTGTGCATCCGGGATGCCGCAATAGGCCAGCCACACGCGCTCCAGCTTGGTGCAGGCCAGCAGCGCGGAGGCATCCTTGATGCCAAAGTTGCGGCACAGGTTCACATCCCGCAGTTTGGGCAGGCTGGCCAGGGGCGTGATGTCCGTGATGTGGTTGCGGAACATCTCCACATACTCCAGCTCCGTCAGCTCCGCCAAAGGGGAAATGTCCTTGACGCTGTTATCCGCCAGGATCAGGATTTTCAGGTGCTTGAGTTCCTTAAGAAAGCTGATGTCATTGACCATGTTGTGCCCCAGGTCCAGCGCGCGCAGATCCCGGCAGTACTTGAGCACCTCAAACACCTGCGTGGTGTAGGCTTTGGAGTGCGTGTTGTTGTGGGTGGAAAAAGCCGTCACGTCCGTGCGTACGCGCCAGCTGCCAAAGCGCAGCAGCCACCCAAAGCGCACCGTTGGAAACTGCTCGGTGAGCATGGCCATCTGCGCCTTGCTCACGCGGGTCTCATACATATCCACCTGGGTCAGCTGCGGGAACTGCGCCAGCTCCTGCACAAAGGTCTTCAGGCTGGTCACCTTGGTTTGGCCAAGGTCAATGTACGTTGCGCCCGGCGGCACGGGCACGCCGCTCAGGGTGGGGGCGGGCGCCTCTGCTTGGGTGCAAAGCGGCGCAAGGCAAAGCAGCAGCAGCAAACCTAACGCGGCAAACCTTCGGCGGCGGTGTGTCATGGACGTGACCCTCCGTTCCTCCCCCGCCGGATCTGCTGCAGGCTCGGCCTGCCTTGGCGGGAACTATACCGCTTAAATTATACACGCTCCCCAGCCATGCGGCAAGTTTTTCCCGGCTGGGCTTAAGCCGTGCCAGAAAACTGCCAACGGCACGCAGCCAGGCGCTGCCGCCCGCCATCCGCTTGCAGAGGCATGCGGTGCGGGCACGAAATCCGTTTCGCTTTTTCATGGACGGTGTAACAGATGGGTATCCCTCACGGCGCCCTGGCGACGTATCGCGTGCCTGCGGCAGCCTTGATGCTACGGCACTCGGCGCGTCGGTTACAGCGGTTTTTACATCCCTTAGGTTATGTAACAACTGCGCACTCGCTTCAATCGTTTTTGGTTTCCAGCGGAGCGTTTTAATTTGTGATTTATGCACATATTATACTTCGCAAATTTAGCTATTATTTTATTTTTTTCATCACGGTACTTACATTATTTTCTCATTGAATTAGCAAACACTGGCAAAGTAGCCGGAAAACCTAGGTTTCACAAGGGTTACATATCGGTTACATATTTGACACGTCCGAAATCGCATACTACAATATGGTTGTAGTGAGTACCAGTATACCCTTTTTCAACTGACCGTTTCTTTACGGTTACGCCATATAGTTTACAGCGACGCACCCGTATGTATCGCATCATACAGAAAGCGAGTCGATCACATGAGAAACGCCAAAGCGAGGCTTCACCAAAGTGCAAAGGCAATCACATCCATCCTGATGGGGGTGATCTTGCTCCTGGGCGGCGTGTCCGCACCCGCCGTGGCGCAAGGCACGGAGTATTATGTTGCGGATGGCTGGGTGCTGCTGGATCCCACAGCAACGCCGCTGCCCACCGCGACCCCCGCGCCCACCGGGGCGGAGAGCGCCGCGCCTGCTGAAACCCCGGCGCAAAGCGTTTCGCCCTCGCCGGAGCCCACGCCTGTGCCCGAAGGTACGCTGACGGCTGTGGCCGACGGCATCGCCTTCAGCGTGCTGCCCGCGGCGGATTCGCCGCTGCAGGGCGCCAGCTTTGCCGTGCAGCCGCTCACGGATGCCGCTGCCCTGGCCGCTGCGCAGGCGGCCTATGGGGCGCGTTACGCCGCGGACGGGGCGGCCGCGCAAGCGCCGCTTGCCCTGTACCAGCTTCGCTTTACCAAGGATGGCAGCGCCGTGCCCGCCCCCAGCGGGCTTGTGGTGCGCATGACGGCTGCGCTGGGCGGTTTTGTGCCCGTGCGCGCGATGTCCGTCCTGTTGCATGGAGAAACCGCCGCGCTGAGCGGCGAAGCCCCCGTGATGGCGGATCAGCAGGCATGGTATGCCGATGTAACCTTGACGGATGGTGATGCCCTGCTGCTGGGCGGCAGACCCGAAGCACAGCCCACCGACACACCGCCGGAAACGCCGACTCTCACCCCGGAAGCCAGCCCGGAAAACACTCCGGAGACCAGTCCGGAGGTTACCCCGGAAGTCAGTCCGGAAGTCAGTCCGGAAGCGACCCCGGAAGTCAGCCCGGAGCCCAGTCAGAATCTCGGCACCTATGTATATGAAGATGAGCAGATTTCCCTGAGCGCCAGCGTGACCGGCGCGCTCCCGCCCGAGGGAGCATGGCTGTCCGTGACGCCGGCGAACCTCGCACCGGCCAATGTGCCCGAGGGCCTTGCAGCCGCCGCGCTGCTGAGCTACCGTGTGGGTTTCCGCAGTGATCTGGGCGAGTTGGGCACGGCAGACCCGCTGATGGTGCGCCTGAGCGTCAAGCAGCCCATTCCCGGCGCGGTGAGCCTGACCACCGCGGGCGGCGCAGTGCTGTGGTCCCGCGACCCACAGGGGGACAACACCCAGCAGCAGTTTGATTTTGCCTTGCAGGTAGGCGATTCCGTTGTGCTCACGGGCATCGAGCAGCCGAGCACCCCAACGCCCGCCGAACCGCAGGCAGGCACGGTGCTGACCTTTGAAAACGATCAATACCTCCTGACCGCCGCCCTGGACAGCGGCGAGGCCTTCCCCGTGGGCGCCGTGCTCACGGCCGAGTTTGCCCCGGCCGAGTGGGCGGCGCATGAAGCGGCGCTGACCGCGCTGGGCCTGACCGCCGAGCAGCTGCACGCACTGGTGGATGTGCGCGCCGCCATCACCGCCGATGGGCTGCCGGTTTCCCTGGCGGATGCGACGCTCACCTGCACACTGCTGCGCAAGGGCGCAGCTGACGGAGCCGAGCTGGCCGCCATCCTGACGGACGGCCTGGCCACCCCCGCCGATGGCATGCTCCAGACGGAGGAAGGCGCGCTGCTCACTCTGCGCCAGGCTGGGCTGCCTGCCGTGACGCTGGCGTGGTACGCCGCGCCCGCCGCCACCCCCGCACCCCTTGCCTACACGTATGAAAACGATGCCTACCGCCTGAGCGTGACCCTGCCGCCGGATGTGAGCCTGCCGGAAGGCACCGCGCTCACGGCGGCCATCGTGCCCGGCGCGTGGGATGGCTTCCGCGCGGCGTTGCAGGCTGCCGGGTATGACCAGACCCGCGTTACGCAGCTGCTCACGGCCAGCGCCACCCTCACCCTGGCGGGCGAACCGGTGGATGTGGCTGGCGTGCCACTTTCCTACGCGCTGCTGCTCAAGGGCGCTGCGTGCGATGGCATGCTCGCCTCCCTGATCCGGGATGCAGCCCTGACCCCGGCGACCCTCACCCAGACGGAGGAAGGCGCGCTGATCCGCTTTGACGCTGCCGATTTGCCCCCGTTTGGGCTGGCCGTGACCCTGCCCGGGCGCACCGTGTTCACCTATGAGGATGATGCCCTCTACGCAGTGGCCACCCTGAGCGATGCCGGCGCCATCCCCGAAGGCGCGTCCCTCATCGTGACCCCGGTGCCCATTGACGATACCCTCAAACCCTATACCGATATGATCGGCCAGAGCACCGCCCAGCCGGAAGCGCCCCAGGCGGACGCCACAGCCGCGCCGCTCATGGGCTACACCTTTACCGCCTATGATGTGCGCTTTGTGCTGGATGGTCAGGAGCTGGAGCCCGCCAGTGGTACGGTGGCCGTGTCCATCACCAACAAGGCGGATGCCGCGCTGCCCACCGGGGACGATGTGCGCGTGCTGCACCTGTCCGAGGCCGGGGACGGCCTGACCCCCGAGGAGCTGCCCGCCACGGTGACCACCGAGGGCGGCCAGTCCGTGTTGCAGTTTGAAACCGGCTCCTTCTCCATTATTCTGGTAGCCAACGGCTTCACGCTGCAGCCGCCGCTGACCTATGACCTGATCGACCAGGCCAGCGAGACCTTTGTAAACTCCAGTTTTTACAATGACAACCGCGTGCTGGGGCTGGCGGGCAACTTCCACCTGGTGGCGTTTAACACCGCCTACCTGAACACCCACACCAACGGCAACGTGCTGGCGCGCAAGGTGTACGCAAGCTCCAACTTCGGCACAAACAACATCCCCAGCGAAGTGAGCTACATCCAAAACTATGCGCAGGTGAACAGCACCAGCGCCTCCAGCTCCGCGCACACGCTGGTCATCGGCTCCGTGAACACCGTTGGGCTGACCGACGGAGGCTCGTCCTTTACCATCAACGATACAAAGATCGGCAAGCCCAACAACCTGCTGCAGGACGCCAACACCGCCACCCTTGGCTATGTGGATTTTGCCGCCGTGGCCAGCGAGGTGGGGGGCATCCAATCGCTCCTGGCCAGCTATGGCAACGGTAACCTGACCAAAAACTGGGATGATATGAACAACCGCATGCTCACCATGGTCACGCCGGGTGGGCTGGGGGTGTATAACACGACCGCTGCGGAGATGACCAGCATCTCCAGCCAGCCGCTCAAGCTGATGGGGCTTTCCTCCAGCGGCAACGGGAGCATCATCCTCAATGTGGACATGAGCGGCGCGACCAGCGTGACCATGCCGCACCTGTACGTGTATGTGGATGGCACGCAGGTTTCCACCAACGAGACCGCCACCTTCACCTCCTGCCGCGTGCTGGTGAACTTCATCAACGCCTCCGGCAAGACCATTGATATGAAGCTGGCCAACGCATCCGTGCTGGCGCCGGGCGCAACCGTGAACCTGAACCAGAACCTCAACGGCACCGTGGTGGCCGATACCATCTACGTCAAGGCCGAAAGTCACCGCGATGATTACATCGGCAAGCTGACCGACAACGTGACCGTGCAAAAAATCTGGCAAAACAGCGACGGCACCGCCATGAGCCCCGTGCCCGCAGGCTATGAGGCCGTGGTGCAGCTGTACAGCCGCAAAAACAACAACGGACACGAAGCCGCCTACGGCGCCGCCGTAACGCTCAACAGCGCCAACGGCTTCAAAAACACCTGGTCCGGGCTGGATAAAAACGCCTACACCTATTTTGTCAAGGAAGTGTCCGTCAACGGCGCTGCGGCTACCACCACCACCACCAGCGGCACCGCAGGCGCCTTTACCATCAGCTACCAGAACAATGCCGGCATCACGGGCGGCGTGATCCGGGTGACCAACCAAAAACAGCCGACCACCTCGCTGAGCGTGACCAAGAGCTGGAAGGACACCGACGGCACCACCGCCTACACCGGCACCAAGCCTGCCGTGACCGTGCAGCTCCGTCAGGGCAGCACCGCCTACGGCGCGCCTGTGACGCTCAACAGCGCCAACGGCTACACCTACACCTTTGCCGACCTGCCCAAGTATTCCTCCGGCACCACCCCCTACACCTACTCCGTGGAAGAAACCGTCACCCCGCAAGGCTTTACGCTGGTGGGCGTTACCTATAACGCCGAGCGTACCGCCGCCACCATCACCAACAAGCGCACGGCCACCAGCATCACTGTCCAAAAGGTGTGGAATGATGGCGCCGCCATCCATCCCCCGGTCACCCTGCAGCTCACGCGGGGCGGCACGCCCGTTGCGGGCAAGACCGTCACGCTGGACGGCACGGAAACCCCGGCCTGGAGCTACACGTTTACCGGGCTGCCCGCGGGCGAATACACCACCGCGACCACCTACACCGCCTACACCTACGGCGTGACCGAGACCGTCACCCCCACGGGTTACACCAAGAGCGAGAGCGGCCTGAGCGTGACCAACACGCCGGAAACCGTGAGCGTGAGCGTGACCAAGACCTGGGCCGGGGATGCGGGCTACACCGCCTACCGCCCCAACAGCCTTGCCCTCACCCTGAAGCGCAAGCTGGCGGATGGCACCACGGACAACACCTTCAGCCAAACGGTGAACGTGACCGCCGCCGCAAGCTGGAGCACGTCCGTCACGGGGCTGCCCAAAGGCTATTATACCAAGAGCGGCAGCACCTATACCTTTAACCTCTACACCTACTACATCACCGAGCCCACCACGCCCACCGGATACACCAAGACCGAGAGCGGCCTGGGCGTGACCAACACCTTTGATACCACCAAGGTGCGCGTGACCAAGGTATGGCAGGACGATGCGGATGGCAACGGCACCTACGAGACCCCCGCCTCCACCCCCGCCGTGACCGTGCAGGTGCTCAGTGGCGCCACCGTGGTGGACAGCTACACCTTCCCGGCCAACGCCACCACCTTAACCTGGGAAAGCAAGGCGCTGCCCAAATACACCCAGGCAGGCGCGCTGATCAGCTACACCGTTACGGAGCAGAGCGTGGCGGGCTATGCGCTCACCGATACCGCCTACGGCACCTACGCCGGCGGCAAGACCGCCACCCTGACCAACACCTACCAGCGCATTTCCATCCCGGTGACCAAGACCTGGGATCTGAGCGGCAGCAGCGAGACGCCGCAGCGCCCGCAGGTGACCTACAAGCTCTACGCTGTGCAAAGCCCCGGCAGCGGGGATACGCCCATCGCCACCATCGTGGTGCCCGCGGGCTCCGCCGCCAGCGCCTACAACACGGCCTTTGCCAATCTGCCCAAGTATGATGCGGGCGGCACGGCCATCCCCTATTCCGTGACGGAGGATGTGAGCCGCGCCTACACCGTTGCCCGCACCGGCAGCAAGGATACGGGCTTCGCCTTTACCAACACGCTGGACGTGACCTCCCTTTCCGGCAGAAAGAGCTGGATCGGCGCGGACGGGAGCACCGCCTACACCGGCTACCGCCCGGCCATCCGCATCAACCTGCTGCGCAATGGCAGCATCTACGCCTACCGGGATTTTGCCGCCACCGCCAGCGGCGCCAGCGCGGATTACAGCTACACCTTCCAAAACCTGCCGCGTTACGCACCTAATGGGGACGCCTATACCTACGCCGTGCAGGAGCCGACCGTGGCCGGCTTTACGGCCACCGTGAGCGGCGCCAACGTGCAAAACCGCCTGCTCACCACCAGTGTGAAGATCACCAAAAACTGGAACAATAACGGCTATGCCGGCGCGCTGACCCGCCCGGCCGTGACGGTGTACCTGCTCAACGGCGTGGACAAGACCACCCCTGCCAATGCCGCCGCCAGCCACACCTTCCAAAGCGGCGCAAGCAGCTATGAGCACACCTTTACCAACCTGCCGCAAGGCTACTTTAACGCCTCCGGCGCCTACCTGCCCTACACCTACACCGTGGTGGAAGGCCCCGCCAATGGCTACACCGGCGGCGCGGTCACAGGCAGCGCGGCGGCGGGCTTTGCCGTGACCAACACGCTGGACACCGTGTCCGTTTCCGTGCGCAAGACCTGGGCGCTGGCGCAGGGCGTGACCACCGCGCCCGCCATCCGCATCGACCTGCTGCGCGGCGGCACCGTGATCGACAGCAAGACCATCACCGCGGGCGCGCCTGAGCGCAGTGATTACACCTTTACCTGGGCCAACCTGCCCAAGAGTGATCCGGCCACCGGCGTGGATTATGCCTACACCGTGGCCGAAGCCATCCTGGGCGGCGCAGCCGCAGGGTTTGAGCCCGCCATCACCTACGATACGGCCACGCCGGGCGTGATTGCCGCGGGCATCGTGAACACCCAAAAGACGGTGAGCCTTTCCGGCGAAAAAACCTGGCTGGACGAGCTGGGCAACACCTACGCCGCCGCACTGCACCGTCCGGCGCTCACCGTGACCCTGCTGCAAAACGGCAACCCCATGAGCCCCAGCCGCAGCAAGACCTTCGCTGTGGACGCGGCGGATTATACCTACGCCTTTACCGGCCTGCCCCAGTATGACGGCAGCGGCAACGCCTACCAATACACCGTGCAGGAAAGCGCCGTGGCGGGCTTTACCGCCGCCTACCCCGCTGTGAGCGGCACCACCGCGCTTACCGCCAACGTGCGCAACCAACTTTCCAAAACCAGCCTGACCGTCCAAAAGACCTGGCTGGATAACGGCACGGATGTGACCGCCGCCACCAGCCAGAGCGTGACGGTGCAGCTGCTGCGCAAGGCCGAGGGCGAAACCGCCTTTGCCAGCGTGCCGGGCAAGACCCTCACCCTGACGGGCGCGAGCAGCCCCAAGTACAGCGGCACCTTTAGCGACCTGCCCGCCGGCTATGTGGATGCGGGCGGCGCCTACCGTGCCTACACCTACTCCGTTGCGGAGCAAACGCTGGCGGGCTACACCTCCTCCGTGGGCGTGACGGACACCGCCACCCCCGGCAGCCAGCATGTGGGCGTGACCAACACCAAAGGCCGCATGGACTACCGTGTGACCAAGCTTTGGCTGGCCGCCGACAGCAGCCCCATGGCCGCGCCCAGCGGGGCAACGGTCACGGTCACGCTGTGGCAGAGCATCGCCGGGGACGCGCCCACACAGGTGGCCGGCGCCAGCGTCACACTGGACGGCACCGCCGACGCGGCCACCGCAGCGTACGAAAGCGCGCCCTGGGTGGCCACCTTTGCCGGGCTTGCGCAGTACACCGAGGGCGGGCAGCCCATCGCCTACAGCGCGCGGGAAAGCGCCGCCACCAACGCGGGCGGCTTCCTGAGCGCCGGGCAGAGCGTGAGCGCCACGCAATACCGCATCACCAACACGCAAACCATCGTGCGTGTGCGCAAGACCAGCGCCATCGGCGGCAGCGCGCTCACCGGGGCTGGCTTCACCATCCAAAACGTAACCGAGCCCACCGAAAGCTATACCCTGACAGGCAGCGCCGTGCTCAGCGATTGGGTGCAGTATGGCCTGAAGCCCGATACGCTCTACCGCATCACCGAAACCGTGACGCCCGCCGGGTACCTCACCGCCGATCCGCTCACCTTCCGCATCAGCGGGAGCGACGGCAAGGTGTATGTGAGCACCGACGGCTTTGCCGCCGCGCAGGCGGATAACCGCATCACCATCCAAAACGAGCCCATCGACCTGAAGGTGGTCAAGCTGGATGTGCCCCTGCGCACCGTGACGCAGGCAGAGCTCACCGGCACCTATGCCGGGCATTTTGTGACCGGCGCGGCACTGGGGCTGTACGCGGCGGACGGCACCACGCTGCTGGCCACCATCACCCCCAGCACGGCGGATGGCACGGTGTATGATCTGGATTACACCAAGCTTGTCAAGGGGCAAACCTATTACCTCAAGGAAACCGTGACCCCGGCGGGCTACAAGACCGCCGCGCCGCTGGCCATCGTGGTCGGGGTGGATGCAAACGGCACCATCTATGTGCTGCATGACGATCCCATCCCCTACAAGACCATCCTGGTGCAAAAGACCTGGGCCAGCGGCAGCATCCCGCAGGATGTGACGTTTGACCTGACGCTTGCCGGCAGCAGCACGGTGCTGGAAACCGTTGTGCTGCCCGCAAACGACGCTGATGGCCGCATCGCCTTCCCGGGCACGGCGGCAATCTGCGTGGGCGGCCAATACCCCATGACCGACCAGCAGGGCAACCCGCTCACCTATGTGATCACCGAGCGGGCGGTGCCCGGGTATCTGGTCACCTCCGCCATGGCCTACACCACCACCGCGGATGCGCTGCTGGGCAGCATCACCAATGCGCCCACCGTAGCGGATTTCAGCAAAAAAGCCATCACCGGCAGCGATGAGCTGCCCGGCGCGACCCTCACCCTGACCGACGTGACCGATACCGCCCCGCAGCTGGTGGAAACGTGGGTCAGCGGCACCGCGCCGCACACCGTGACGGGCAAACTGGTGCCCGGCCATACCTACACCTTTGCCGAGACCACCGCGCCCGCAGGCTATGCCGTCACGGAGAGCATCACCTTCCGCGTCAAGGCGGACGGCACGCTGGAGGCTGTGGGCACCATGCCCGGCAACGGCACCGTGCAAAGCGGCGGCGTCACCATGCTGGATAGGCAGCTCACCCTGACTATCAGCAAAAAAGCGCTGGGCGGCGGCGAGGAATTGCCCGGCGCATCCCTCACCCTGACGGACACCACCCTGAACCGCGAAGTGGCGGCCTGGGTGGGCGGCAGCACGGCCAAAACCCTGGCCAGCACCGTGAGTGCGGCGGGCGGCGGCACACTGATCGACGGCCTGTACTATACCTTCCCCCAGGGGCAGAGTTACCCGCTCATCGCCGGGCACAGCTACCGCCTGAGCGAGCAGGCTGCGCCCGCCGGGTACCTGCTGAGCAACGCCATCACCTTTACCATCGCGGCGGATGGCAGCATCACCGGTGTGAGCGCCAACGGCGAGCTGGCCGGCACCACCCTGACCCTGCGGGACGAGATCAACACCCTGCTCCTGTACAAGACGGACAGCCAAACCGGCGCAAAGCTGCCCGGCGCGGTGTTCCAACTGTATGAATACAGCGCGACCGCCCCGGATCACCTCGGCGCGCGCGTGTTTGCCACGCAAACCATCCAGACCGATGCAAGCGGCGCTTACACCCTGTACGGCCTGACCAACGGCATGCAGTACGTGCTGCGTGAGGTGGCCGCCCCCGCGGGGTACGACCTGGCGCCCGATACTGTATTCACCTACCGGGACAGCCAGCAAAGCACCCCCACCGTGAGCGTGACCGTGCCCAACACGCGCGCCAGCCTGCGCCTGCGCAAAGCGGATCCGGCTGGGCAGCCGCTTGCGGGCGCGACGCTTGCCATCTGGAACCAGAGCAAGACGCAAAAACTGTGGGAGGGCGTTTCCATCGCCGCCGCCCCGGGCAATGCGGAAGGCTGGATCACCCTGCAAGCCGCAGCCGGACAGACCGACGCGGCGGCCTACCTGGTCATGGGCGGCCAATACTACCTGCATGAAACCGCCGCGCCGGACGGCTATCGCCTCAACCCGGACTGGATCGCCTTTACCTTTACGCAGGGCGGCGCAACATCCCTCACCGTGACGGATGCACCGCTCAGCCTGACCATCAGCAAAGTGGATTTGGTCGGCGGGGCGGAGATCCCCGGCGCGACCCTGACCCTCACGGATGATACCGATGCCGGCCGCGTGGTGGAAACCTGGACCACCGCCGTGGATGGCAGCGGCGCCGTGCAGCCCCACACCGTGGATCGGGCTTTGCTCAAAGCCGGGCACACCTACACCCTGACCGAGGTAACCGCCCCCGACGGCTACGTGCATGCCGAGAGCGTGCGCTTTACCATCGCGCCGGACGGCAGCGTGACCCTGGTGGGCACGCAGGGCGAGGTCAGCGGCACGCAGGTGACCATGACGGATGCGCGTACCTCCCTGACCCTGCAAAAACGCGGCATGGGGGATGCGCCCATCACCGCAGGGGTCGGCTTCAGCCTGTACCAATCCAACGCGGCGGGCGATACGCTGGCACAGATCGGCGCGGAAGGCCTGACCTTTGACCGTTTGTTGCACGGCCAGTACTACCGCCTGGTGGAAACCACCGTGCCCGCGGGCTATGTGCCCATGGCGCCGCTGACCTTCCGCTTCCTGTATGATCAGGCAACGGGCGCAACCAGCCTTAACTATGGCACGCGCGCCGATTTGTCGGTGAGTGCGGCAGGCGGGCAGGCCACCCTGACCGTGACCGATGCCCCCACCCTCGTTTCCGTGACCAAAGTGGATGAAAACGGCGATACGCTGCCCGGCGCGGTGCTGGCCGTCTACACCGATGTGGCGGGTGCGCCCGGTGCGCTGGTGCCCGGCACACGCTTTACCACCCTGACGGATGATGCCCTGACCCCGGCGGATGAGTCCGTGCATACCTATGCCGGCTTGCTCACACAGGGCACAGCCTACTGGCTGGTGGAAGAATCCGCTCCTGCGGGCTATGCGCTGGCCGCGCCCCTTGCCTTTACGGCAGGCGCAAGCGCCGATCCCGTGACCCTGACCCTGACCAACAAACCCCTCACCCTGCGCCTGTACAAGCTGGACAGCGATGCCTTGAGCGGCGGCAGCCCGACGGGCAACCCCGTCACCGGTGTGAGCCTGACCCTGACCGGCCCCTACAGCCTTGGCGGCGTGACCGAGCCCAGCCATGTGTGGTCCTGGGTCACGGATGGCTCGCCCAAGGTGCTCACCCTGCTGGATGGGCTGGTGCCCGGCGGCGCCTACACCCTGCATGAGGATCCCGCCACGGTGCCCGCAGGCTACCAGTATGCGGCGGATATGAACTTTACCCTGCCCCTGCATGGCGGCGATGCGACCTATGTGATGGTGGATGCGCCCACGGGTCTCGTGTCCGTCAAGGTAACCAAAGCCTTTGACCAAAACGCCGCAGGCAACCCGCTGACCGCCGCCGAACTGCCGGCCGGCGTGACGGTGCGCCTGTGGCAGGAGCTGCCCGGCGGCGCGCCCGCAACGGAAATCGCGCAGCGCACCCTGACCGCCCCGGACAACTGGACATACACCTTTACCGGACTGGTGCGCGCGGATGGAGAGGGCACGGCCTACCGCTACTTCGTGACCGAGGATGCGGTGCCCGGCTACACCCTGCGCCTGACCAGCGCCGACACCGACCCCTCCGACCACTTTGCCTACACGCTTACCAACACGGCGGGCGAGGTGTCCCTCAGCAAGCGTGATATCGCGGGGGATGAGCTGCCCGGCGCGCACATGCAGCTGCTGGACAGCACCGGCAACACGATCGCCACGTGGGTCTCCACCACGGAGCCATACGTGGTCCGCGGCAAGCTGCTGCCCGGCGAAACCTACACCCTCAAGGAAACCGCCGCACCGGACGGCTATCTGGTGACCAGCGCCTTCACCTTCACGCTGGACAGCAACCTGACCCCCACCGTGACCGGCACCACCTTCGGCGGTGTGGAGGATGGCGTGATCTATATGGTGGATGCCGCCACCACCGTGACCATCAGCAAGCAAGCTGTTGGCGGCAGCGCGGAACTGCCCGGCGCGCGCCTGACCCTCACGCATGAGGGCGCATCCGGCACTGTGACCGATGCGGACTTCATCAGCGGCAACGCCCCCAGAACCATCGAGCGGCTGCTGGTGGGCACCGTCTACACCCTGACGGAAACCACCGCGCCCAACGGCTACCTGGTGGCCGAGAGTCTCCAGTTCATCATCCAGGCGGATGGCAGCGTGCTGGCCAAGCGCGCAGGCGAACCGGACAGCGCTTGGCAGGCCGTGACCGCCAACACCGTGATCCTTAAGGATGCGCCTACCACCGTCACGCTGAGCAAGCGCGCGGTCGGCGGCGGCGCAGAGCTCCCCGGCGCGGCGGTGACCGTGACCCACGCCGAGGCAGGCAGCACCGTGACCGATGCCCAGTGGATCAGCGGCTTTGACGATGCGGGCACCCGGACGGATGCACCCCGCACCCTGACCGGGCTGACCGCCGGCGTAGTCTATACCTTTACCGAAACCACAGCGCCCTACGGCTATACCGTGGCCGAGAGCATCCAGTTCATCATCCGGCCGGACGGCAGCGTGCAGGCCAGGCGCGCGGGCGAGCCCGACAGCGCATGGCAGACCGTAAACGCCCACACCGTGATCATGACGGACGCACAAACCCGTGTGGACTTTAGCAAGACGGACATCACCGGCGGGGCGGAGCTCCCCGGCGCGGCGCTCACCCTGGAGGATCTGACCCCCGTGACCGGGCAGCCGCAAACCGTTTGGCAATGGATCAGCGGCAGCACACCGCACCGCATCCAGGGCGAACTGATCGCCGGGCACACCTACCGCCTGACGGAAATCACCGCGCCGGCGGGCTACCGCATGGCCGAGAGCATCACCTTTACCATCGCGGCGGATGGCTCCATCACCCCCACCAACGCGGATGGCACCGCCGCCGCCAACGGCTCCGGCACGGTGGATGCCGCCACCCAGACTGTGACCATGAAAGACGCGCCCACCGAGCTGCTCCTGCGCAAGGTGGATGACCAGACCCCGCCGCAGCCCGTGGCAGGCGCGGTGCTGGGCATCTACACCGCCAGCGGCGCGGACGCGAGCGCCCCCGGCACGCTGGTGACCACCGTGACCACCGGCACGGACGGCACCGCCACCGTGACCGGGCAACTGAGCCTGAACGCGTGGTACATGATTGCCGAGCTCACCACACCCACAGGCTACCATACCGCTGAGGTGAGCGCACCCTTCCAGTTGGGCAGCGACGGCGCCTATACCTTTACCATGGTGGACAAACGCACCGTATTCTACGTCGGAAAGCAGGACGCGACCACCGGCGAATACATCAGCGGCGCAACGCTGATCATCTACCCCGGCCAGAGCGTCGGCGGGCAAACCGTGCCGGATACCAGCCGCGTGCTGGCCACGGTGCAGAGCATCGCCGGGAGCCCTGTGGCGGTGTATGGTCTGGCCGAGAACACGACCTACTTCCTCTATGAAGCCGTAGCACCGGATGGCTACCTGCGCAACATAGACCTGTACACACCCTTCACCATCGCGCCGGGCGGCAGCACCGTGGCGCTGTCTGTGGACGTGCCCACCAGCGTGCGCCTGAACAAGGTGGATGCCGGCGGCACACGCCTTGCGGGCGCGGGCATGGCGCTGGTGCGCGGCAACGGCGTGGGCTACGATCCCGCGGCCGATGTGGTGGCCGCCTTTACCAGCAGCGCGACCGCCGACCATACCGTGACCGGTCTGGCGGTGGGGCAACTCTATACCCTGCTTGAAACCAGCGCGCCGGACGGCTATGTGCCGGCCACGCAGGGCGTGCGCTTCCGCATCAACGAGCTGGGCTTTGTGGTGGGCGAGGCGGACGACATCGCCACCCCCTCCACCGTGACGCTGGTGAGCATCGTGAACCAGCCCACGGAAGTCATCTTCAGCAAACGCGCAACGGGCGCAGGCACCGCGGAGCTGCCCGGCGCGACCCTGACCATCACCCACAGTGAGAACGGCCAGCCTGTGCTGGACGATCAGTGGATCACCGGCAATGCGCCCCACACGGTGCGCGGCAAACTGCTGGCCGATGGCCTTACGGAATATACCTTTACGGAAATCGGCGCGCCGGATGGCTACACCATCGCCGGGAGCATCGTGTTTCGCATCCAGCCGGACGGCTCTGTGCAGGTTCGCCAGCCGGACGGCAGCTTTGCCGGCCTTGCCGATAACACTGTGATCATGACGGACGCGCCCATCCGCTTGCGGGTTGCCAAGGTGGATGCCGTGAGCGGCGCACCCCTGGCCGGCGCGGTGTTCAAGGTGGTGGCCGATGTGGCCGGAGCGCCCGCCGCCACCGCCGTGACCGGGTTTGAAGCCATTGTATCGGGCAGCGCGCCCGTGACGGTGAGCGGCCTGCCTGCCGGCCGCTACTGGCTGGTGGAAACCCTCGCCCCCGTAGGCAGCGATGCAAGCGGCGCGCCCGTGCACTACCAGTTGGCCGCGCCCGTACCCTTCACCCTGACGGATGAACTGCTGGCCGAGGATGCGCTGGTGAGCGTGACCGTGGCCGACCAACCTACCACCGTGACCGTGCTCAAGCTGGACAGCGATGATCTGGATGCAAACGGCACGCCCACGGGCAACCGTGTGCCGGGCGCGACCCTGACCCTGACCCGCCGGTCCGATGGCGCGGTGCTGGGTACCCATACCTTTGACGGCGCCCTGGATTGGGTGCTGGATCAGGGCCAGCTGGAAGCCGGCGAAACCTATCTGCTGAGCGAAACGCTGGCGGGCACCCCCGCAGGCTACCGCACGGCGGGCACGCTCACCTTTACCGTGGCGCAGGATGGCAGCGACCGCTGGATCGTGGTGGATGAACCCATCGGCACCCGCAGCGTGACCGTGAACAAGGTCTGGAACGACAGCCTGACCACCCACCCCGCCGTAACGGTGCAGCTGTACCGCAGCGATGACCCGACCACCCCCTACCGCACCGCCACCCTGACTGCGCCCGGTTTCACGGCCAGCTTCAGCGGCCTGCCCACTACCGCGCAGGATGGCACGCACTACGCCTACACCCTGGCCGAAGCGCCGGTGGCAGGCTACCTGGCGGGGGTATTCTCCGCACCCGTGACCTCGGCGGATGGGCTGAGCGATACCTACACCCTGACTAACACCCCCACGGACATCTACCTGCAAAAACTGGCCGGGGATACCGGCGCGCCCCTCCCGGGCGCAAGCCTCACGCTGGTGCGTGGCAACGGTGTGGGCTACACCCCCGCCGATGTGGTGGAAAGCTGGATCAGCGGCAGCGACGGCGCGGATGCGGGCGGCACGCCCAACCCGCACCGCCTGACCGCCAAGCTGACCGTCGGCGCGCAGTATACCCTGATCGAAACCGCCGCGCCCGCCGGGTATGTGCGCGCAGCCAACATCACCTTTACCGTGGCGCCCAACGGCACCCTGAGCGTGACGGGCACCAACCGCCTGAGCATGACGGATCGGCCGGTCACAGTGCGCTTTGCCAAGCTGGACAACCTGACCCAGGCCTATGTGGCGGGCGCGGGCTTCAGCGTGTATGAAGATGCGGCGTGGCAGGCCAACGCGCAAACCGCGCAGCCGGTGCTCACCTTCACATCCCAGAGCACACCGGTCGTAAGCACAGGCATCCTGACCGCCGGCACGCTGTACCGCCTGGTGGAAACCTCCGCGCCAAGCGGCTACCAGATCAGCGGCGCAAGCATCCAGTTTGCCGCCCCCACGGATGACACCGTGGTCAGCGTGCATCTGAAGAACCCGCGCATCTACCGCTTTGCTAAGGTGAACAGCCAGAGCGGCGCTGCCGTGGCAGGCGCCACCCTGACCGTGCTGGATCCGCAGGGCAACACCGTGATCGCCCCCTGGGTGAGCACCAACGCGCCTTATGAGTTCGTCAACAGCGATGCAAGCGGCAACCCCATCCTGCAGCGCGGCGTGACCTACCGCCTCACGGAGCTGGCCGCGCCCACGGGCTATGTGCTCAACACCACGCCGGTCACCTTCACGCTGGACGGGCAGGGCATGATCGGCGGCGGCGTGACCGTTACCATGCAAAACACCCCGGACAACCCGCCCGAGGATGATACCATCGACCTGAACCTGCGCAAGACCTGGGTGGACAACAGCAACGCAGGCAACACGCGCCCCGCCGCCGGGCTCACGGTGTTCATCACCCGCCAGGCCGCCGGCAGCACCGCGGAGGAAAATGTGGTCACCCTGACCATCCCGGCGCGGGCGGGCAACACCTGGTACCTGAGCCTGTACGACCTGCCGCGCCGCAACAGCGCCGGGCAGGAGTATACCTACCGCGCACGCGAGCAGGTGCCCGCCGGATACACCGCCACCTACACAAACAACGGCTTCACCATGGTCAATACCTACCCCACCAACGAAGAATCCCCAACGCCCACACCCATCCCGACCCTCACGCCCACCCCGGCGGTCACCACCACGCGCATCCCGACCGCCGTGCGCTATGTGGATGGGCAGTACGTCTACATCGACGAGGATGAGGTGCCTCTCGGCCTGGTGCCCAAGACGGGCGATGATTCGGACTACCTGCTGTGGGGGCTTGCCATCGCGCTGCCGCTGCTGCTGGCCTTTGGCGCAGGCGTGATCGCGCTGCGCAGGAAGCGCCGCGCCGCTCACAACGCGGGCCGCTGACCCGCACGCGCCCCACTGGGGCGCTGCGCCACCAACACAACCGGGGCGGGACAGGGGCATCGGCTCCCTGCCCC
>LVAR01000126.1 GCA_001604115.1 Clostridiales bacterium Firm_12 | reverse complement strand
GCTGGGCAGCCGCGTGCGGTGCTGGCGCGCCGCCGAGGGCGCGCCCCCCGAGGTTGCCGCGCCCGATCCCGTTGCCCCCGCACCGCAAGACGATCCAAAGGGAGGAGCCCGCCCATGAAGCATGAACCGGGAAGCGTCCTGCTGCAAGCGCGTGGGCTGGTCAAGGAGTACCCGATCCGGCAAGGCATCATCCCCCATACGGTGGGGGTGGTCAAGGCCGTGGATGGGGTTGATTTTGTGCTGCACCGGGGCGAGACGCTCGGCCTGGTGGGGGAAAGCGGCTGCGGAAAATCCACCGTGGGGCGCATGCTGGTGGGGCTGGAGCCGCCCACTGCCGGCGATGTGCTGCTGGAAGGGCAACCGCTCCAAACCCAGCTGCGCCGCGGGCGCGGCCGCGATGGCGTACGCCTGCAAATGGTGTTTCAGGATACGTTTTCCTCCCTCAACCCCCGCAAGCGTGTGGGGGATATCCTCACCGCGCCGATGCTGTACCACGGCCTGGCCACCCCCAAAACGGCGTGGCGGGAGGCGTGCAGGCTGCTGGAACAGGTGGGGCTGCCTGCTGCCGCGTTTGAGCGCTACCCGCACGAGTTTTCCGGCGGGCAGCGGCAGCGCATCGGGCTGGCCAGGGCGCTGTCCCTCAAGCCGGAGCTGATCGTCTGCGATGAGCCGGTTTCCGCACTGGATGTGTCCATCCAGGCGCAGATCCTCAACCTGATCAAAGATCTGCAAAAGGAGCTGGGGCTCACGTACCTGTTCATCGGCCATGGACTGGCTGCGGTGAACTATGTCAGCGACCGCATCGCGGTCATGTATCTGGGCAAGATCGTGGAGGTGGCGCCTGCCAAGGCGCTGTTTGAAACCCCTGCGCACCCGTATACCAAGGCGCTGTGCGATGCCGCGCCCGTGCCCGACCCTGCCCTGCGCAGGCGGGAGCGCATCGTGCTTGCCGGGGAGATTCCCTCCAGCATCGACCCGCCCAAGGGGTGCCGCTTTCATCCGCGGTGCCCGTACGCAACGGAGGTGTGCAAGCGGGAGGAGCCCAAGCTGCTGCCCTGCGCGGCTTTGCCGGCGGATCACCTGACCGCCTGCCACCATACTGAGGCGTTGCTCGCCAAAAGGGGGAACGTGCCCGTATGATGCGCTACATCATCAAACGCATTCTGATCGCCATTCCGGTGCTCATTGGCATCACCATGCTGGATTATCTGATCATGAGCATGGCGGGCAGCCCCCTGTCCATGATGACGGGGCCGCGCGTTTCCCAGGCGGCACTGGAGGCACGCGCCGTTCAGCTGGGCCTCACGCAGCCGTGGTACATCCAGTATTTCACATGGCTTGGGCAGATGCTTTCCGGCAACTGGGGCTACTCCATCAAAACCTACCAGCCGGTGCTGGATATGATCCGCGGCAATCTGGGGCCCACGCTCCTGCTGGTGGGCACCTCCATGGTGCTGGGGTTTATCGTGGCCATCCCGGCGGGGGTGTACAGCGCCACGCACCAGTATTCCAAAGGGGACTATGCGGCGGTCACGTTTTCATTTCTGGGCACCAGCATCCCCAGCTTTTTTCTGGCGCTGATCATGGTGTATGTGTTCACCGTGCGGCTGGGGTGGCTGCCCTCGGGCGGGATGCTCACGCTGGGCGGGGGCGGCGGGGATGTGTGGGACATCGCCCGGCACATGCTCATGCCTACTGTGGTGCTCACGGCCTCGCTGGCGGGGTCCAACATCCGCTACATCCGCTCCAGTATGCTGGAAATTTTGCGGCAGGATTACCTGCGCACGGCCAAGGCCAAGGGCATCGGGCGGTTTTTGACCATCAACAAACACGCGATGCGCAACGCGCTGCTGCCCATCATCACCGTCATCGGCATGGAGCTGCCCATGCTCATCGGCGGCGCAGTGATCGTGGAGCAGGTGTTCAGCTGGCCCGGGCTTGGGCAGCTGACCATGACCGCCATCATGAACCGGGATTATCCCGTCATCATGGGGGTTAGCCTGCTTTCGGCGGTGCTTGTGGTGGCTGGTAACCTGCTCACGGATATCCTCTACGCGGTGGTGGATCCCACCATCCAGCTCAAATAAGGGGGCGGCGGCATGGCACAGAAACAGAGCGCGGCGCATGAAGCGATGAGCCGCGGGTACATCAGCACCGTGGCGCGGCGTTTCCGGCGGCACAAGCTGGGCATGGTAAGCCTGTGCTTTTTGGTGGTGCTGGTGTCCCTGGCGTTGTTTGCGCCGTTTTTGACTCCGTATGACCCCAACAAGCTGGTGGGCAAATTTGCGGCGCCGCCTTCGCTGCAAAACCTGCTGGGCACAGATCAGGTTGGGCGGGATGTGCTCACGCGCCTGCTCTACGCCACGCGCGTTTCGCTGCTGGTGGGGTTTGCGGCCACGGGCATCGCCACGGTGGTGGGCGTGGTGCTGGGGCTGGTGTCCGGCTATTTTGGCGGTTGGGTGGATATGATCCTCATGCGCTTTACGGACATGGTCATGAGTTTTCCGTATATTTTACTGGTGTTGGTGGCGGCGGCAATCTTCAAGCCGGGGCTGTGGAACATCATCCTGATTTTGGGGTTTGTGGATTGGCCGGGCGTGGCGCGGCTGGTGCGCGGCAATGTGCTCAGCCTGCGGGAAACCGCCTTTGTCAAGGCAGATATCGTGGCCGGCATGCCCACGCGTCACACGCTGTTTTCCGAGATCCTGCCCAACACCATCGCGCCGATTTTGGTCTACGCCACATCGGTGGTGGCCATCTCTATCCTGGATGAAGCGGCGCTGAGCTTTCTGGGCATGGGCGTGCAGCCCCCCACGGCCAGCTTGGGCAACATGCTCAATGGGGCGCAGTCGCTCACCATCCTGACCAGCAAGCCCTGGCTGTGGGCGCCGCCGGGTGTGGTGATCGTGCTGCTGGTGCTGTGCATCAACTTTATTGGGGATGCGCTGCGCGATGCGGTGGACCCGCGCAACATCCGGTGAGCCACACCCCCCCGGTTGCCGTGCCGCCCAAGGGCGCGCAGCAGGCGGGGGCACGGGCAGCCATAACCCAGATACCCGCGCACGCGTCCGGCTATGCGGCCGGACGCGTGCGCTTTTCATGCCCGGCAGCGCAAGCGCGGGCAGCCATAGCAGCCCGGGCGTGGGATAAAGGCCATCCAGGGCGCGCGTGGCAGCGACTGTGCAGCCCGGGCGCAGCAGGCGGCGCGGACTGGACGATTCGACTTAGCAAGAAAATCCCCCGCAGGTGCGCTGGCGACCCTGTGTTTCCTGCCCCCCGCACGATGCCGCCCATGTTTTTTTCCCGTACCTTTGGTTGACACTGCCAGCCGTGATTGTATACAATAAGCGCAGGACGGCGGTGGGCTTTTGGCTCCGCCGCCTATGCTTGCAAGGGCGCAAGCGATGCCGGCCGCGCGCCGTGTGTTGCCGCGCCTTGCGGCGCACCCGCGCCCCCAACGACGGCATCATAGGAGGTCGCCCATGAACATCACCTACCAGATTCTCGCCAGTCACCTGGTTGCAGGCAGCCTGACACGCGGCACGGAGATCGGCATCCGCATCGACCACACCCTCACGCAGGATTCCACCGGCACCATGGCCTACCTGCAATTTGAGGCCATGGGCGTGCCCCGCGTGAAAACGGAAAAATCGCTGGCGTATATTGACCACAACACCTTGCAATCCGGCTTTGAAAACGCGGATGACCATACCTACCTGGCTACGGTTGCCAAAAAACACGGGGTTTATTTGAGCAAGCCCGGCAATGGCGTGTGCCATCAGGTGCAGCTGGAGCGCTTTGCCGTGCCCGGCAAAACCCTGCTGGGCAGCGACAGCCATACCCCCACGGCGGGCGGGCTGGGCATGCTGGCCATTGGCGCGGGCGGGCTGGATGTGGCCGTAGCCATGGGCGGCGGCGCGTATTACCTGACCTGCCCGGCAGTGGTCAATGTGCGGCTCACGGGGCGGCTGAGCCGGGGCGTGGCCGCCAAAGATGTGATTTTGGAAATTCTGCGCCGCCTGACCGTCAAGGGCGGGGTGGGCAAGGTAATGGAATATACCGGGGAGGGCGTGGCCACGCTGTCCATCCCGGAGCGCGCGACCATCACCAACATGGG
>LVAR01000125.1 GCA_001604115.1 Clostridiales bacterium Firm_12 | reverse complement strand
TCAAAGGCAATCCCGCTGCCAAAACCCATCTGCTCCCACATTTCCTCGCAGATGTGCGGCGCTACCGGCGCCAGCAGGAGGATCAGTGTTTTGAGCTCATCCCGCGTGCAACCGCCTGCCGCGCCAAACTCGTTGACCAACGACATCATCGCGGCAATAGCGGTATTGAACTTCATGGCCTCGTAATCATCGCCGACCTTTTTGATGGTTTCGTGCATCACGGGCACCAGCTCAGGCTGGAAGCCTTGGCCGTCCTTGATGCTTTCCATCAAGCGCCACACGCGATCCAAGAACCGGCGGCAACCGCGCGCACCATTGGTGCTCCACGGAATCGCCTGGTCAAACGCGCCCATGAACATCTCATACAGTCGGGTCGCATCCGCGCCGATCTCGGCAATGCAGTCGTCCGGGTTGATCACGTTGCCGCGTGATTTGCTCATTTTTTCGCCATTTTCCCCGAGGATCATGCCATGGCTGGTGCGCTTCTGGTAGGGCTCAGGACTGGTGACCGCGCCGATATCGTACAGGAACAGATGCCAAAAACGGCTGTAGAGCAAGTGCAGCGTGGTGTGCTCCATACCGCCGTTGTACCAATCCACATTCATCCAGTATTCCTGCGCCGCCTTGCTGGCAAACGCCTGATCGTTATGCGGGTCGGTATAGCGAAGGAAATACCAGCTGGAGCCTGCCCACTGCGGCATGGTGTCGGTTTCCCGCTTGGCGGCATGGCCGCACTGGGGGCAGGCGGTGTTTACCCAATCGGTGATGTTAGCCAGCGGGCTCTCGCCGTTGTCGGTCGGTTCATAGTTTTCCACATTGGGCAGCAGGATGGGCAGCTCTGTTTCCGGCACAGGCACTGCGCCGCAGTGCGGGCAATGCACCACGGGGATCGGCTCGCCCCAGTAGCGTTGGCGGCTGAACACCCAATCGCGCAGCTTAAAATTGATCTTTCGCTCGCCAAGCTTTTGCTGCTCCAGCCAGTCGATGATCGTCTTCTTGGCCTCGGCCACACGCATGCCATCCAAAAAGCCGCTGTTCACCAGCACGCCGTCCGTCACATCCGTATAGGCCTCCTGCGTGATATCCCCCCCCGCGATGACCTCGACGATCGGCAAATCAAACGCACGGGCAAAGGCATAGTCGCGCGTGTCATGCGCAGGCACAGCCATAATGGCGCCGGTGCCGTAGCTCATGAGCACATAATCGCTCGCCCAGATGGGAATGGCCTGACCGTTGACTGGGTTAATGGCATGCAGGCCGCGCAGCACCACGCCGGTTTTGTCCTTGTTAAGCTCGGTGCGTTCAAAATCGCTCTTGCGGGCGGCAGCCTCACGGTATGCCATGGCTTCGGCATAGTTGCTGATCTGCGCCTTGTACTTTTCAATCAAGGGATGCTCGGGGCTGACGACCATGTACGTCGCGCCAAAGAGCGTATCCGGCCGGGTGGTGAACACGCGAAGCTTGTCCTGGGTGCCGGCGATCGCAAAATCTACCTCCGCGCCCTCGCTGCGGCCGATCCAGTTGCGCTGCTGCACCTTGACTTTCTCAATAAAGTCGACGGTATCCAGGCCGTCCAGCAGCTTCTGGGCGTAGTCGGTGATGCGCAGCATCCACTGGCTTTTGACCTTGCGCACTACCTCGCTGCCGCAGCGCTCGCAAACACCGTTGACGACTTCCTCATTGGCCAGGCCGCACTTGCAGCTCACGCACCAGTTGATGGGCATCTCTGCTTTGTAGGCCAGCCCATGCTTGAGCAACTGCAGGAAAATCCACTGTGTCCATTTGTAATACTGAGGGTCGGTGGTATCCACCTCACGGCCATAGTCAAAGGAAAAACCCAACTTTTGCAGCTGTTTGCGGAAATTTTGGATGTTTTGCTGCGTCACGATGGCCGGGTGCACATGATTTTTGATGGCATAGTTTTCGGCAGGCAGGCCAAAGGCGTCATATCCGATGGGGTAGAGCACGTTGAAACCGTCCATGCGGCGTTTGCGGGCGATGATGTCCATCGCCGTATAGCTGCGGGGGTGCCCCACATGCAGCCCTGCACCGCTGGGGTAGGGAAACTCCACCAACCCATAAAACTTGGGTTTGGCGGAGGGAAACTCGGCTTTGAAGGTATCCTCCGCCGCCCATTTGGTTTGCCATTTTTTCTCGATGCCCTCGGGATCATAGGCGGGCTTTTGATCTTGATACATGCGCAAAGCTCCTTACTCTATCATACACGTGCGGTATATTCCTGTCGGATGGCCGTGGCTGGCTACTTGTTGCTGCCTTGCAGCATGCGGATGCCCACATCAATGCGGCGCAACGTTTCCGCCTGCCCCAGCAGGTAGGCAAGCTCCGTGGCGCCGCCGGGCGTGCTGGCAAGCCCGCTGATGGCCACGCGCACAGGCCACATCATCTGCCCGGTTTTGAGCCCTTCTTTTTCGGCCAGCGCCATCAGGCAGGTTTTGACGGTTTCCTCGGCAAAATCGGTCAGCCCCGCGAGCGCGGGGCGCGCTAGCAACAGCGCCTGCAGGCTGATGGCCGCATCCGTCTTCATCTTTTTATGCGTGTAAATATCCATCTCATAGGCGGGCAACTCCGCCAGGAAAGCCACCATCTCCGGCACACGGCCAAACACTTCGGTGCGGCCGTGCATCAGCTCCGCCAGGCGGCGGTAGTCCATGCCCCGCCCGGCCAGCGCCTTGTCAAACCACGGCGTGGCCATACGGAGGTAGGCTTCAAAATCCATGCGCTTGATATACTCACTGTTGAACCACACAAGTTTTTCCGTATTAAAGATGGCCGGGGATTTGGAAAGGCCTTCCAGATCGAATGCCTCCACCAGCTCCGGCAGGGTGAAAAACTCGCGCTCCGCATCCTTGGGGCACCAGCCAAGCAATGCGATAAAATTGATAATCGCTTCCTTCACATAGCCCTGCGCCAGCAGATCTTCAAAGCTGGGATCGCCGTAGCGTTTGGAGAGCTTGCGGGTCGCGTCCTTCATGACTACGGGCAGGTGCACATAGGTGGGCGCCTCCCAGCCGAATGCCTGGTACAGCAGGTTGTACTTGGGCGTGCTGCTCAAATACTCCGTGCCGCGCATCACATGGGTTATGGCCATGAGGTGGTCATCCACCACGTTGGCAAAGTTATAGGTGGGCAACCCATCCGCCTTGATGAGCACATTGTCATCCAATGTATCGCAGGGCACTTCCACATGACCAAAGAGCGCGTCGTCAAAGCTGGCGGTGCCGGTGAGCGGCACATTCTGCCGGATCACAAAGGGCTCGCCGCTTTGCATGCGACGCTTGGCCTCGGCTTTGTCGATGTGCAGGCAGTGCTTGTCATACTTGAACTGCTCGCCGCGCGCGGTGGCCGCATCACGCCGCTCCTGCAGCGCTTCCTTGGTGCAAAAGCAGGGGTAAGCCGCGCCGGTCTCGATCAGCTGCATGGCGTAGGGCAGGTACAGATCCCGCCGCTGGGTCTGGATATAGGGGCCAAAGTCGCCGCCGACATCCGGGCCTTCGTCATAGGTCAGCCCCGCCTCGTGCATGCTCTGATAAATGAGCTCCACGGCGCCGGGCACCTCGCGCTCCTGATCCGTATCCTCAATGCGCAGGATAAACTTGCCGCCCATCTTGCGGGCATACAGGTAGGTGTAAAGCGCCGTGCGCAGGCCGCCCAGGTGCAGGTATCCCGTGGGGCTGGGGGCGAAACGGGTGCGTACTTGTGTCATGCAGAGGTTCCTTTCCGTATTGGGATCATCCCTTGGTCACAGGCGCAGGCGGTAGATGGTCTCGCCATCCTCCTCGCGGCCGTCAGGCTCCAAGCCCAGGCTTTCGTACAGAGCGCGCGCAGCCAGGTTTTTGGGTTTAAAGCTGATGTAGACCACATCCCGCTTGGGCTGGCGCGTGCGGATATCGGCAATCACCAGTTCCATGGCGCGCCTGCCGTAGCCCTTGCCCTGGTGGGGGAGGCCGATCATCAGGCGGCTGATGCAAAAGGCATCTTCCTCCGCATCAAAGCCATACATCACAAAACCTACAGGCTCGCCATCCACACAGATCGCACGGGGAATGTACTGCTCAATGACCGCCGCCTGTGCCAGGCTGAACACGTTGCTGGCCACAAAGCCCTGCTGGTCTTCCCCTACCTGCAGCGTAATAACGGCGGCAAAGGTTTCCCTCGTTATGATTTCCAGCGTCAGGTTCACGCGCGCACTTCCTTCTTAAAGCTGTCCTTGAGCCCGACTACACGGTTGAACACCGCAAGCCCCGCCGTGGAATCCGGATCCATGCAAAAATATCCCATACGCAGGAATTGGAACGTATCCCCCACAGCAGCCGTGCCCAGCGAAGCTTCCATGAAGCCGCGGCAAACCTCCAGGCTGGCCGGGTTCAAACGGGTCAGGAAATCCTTTTTCAGGGCGCCTGCCGGAGCCAGGGTTTCCGCTTCGGGCTTGTCCTCCGCCTCGGCCTCGGCCACAGCGGGTGCGGCTTCCGCGCTTTCATCCAGCAGGAGCGGCTCATACAGGCGCGCTTCCAGCGGCAGGTTTTCCGTGGCGCTCACCCAATGCAGCGTACCCTTGACTTTACGGTTTGCGCCCTCGGTGCCGTTGCGGGTGTCCAGATCCACCGTGCAGTAGACACACGTCACACGGCCGTCCGCATCCTTGTCGCAGGTTTCTGCTTTGATGATGTAGGCACCCTTGAGCCGCACCTCGCCGCCCAAAAACAGGCGGAAGTACTTTTTGGCGGGTACCTCCATAAAATCTTCCTGCTCGATATAAATCTCACGGGTGAGCACGCTGGTATGCGTGCCCATTTCGGGGTGGTCCGGGTGGTTCTCCAGCGGCAGCTCGTCCCGCTGATCCGCCGGCCAGTTGGTCAGAACCACCTTCAGCGGGCGCAGCACGGCCATGGCACGGGGCGCCTTGGTGCCCAGATCTTCCCGCACGCAGTGCTCCAGCAACGCCAGATCCACCACAGAATCCGCTTTGGCCACGCCAATGCGGTCAATGAAATCCCGGATGGCGGCGGGGGTGTAGCCCCGGCGGCGCAGGGCGCACAGTGTGGGCATGCGCGGATCGTCCCAGCCGGACACATGGCCGCCTTCCACCAGCATGCGCAGGTAGCGTTTGCTCATGATGGTGCGCGTCAGGTTCAGGCGGCTGAATTCGATCTGCCGCGGGCTGCTGGGCAACATGTTCTGGGCATGATTGACCACCCATTCATACAGCGGGCGGTGATCCTCATATTCCAGGCTGCACAGGCTGTGGCTGATGGACTCCAGCGCATCCCCGATGGGGTGCGCAAAATCGTACATGGGATAGATGCACCACTCCTTACCGGTGCGGTGATGCTCCTTGAACAGGATGCGGTACATCGCCGGGTCACGCATGTTAAAATTGGGGCTGGCCATATCGATCTTCATGCGCAGGATCATGCTGCCTTCCGGGTGTTTGCCGGCCTTCATCTCCTCAAAGAGGCGAAGGCTCTCCTCCGCGGGGCGGTCGCGCCACGGGCTGTTTTTGCCCGGCTCGGAGGGTGTGCCACGGTTCAGGCGCACCTGCTCGGGCGTCTGCTCATCCACATAGGCCAGGCCGCGGCGGATCCAGTCCACCGCGATATCATAACAGTGCTGGTAATACTCGCTGGCAAAAAACAGGCCGCCTTTCCACTCAAAGCCCAGCCAGCGGATATCCTCCATGATACCGTCGACAAATTCCGTCTCTTCCTTGGCGGGGTTGGTATCGTCAAAGCGCAGGTTGGTCAGGCCGCCGTAGCGCTCGGCAGTGGCAAAATCGGCCACCAGCGCCTTGCAATGCCCAATATGCAGGTAACCGTTGGGCTCCGGCGGAAACCGTGTGTGCACGCGCTGGTAACGCCCGCTCTGTAAATCTTCCTCAATCATATCCCAGATGAAATTGGTTTTGCTGGCGGGTGTTTCCATGCTGTGCCCATCCTTTCTGCGCCCGTCCCGCTGCCTTGCGGCAGGTGGCGGCATTTCAGTATTATATAGCGAAATCAAGCGGTTGACAAGGGCGCCGCCCAGCTTTGCCAACTTTTGCAGGCGCGCAAAACCCTGCCTGCCGCCCCTGTACAGGCGGCTCTTTGCATTGACAACCCCCCGCCGCTGGCTTATACTGATGCCAACAAAAGAATACCGCTCTATTTCGGTAGACGGTTTGGGGAGAGAGCGGCACGCGCAAGCGCAGCCGCCGCCGAAGGTGCAAGCCCGCATAAGCTCTCAGGCAAAAGGACCCGAACCCGACGAATCTCTGGAAAGCAGCAATGCACCGAAGAGGCAATCCGCCGTGCGCTCACAGGCGGTGAAACTTTCAGGTAAACGGACAGAGGCGCGAGGATCGCGGCGTGCAAGCGCCCCGTTTTCTTGAGCGCCTGTTTTTTGCACCCATACAAATGAGGAGGGTCAAAATCATGTCCGAAACCGAGCCGCTCCGCCAAACTCCGCTATACGCAAAGCACGTAGCCCACGGCGGGAAAATCGTGCCCTTTGCGGGCTATCTGCTTCCAGTGCAGTACCAGGCCGGGGTCATGAAGGAGCACAACGCCGTGCGCGAAGGGGTTGGCCTGTTTGATGTGAGCCATATGGGCGAAGTGCTTTTTACCGGCGCGGACGCGCTGGCCAACCTGCAGCACTTGCTATGCAATGATTTCAGCACCCTGCAGGATGGCCGCGTGCGCTACAGCCCCATGCTCAATGAGCAGGGCGGCGTGATCGACGATGTGCTTGTGTACCGCTACAACGCCCTACGGTACCTGATGGTGGTGAACGCTGCCAACCGTGCCAAGGATGTAGCGCACATCCTGGCACAGCAATTTGGCGATGTGACCATTGAGGATATTTCCGATCGCATCGGCCAGCTTGCCCTGCAAGGCCCTAAGGCGCAGGCAGTGCTGGAAACGCTGGTGCCGGCCGCGCAGATTCCGCAGAAATACTACAGCTTTATCGATGGCGTGACCGTCGGCGGCGTGACTTGCCTGCTCAGCCGCACAGGCTACACCGGCGAGGACGGGTTTGAGCTGTACTTTGCGCCGCAGGATGGCGAAGCACTATTTGATGCGCTGCTGACCGCCGGCGAGCCCTTTGGCCTGATGCTGTGCGGCTTGGGTTGCCGCGACACCCTCCGGCTGGAGGCCGCCATGCCCCTGTACGGCCATGAGATGGACGATACCGTTTCTCCCCTGGAAACAGGGCTTGGTATGTTCGTCAAGCTGGAACGGGAAGGCTTCATTGGCCGGGAAGCCCTGCTTGGGGCGGGGGTACCCACGCGTGCGCGCATCGGCCTTCGGATCACCGGGCGTGGCATTGCGCGGGAACATTTCCCTGTTTATGCAGGGGATGTGCTCATCGGCCACATCACCAGCGGCACGCACTGCCCCACCGTCGGCCCCATTGCCATGGCGCTGGTCAGCGCTGCACACACCACGCCCGGCGAGTCCCTCCTGATCGAGATCCGGGGCGCCAAGGTGCCCGCAGAGATCGTTCCCCTTCCGTTTTACCGCCGGAACAAAGATGCCAAATGAAATCAGGGACATGAAAAAGGAGGCACATCCTATGGAAATCAAAACCGACCGCGTGTATAGCGCCAGCCACGAGTGGGTGCTCTTTGAAACCGAAACCACCGCCACCATCGGCGTGACGGATTTTGCCCAAAGCGAGCTGGGCGATCTGGTGTTTGTGAACCTGCCGCAAGTGGGCGACGCCGTGACCGCCGGGCAACCCTTTGCCGATGTGGAGAGCGTGAAGGCAGTGAGCGATGTGTATTGCCCCGTGAGCGGCACGGTAAGCGCCATCAATGAAGCGCTGCTAAGCACCCCCCAGATGATCAATGAAAACGCGTACGACGCATGGTTTATCAAGGTAGAAAACATCACTGACAAAAGCCCGCTGATGGATGCGGATGCCTACCGCACGCTCACCGGGGAATAACGCCGGCACGCAACCGCCCAAATACAACAGAACAGAGGGACATGCCATGAGCCATTACCACCCGCACACCCAGGCGGATACGGCGGCGATGCTGGCAACGCTCGGCCTTGCCACGCCGGATGATCTGTTTGCCGATATTCCGCAAAGCGTGCGCCTGCGCGCGCCGCTATCCCTGCCGCAGGGACTGAGCCAAATGGACACGCTGGCTGCCATGGAGGCGCTGGCCGAGCAAAACACCCGCTACCGCCTCACGCTGCGCGGCGCTGGCTGTTACGATCATTTCATCCCGCCTTTGGTGAGTCAGCTCGCCGGAAAAGAAGAGTTTGTGACCGCCTACACACCCTACCAGGCGGAGCTTTCCCAGGGCATTTTGCAGGCGATTTTCGAGTACCAAAGCCTGATCTGCGCCCTGACCGGTATGGATGCCAGCAACGCAGGGGTGTATGACGGCGCGTCCGCCGCTGCCGAAGCCGCCGTCATGTGCCGGGAGCGCGGCCGCACAGTTACGCTTGTCAGTGCATGCGCCCATCCGGATACCCTTGCCGTGGTTCGCACCTATGCCTATGGCACTGGCCACGAAGTGCGCGTGGTGCCTGCCGCCGACGGCCACACCGATCTGGCGGCATTGCAGGCCATGCTCACGCCGGACATCGCCAGTTTGTACATCCAACAGCCCAATTACTTTGGTCAACTGGAGGATGTGCCCGCATTGTTCGCCGCGGCCAAAGCTGCAGGCGTCAAGTGCATCCTTGGCGCCAACCCCATGACGCTGGCAATGCTGCCCAGCGGCGCGGAGGTCGGCGCGGATATCGTGTGCGGCGATGTGCAACCCTTTGGCATCCCGATGGCCTTTGGCGGCCCCTCGGCTGGGTTTATGGCCGCGACTGCCGCCATGCAGCGCAAGCTGCCCGGGCGCATCGCCGGGCAAACGACCGATGCGCAGGGTCGCCGCGCCTTTGTGCTCACCTTGCAGGCGCGCGAGCAGCACATCCGCCGGGAAAAGGCGACCAGCAACATCTGCACCAATCAGGCGCACTGCGCTCTTACCGCCGGGATATACCTGACGTATCTGGGCACGCGAGGGCTCACGGCCGTGGCGGAGCGCTGCCTTGCGCATGCACACGCTTTTGCCGAGCTGCTCACTGCCATTCCCGGTGTTCGGCTGCGGCACCGTGGCGTGTTTTTCCATGAGTTTGTGACAGAGCTGCCCGTACCCGCACAGGCTGTGGAAGCGGCGCTGGAGGCGCAGGGCGTGCTCAGCGGCCTGCCTCTGGACGGCGGCATGCTCTGGTGTGTTACGGAAAAAGCCAGCCTTGCGCAGCTCACGCGCGTGGCCGAAATCGTTCGGGAGGTGTGTGCGCAATGAACAACGACCTGCTTTTGAGTATGGAAAAGAGCATCCCGGGGCGTGGCAGCCAGGTCATCCCCGCGCTGGAAGCGCCCGCCTATCCTCTGCCGGAAACCTTTTGCCGCAAAGCCCCTCCCATGCTGCCCGAGCTGGCCGAAACCGATGTGGATCGGCACTATACCGCCCTTGCGCAGCGAGCCTATGGCGTGAATTGCGGCTTTTACCCGCTGGGGAGCTGCACCATGAAATACAACCCCGCCGTCAACGAGGCCGCCGCCCGGCAGCCCGGCTTCATGGGGGCACATCCGCTGGCGCCGGCGCACGCGGTGCAGGGCTGCCACGCGGTCATCACGGAGCTTTCCGCTGCACTGTGCGAGATCGCAGGCATGGATGCCTTCACGCTGCAACCTGCCGCAGGTGCGCAGGGAGAGTTCTTTGGCATGCTGTGCGTCAAGCGTTACCATGAGGCGCGGGGAGAATCCCACCGCGTCAGGATGTTGGTACCGGACAGCGCTCACGGCACCAACCCCGCCAGCGCTGCCATCGCAGGCTTTACCGTGGTCAATGTGCCAAGCCGCGCTGATGGCCTGGTGGATACGGATGCCTTGCGCGGCCTGCTGGACGAGAACACCGCCGGCATGATGATGACCAACCCCAATACCCTTGGCCTGTTTGAGAAGGATATTCTGGATATCAGTCGAATGGTACATCAGGCGGGTGGCCTCATGTATTATGACGGCGCCAACCTCAACGCGATTCTTGGTCAGGCGAGGCCCGGCGATATGGGCTTTGACGTGACACATTTCAATTTGCACAAGACTTTTTCCACCCCGCATGGCGGCGGAGGCCCCGGCAGCGGACCCGTGGGTGTGAAACGCGCGCTGGTTCCCTACCTGCCCACCGTGGCCAGCCTTGGCGCGAAGGACGGGCTGCAGCTCAAGGCGTTTCACGGCAATTTTGGCATCATGGTGCGCGCGCTGGCCTACATCAAAGCGCTGGGGCGCGATGCGCTTTCCGACGTGGCGACACATGCCGTGCTCAACGCCAATTACCTGATGCACCGCCTGACGAATGCGGGCTATACCCCTGCCATCGCGACCCGCTGCATGCACGAGTTTGTGCTCACGCTGGAGGGCATCAAGGCGGAAACCGGCGTTTCGGCGCTGGATGTAGCCAAATCCATGATTGATTACGGCATGCACCCGCCCACGATGTACTTCCCGCTGATCGTGCACGAGGCGCTCATGTTCGAGCCCACCGAAACCGAAACGCGGGAAACGCTGGATCATGTGGCGGATGTCATGATCGCCATTCTGGCACAAACGCGCACCGATCCTGCCGCCATGCACACCGCGCCGCATACCGCTGTGATCGGCAGGCCGGACGATGTCAAGGCTGCGCGCACACCTGTGCTGCACTGGTAAGCTGCTCGCTCATCGCCGCCGCACCTCTGTCCCGTGCTGGGCAGGCAGCCTATGCCTGCGCAAACAAGGTGCCCGCGCGCTTCCCCTGCCCTATTGCCCCAACAGGATCCGCCGGGTACGGCGGTTTCATACAGCACTGGCCGCCCCACCCCATGTGACCCACCCGGTCCCATGGGGCGTGGCAGCTGGCGCACCACGACATCGGCGGTGAAAGACGGATGATTCGACGCACGGCATGCCTGATCGCCCGCGGGACGGACCCCTACCGCAACCTGGCCATCGAGAAGCATCTCATGGATACCCTCCCGGAAGAAACAGCCATCCTGTACCTGTGGCAAAACAGCCATACCATCGTGGTCGGCCGCAACCAGAACCCATGGTATGAATGTAAGGTGGATGCGTTTTTGGAAAGCGGCGGGCGCATCGTGCGCCGTCTGAGCGGCGGGGGCGCGGTGTACCACGACCTGGGGAACCTGAACTTTACCTTCATCGTTCCCAAGACAGAGTTTGATGTGCCCAAGCAGCTCAGCGTCATTCGGTTGGCGGTGGGTTCATTTGGGTTGGAGGCCTACCACAGCGGCAGAAACGATCTGCTCATCGGGGATCGCAAATTCAGCGGCAACGCCTTTTACAAGGCGGGGCACAGTGCGTACCACCACGGCACGCTGCTGATCAACTGTGATATGGGCGTGCTGGGTTCCTACCTGACGGCCAACCGTTCCAAACTCCAGGCACACGGGGTGCAAAGCGTTGCTTCCCGCGTGGTCAACCTTGCAGCCCTAAACCCGGATGTGACGGTTGATGCGCTTGAGCGCGAGCTGTACCGCGCGTTTACGGCAGTTTATCAGCACAGCCCCGCCTTGCTGGATGAGATGATGCTGGACCAGCGTACATTGGCAACCATCACAGCGCAGTTTGCTGATCCGGATTGGATTTATCCGGAGTCCCTGCCCTACACCTTTACGGTGGATGAGCGTTTCCCATGGGGCAGCGTGACCGTCAAGCTGCTGGTGGAAAACGGGGTCATCCGCCATGCCAAGTTGTTCACCGACGCCATGGAGGCAGGCTTGTTCACCCTGCTGGAGCAGGCGCTCACCGGCTGCCCGTATCTGATTTCCGCCATCAACGGCCGCTTTCACCAAAAACTGGAGCTCATGCGCGACCAGCAGCTGCTGCAGATGGCCGGGGATGTTTCCGTGCTCATTTGCGGGCGCATCCGCGCGCTGGATCGCGCCCAGCAGGATGCAGGCGGGGATGCCTGATGGCCTGCAACGCCGCGTTTTCCTTTGGGCAACCAACCATGCCGCGCTGCGGCCAGGCGGGGCACGCGTGAGCGCCTCGCTTTTCTGTTCCCCATCTGAAAGGAGGTAATCCGATGCTGGATCTGATCGTGATCGGCGGCGGCCCCGGAGGCTACGCCGCAGCAGAATATGCCGCCCACCAGGGCATGCGTGTCACCTTGGTGGAGCGTGCCCGCTTGGGCGGCACCTGCCTGCACCGTGGGTGTGTGCCCACCAAGGCATTCCTGCATGCGGTGGAAACCGCCCGGGCGGCAGCCGCCTTCGCCCCAAACGCCATCCGGCAGTTCGACCGCCAAGCCATGCTCACCCACAAGGACGGCATCGTGGAAACCCTGACCGGTGGCATATGCCAGCTCATGAAAGGCGCCAACGTGCAGGTATGTTATGGCCACGGCACGTTGCTAAGCAACACCGCCCCCTTTACCGTACAGGTGCAGCCAGCCGAGGGTGAACCCACAACGCTGGAGGCCAGCCATGTGCTGCTGGCAACCGGGAGCGCCCCGGCGCGCATCCCAGTGCCGGGGTGCGAGGATCCCGCTGTGTTTACCAGTGATGATTTGTTGGCCGAAGCAGGCGCAGAGCCGTTCCAAAGTCTGCTGATCATTGGCGGCGGCGTGATCGGGGTGGAGATGGCCAGCATCTATGCACGCCTTGGGGTAGCCGTGACCATCGTGGAAGCCGAAGCACGCCTGCTCCCTATGCTGGACATGGATCTGGG
>LVAR01000124.1 GCA_001604115.1 Clostridiales bacterium Firm_12 | reverse complement strand
CCTTGCGGGGTTTGGGGCAGCGCCCCAAGCCCCCGCGCCGCAGCACAAACCGCCAGCGAGCGAACAGCCGCGAAGCGGCTATGATGCGAGCGGAACAGCCGACAGCTGTGGATGAGAAACCATCATCCCCAAGATACCTGCCAACCCCGCCGCAGCGGAAAAGGGTCAAGGGGCAATGCCCCTTGCGGGGTTTGGGGCAGCGCCCCAAGCCCCCGCGCCGCAGCATAAACCGCCAGCGAGCGAACAGCCGCGAAGCGGCTATGATGCGAGCGGAACAGCCGACAGCTGAGGATGGAAAACCAACATCCCCAAGATACCCGCCAACCCCGCCGCAGCGGCAAAGGGTCAAGGGGCAGCGCCCCAAGCCCCCGCGCCGCAGCATGCACCCGCCAGCGAGCGAAACGTAGTACACAAAAAATTTTGGAACACAAAAGCCCGCAGACATTTGCCTGCGGGCTTTAGCCTGTCAAATAACCTGTGCAATGTGCCACAGCCGCTCGCCTCATAGCCGCTTCGCGGCTGTTCGCTCGCTCGGGGATTCATGCTGCGGCATGGGGGCTTGGGGTTCCACCCCAAACCCCGCAAGGGCTTTCGCCCTTGACCCTTTGCCGCTGCGGCGGAGGGGATAGCCCTGTACCCTCCCTAGCGCCCTACATCCCAAATGCTGGTGAGTGACAGCTCCCGCTGCAACGCCTCAACCGTGATCCCAACCGCAGTGATCTCCCGCTCCTCCTGCGGCAACAGCACAAAGCCATTGTCGCTGAAACGGCAATCCACCGTCTCCGTGTCCAGCCATACCCCCCACGCAAACGCCTCGGCGCGCAGAGTGATCACACAGTCCTCGCCCTGCTGGCTGGCCTGCCAGGTGATGCCCGGCTCCGCAAAGCGCATGAACTTGGGCTGGCTGTATAACTCGCAGTTTTCAGACACGGTGCGGCCGCCTTCATCCGTCAGGCGCAGGACGCAAACCACATCGTCCTGCGGGTGCAGATCCCCTTGCGCAGGCTCATGCGTCAGGGTGTGCACCCATGCCGCGGTAAGCGGGGCAATATCCACAAACACCGTTTCCGTGCGGATGGGCTTGCCCGCCGCGGTCATGAGCCGCACCTCCGCTTTGCCGCGGAAGGTTTCCAGCGTTTCGTTGGTCACATTCACCCGCAGCGCCATGCCCTCGCGCTCTCCGCTAATGAGCACCGGCGCAAAGAAACGCCGCGCGGCGTAGTGCAGCACCTTCCAGCGGCCAAAGCTGTCAATGCTCGCCCAGCTGGCCACCGGCCAGCAATCGTTCAGCTGCCAATAGATCGCGCCCATGCAGCGCCCGCGGTAGCGCCGCCAGTGCTCCACGCCCGCGCGCATCGCCTCCGCCTGAAGCAGCTGGGATGCATACAGCATATGCCGGAAACGCGTGGGGTACCGGTAGTTTTGGGATAGGTAGTAGAGTATCTTGCCGTTGCCGCCCACACACTTTTGGTGGCTCTCCATCACCCGGCTGAAGATGTTGCGATCCTCCGGCAGGGTATAGGCCGCCACCGTCTTGTGGTTGGGGAAGCTCTCAAACCCGAACTCGCTGCAATAGCGGGGGTATTTGCTCCGGTAATCCTCAAAAGGCTTGAGGCCGTGCCATACATCCCAGCAGTGCACATCCCCCCGGTCATAGCTGTTGGGATCGTCAAAATGGCCGCCGGAAGAGGGGCTGGAAGGCCAGTACGGCAGCTGCGGCGCAAGGCTGGCGCAGGCTTTTTTGAGCAGGTACTCAAACTGCACCAGATACTGCGCCTTGAGCGCAAGGCTGTGCCCCGCCACCGCAGGCCAATCCACCCAGCCGCTTTCCATCTCGTTGTTGCCGCAGAGCACGCACAGGCAGGCGTGGTGGCGCACGCGCGTGAGATTATCCCGCGTTTCGGCCAGGATGCTCTCCTCAAAAGCATCGGTGAGCTTATAGATGTTGCACGCGTACATCAGATCCAGCCATACCATCAGCCCCAGCTCATCACACGCGTCAAAAAACCAATCCTCCGGGTAATAGCCGCCGCCCCACACGCGGATGGTGTTAAAATTGGCGGCCGCGCAAGCCTCCAGCAGGCGGCGGGTGCGCTCCGGGTTGGTGCGCCCCAGCAGGTTATCCTCCGGGATATAGTCCGCGCCCATGGAAAAAATCTTGTTGCCGTTCACCTTGAAGCAAAACTCACTGCCCCACTGATCCGGCTGCTGGGAAATTTCCACCGTGCGCAGGCCGATGCGCCGCGTGGCGGTATCCAGCACATCCCCCTCGGGGTTTATAATGGCCGCCTGCACGGTGTAAAGCGGCTGCGCGCCCCAGCCGCGCGGCTGCCACAGCTGCGGCCTATCGATGTCCATCGTGAGCGCCGCGCCCGCCCTGCGCACCTCGCGGAAGGTGCCGTCCGGCGCTGTCAGGGTCACGCGCAGCGCATGGACGGGGCTCCCCTGCACCTCGGCGGCGATATCCAGCCGCACGCCTTGCGCCCCGTGGTGCTGCAGAATGCATACGCTTTGGATGCGCGAATCGTCATACCCCTCCAGCGCGCAAGGCCGCCACACACCGGCATCCGGCAGCTGCGGGCCCCAATCCCACCCAAACATGCAGTGCGCCTTGCGGATGGCGCTGGTGCCAAACACCGAGCCGGAGCCGTCAAAGGTGATGTCTGGGTTCTGGGCATAGGCCTGGGCAATGAACCGGTTGGGCGAGCGCAGCAACACGCACAGGCGGTTTTCCCCTGCGGTGAGCAGGTGGCGCACCGGCACGCGCCACGTGCGGTGCATGTTATCCGCATGGAGCACGGGCGTGCCGTTCAGGGTCACCTCCGCCAGGGTGTCCAGCCCTTCAAACACCAGATCCACCTGTTGGCGGCGCAGCAGGCTTTCGGGCACAGCAAACAAGGTTTCGTAGGTATAGTCGCGGTCAAACAGGCGTAGGGCTTCGTACTCGTTTTCCCGGTAAAAGGGATCGGCAATGAGCCCGGCCGCCAGCAGATCGCCCAGCACAGAGCCGGGCACCGTGGCGGGGATGTTCTCCTGCCCCAGCGCTTCCTTGAGCACCCATGCGCCGTCCAGGGGGTAACGTTCTTTCATTGTGTGTTCCTCCGTGATGCGCGCCGTGCGCAACGCCCGGCGGCGCGTAAATAGGGTCATACAGTGGCTCAAAGCAAAGGGTGGCGGCGTGGCGCACGCCCCTTGCACCGGACAGAAAAAAACAAAACGGGCATGGAGCGCTGTTCACGCCCCATGCCGCCGCCAGACCGCCGGACGCGCCCGTGACTGGCGCGTCCGGTTGCCTGTCAAATCTCCTTGCCCTGCCCCGGGCAGTTGCCCGCGGGTTGCCAGGCGTTGCATCCGTGGGGAAACAAGAGTGCATGGATGAACCGAGCCGACCAAGGTGGTTCATCACCTGGAAGCTCCATGGAGGTGAACTTCCAACGGCGCACCGCTTCGATCCTGAGGATAGATCCGTCGCGGCGTTGATGGGGTGGGGAGATTGGGCAGTGAGGTTGGAGGGTGGGCTGGGCAAGCGCTGCATGGCTTCCACGCGTATCCGCCGGCGCGCGCCGCGATGCCTTCGCGTTGCCCGCCCGGCTTGGCTGCGCGCCGCTTAGGCGGCCACAAATGCCTGCGGCACCGCCTCCCTAGGGCAGGCGGTTGAGCTGATCCACCAGCGCGACCAGATCATCATAGCGCACCTGGCCGTTGCCAAAGCTCAGCAGGCTGCGCAGCGGGGTGTAGGCGATCATCGCCTGCATCATCTCCGGGGACACGGCGGTTTCCACATCCGCATCCACACTGTGGCCGGAGAAGGCTTGCTGCATCAGGTCGATCAGCGGCTGCATGGCCTGCGCGTACTTGGGCACCGCCAGCAGATCCATAAAGATGCTGTTGAGCGTGACGGGCTCCGGCACAACGGTTGTTCCGGTGACGGTCACATCCGCCTCCAGCGCGATGTCCCGGCTGGAGCGGCCAATCTGGATGCCGAAAGCGCCGGTTTCCACATGCCAGTCATGCAGCGCCTCATTCCAGTAGGCGAAGGCACGGCTGTCCAGCGTGAAGGCGACGGTCTTGGTTTCGCCGGGGGCAAGCGCTACCTTCTCAAAGCCCTTGAGCTCCCGCACCGGGCGGATGACGGTGCTCTCCCGGTCGGCCACATACAGCTGCACCACTTCCTTGCCGTAGCGCGCGCCGGTGTTGGTCACATCCACCTGCACGGTCAGGGTATCCGTATCCCGGATGGCCGTGTGGCTCAGGCGCAGGTTTTGGTAGGCAAAGCGTGTGTAGCTCAACCCGTAGCCAAAGGGGAACAGCACGGGCATTTCCTTTTGATCATACCAGCGGTAGCCCACAAAGATGCCCTCGCGGTATTCTACCACATTTTTCTCCCCGCCGTACCACGGGTAGGATGGATTGTCCGAAAGTTTCAGCGGGAAGCTCTCCGGCAGGCGGCCGCTGGGGTTCACCTCGCCATAGAGCACATCCACCACGGCGCCGCCCACAGCTTGGCCGCCCAGATAGGCTTCCAGCACGGCCTTCACGCGGGGCAGCCACGGCATCACGATGGGGCTGCCGTTGTGCAGCACCACCACGGTGTTGGGGTTGGCCTTGGCCACGCGCTCGATCAGCGCTTCCTGCGCGGGGGGCATGGACAGGTGCGTGCGGTCGTACCCTTCGCTTTCGTAAAGGTCCGGCAGGCCGGCAAACACCACGGCCACCTCGGCGGCGCGTGCGGCGGCCTCGGCCTCCAGCAGCAGCGCCTCCTCCGGCTCGTCGGTCTGGATGTGGTAGCCGGGGGCATAGGTCACGCCCGGCCAGGCGGCCAGCACATCCCACGCGCTGGTGACCTGCGCACTGTTGATGTGCGAACTGCCGCCGCCCTGGTAGCGCGGCTGCTTGGCAAAGGCGCCGATCACCGCCACCTTGGCCTCCCGGCGCAGGGGCAGCAGCTCGCCCTCGTTTTTCAGGAGCACCATGCATTCGGCGGCGAGCCTGCGCGCCAGCTGGTGCTGCGCCTGCTTGTCCCACGGGGTTTCCGGCTTGCGGTTTTCCAAAAACCGCTGGTTGATGGTCAGAATGCGCTCACAGCACAGATCCACCAGCGATTCGGGCAGCTTGCCTTCCCGCACTGCCTGCACGATGCGGCGGTCGTTCTCCCCGCCGGATGCGGGCATTTCCAGATCCAGCCCCGCCGCCACACAGGCGATGCGGTCATCCACCGCGCCCCAATCGCTCATCACATAGCCGTCAAAGCCCCATTCCCCGCGCAGTAGCTCGGTCAGCAGCCAATGGTTCTGGCAGGCGTAGGTGCCGTTGACCAGATTGTAGCTGCACATGACCGTCCACGGTTTGGCGCGCTTGACGGCCTGCTCAAAGGCGGGCAGGTATATCTCCCGCAGGGTGCGCTCATCGGCGCGGCTGTCGCTGCTCATGCGGCGGTGCTCCTGGCTGTTGAGGGCAAAATGCTTGATGGAGGTGCCCACGTTGCGGCTCTGCACGCCCTCAATCAGGCTCACGGCCGCCTCCCCCGCCAGGTAGGGATCCTCGCTGAAGTATTCAAAATTGCGCCCGCACAGCGGCGAGCGTTTGATGTTCACCGCCGGCCCCAGCACCACGGAAACCCCCTCGTGCTGGCACGCATCGCCCAGCGCCTGCCCGATCTGGGTGAGCACATCCCGGTCAAAGGAGGCGGCGGTGGCGCACCCGGCAGGAAAGCATACCGCCTTGATCGCATCGTTGATGCCTACATGATCGGCGCTATCGTCCTGCTTGCGCAGGCCGTGCGGGCCGTCGCTGACCATGCAGCTTTCCACGCCCAAGCGCGGCACGGGTTTGGTGTGCCAAAAATCCAGCCCGGAAAGCAGCCCGGCTTTTTCTTCCAGCGTCATGGCTGCGATGGTTGCTTTGATGTCCATAAACGGTACCTCATTTCTGCTTTGATCAAACCATGGGCGCCGCTTACACGGTGCTCAGGTCCCACGGTTCATAGATTTTGGGCACATCGCCGATGAGCCGCTTGGTATAGGCGGCCTTGGGCGCACAGATGACCTCATCGGCTGTGCCGTGCTCCACAAACCTGCCGTGCTCCATGATGTAAACGCTGTCGGAGATGTAATACGCCAGCCCGATATCATGGGTAATGAAGAGGATGGTCATGCCGATCTCATCGCGCAGCTGCAAAAGCATATCCAAAATGGTGGCGCGCGAGCACGCGTCGATCATGCTGGTGGGCTCATCCGCCAGCAAAATTTTGGGCTTGAGCAGGAACACCCGCGCGATCATCAGCCGCTGCATCTGCCCGCCGGACAGCTCAAAGGGGTATTTGTTGGTCAGCTCCGCAAACTTCAGGTTCACAAAGCTGCACGCCTCCTCCATGAGGCGGGTTTTTTCCGCATAGGGCAGGCGGCGCCCGCCCGTCATGTGGATGCAGTCCAGCAGCACCGTGTCGATCTTGTTGAACACATTAAACGAGCTGAAGGGATCCTGAAATATGGCCTGGATGCCCTTCCAATACTCCTTTTTGGCGCGGCGCGTGCGGATGTCCCGGGGTTTGCCCTGAAAGGAGATCTCCCCTTCGGTCACGCTCAGCAGGCCCAGCAGCATCTTGGCCAGCGTGGTCTTGCCGCTGCCGCTTTCCCCCACGATGGACACCAGCTCGCCCTCATGAAAGGCAAAATCCACATGATCTACGGCGAGGGTCTGCTTGCCGCCCACGCCAAACACCTTGGTCACGCCCTTGCCGCTCAGGCACAGGGGGCGGCTGTGCACATCCGCCGGCGTTTGGGGGGCGCCGGCCGCACGGCTTTGGGACTGGGGTTCATGCATCGTCATGGCTGTACACCTCCCTCAAATGAGCAACGGAGTGGCCGCAGCGGTAGGTGCGCGTGCCGTCAAAGGTGATCATGGGGATGGGGCTCACGCGGCACTGGGGCACCACATATTGGCAGCGGTCGGCAAAGCGGCAGCCCTGCGGCGGGTTTTTGAGGTTGGGCGGCGTGCCCGGGATGGCGGAAAGCTTGTGCCCGCGTGTGCCCGCCTCCGGCACGATGATGGAATGCATCAGCCCCCGGGAATAGGGGTGGATGGGGTCAAACACCATCTGCTTGGCGGTGCCGCGCTCCACTATCTGCCCCGCGTACATGACCATGATATCGTCCGTCACGTTATACAGCAGCGGCAGCTCATGGGTGATGAAGATCATCGCGCGGATGTAGCCTTTTTCCATCAGGTCGCGCAGCATTTTGATGACCATCTTCTGGCTGGTCACATCCAGCGCGCTGGATGGCTCATCGGCAATGAGCACCTTGGGTTTGAGGATGGTGGATATGGCGATGACCGTGCGCTGCTTCATCCCGCCGGACAGCTCCACCGGGTGCCTGTCCAGCACGCTGGCGGGCAGCCCCAGCTCGGCAAAGCGCGCCTCCGCCATTTCGGATATCTGCTTTTTATCGGCCTTGGGGTCATGGGCGAGGATCACATCCTCCACAAAGCGGCGGATGCGCCGCGTGGGGTTCAGGGCGTTCATGGCCGCCTGCGGGATGTAGGCGATCTCTGTGCCCAGCACGGATTTGCGCACATCGTCGGGCTTCATGCCGGAAATGTTTTTGCCATCCACCATGATTTCCCCGCTGATGTAGTGCAGCGGCGGAAAATAGTAGCCCATCAGGCTGAGCGCCAGCGTGCTTTTGCCGCAGCCGCTTTCCCCCGCGATGCCCAGGCTCTTGCCCTCCTCAATTTCCAGGGAAACATGATCCACGGCGTAAACATCCTCATGGAAGCGCGTCACGTATTTGGTGGTCAAACCTTTGACCTGCAATATCTTGTTGCTCATGGGCGGCCTCCTAATCTCTCAGGGTGGGGTTGAAAACCTGATCCAGTCCCGTGTTCATCAAATTCAGCGAGAAGGAGATGAGCGCGATGACCAGGATCACCGGGAAATATGCCCACCAGGAGCCGTTCAGGTGCGCGGAGTAGAGCATCGCCCAGTTCATCATCAAGCCCAGGGTGGGCACTTCGGTGGTCTTGGGGCCAAGCCCCAGCAAGGAAAGCTGCGCCTCCGCAAGGATGCCGCTGCTCACCTGCAGGATGAAGGCCATCACCACATAGGAGGCGATGTAGGGCAATATGTCCGTGAGGATAATGCGCGGCAGCGAGTGCCCGGACAGGCGGCTCAGGTTCACATGATCGCGCCCGCGCAGGCTGAGCACCTGACTGCGCACCGAGCGGGTGGTCCACACCCAGCTGGTCAGGCCGATGACCAGCGCCACCGTGCCCGCCCCGCGCTGATCCTGGCTGATGGAATAATTGATCAAAATCAGCAGCACAAAGGAGGGGATCACCGTAAAGATGTTGGTAAAGAACATGATGATATCATCCACCAAGCCGCCCAGATAGCCCGCCAGCAACCCCAGCAGCAGCCCCAGTGCCGTGGCCACCGCCCCGGCGATCAGCCCGATCAGGATGGAAACGCCGCACGCGGCCACCAGCTGTTTGAGGGTATCCCGGCCAAAGTTGTCTGTGCCCAGCGGCAGGGTGACCACATTGGCCACATCGGCCACGTTCACATAGTCGGTTTTGGTGATTTTCGACTTTTCCGATGCCTCGCCGGTGGCCTCATCCGTCTCGGATACCACCAGCGCATCGGCGCTGCTGGCGCCCAGAATACTGGTGTTCAGGCGGATGTAGTAATTGCGCATGGCCTTGGTCATGCCCTGGGGGCGGATGGCCGGGTCAAAGTGCTGTTTCCACAGCGCGATCATCGCCTGCGTGTCGGTGATGTCCAGCCCCGCCACATCCACGCCGTTCAGGGAAAACCAGTTGACCATGTTCACCCGATCCTCCGTGGTCAGGAGGCTGTCAAGCCGGTTGGCATCGGCTTGCGGGAGCTTAAAGGTACTGAAGGGGGAAGTAACGCCGTCATACACAGAAACATAGGTGCCCGGGCGCGCAAACGTGCCCAGCCCGATCATCTGCAGGGGATTGCCGGGGTTGAGCAGCGGGTAAATGAACAGGGTGAGCAATATCGCCATGAATATGCAAAAGCCCACCACAAACTTCGGGGAATGGAAAACCTGCCGGATCGTGTTTTTCATGCGCCCACCCCCTTACTCAAACTGTGCGGCCTTGACGCGCGGGTCAATGAAGCCGTACACGATATCCAGGATGAAGGTGGCCACCAGCACCATGACCGTGATGATGAGCGTGGTGCCGGAAATCAGCGGATAATCCGCCATTTTGATGCCCTGGTACATCGTGGTGCCAAGCCCCGGGTAGCTGAAAATGATTTCCGCCACCAAAGCGCCGCCGATCATGGTGCCCAGTGAAAGCGCCAGCCCCGTGACCTGTGGCAGCATGGCGTTGCGGAACACGTACCCCACGATCTTGCGATCCTTGATGCCCAAAAAGCGGGCATATTTCACATAGTCGGCATTAAGCTCATAGATGGACATGGAGCGCATGCCCACCGCCTGCCCGCCGATGGCGATGATCACGATGGACCAGAACGGGAGCTGGTAGTGCTGCAGCACGGACATTATGAAGTTCCAGCTGAAATTGGGAATCATGTCAAACCCGTAGCCGCCGGACACGGGCGCGATTTTCAGGTTGATGGAAAAAATCACCAGAAGCACCACCGCCATGCCAAACGCCGGCACGCTGGAAAAGAAGAGCGACACCGGCATGAGCACCTTGTCAAACCCTTTGCGGATGTAAGCGGCCAGCGCGCCCAGCAGGTTGCCCAGCAGCCAACCGATGATGATGGCCGGGAATTGCAGCCCCAGCGTCCAGCCCACCGCATCGCCAATGATATCCGCCACTTTGCGGGGGTATTGGCTGAAGGATGTGCCCATATCACCCCGGAAAAGATTGCCGATATAGGTCACAAATTGCTCGGTCATCGGCCGGTTGGTGCCGAACTCGCGAGCATAGTTGTCATAGATTGCTTTAACGGCGGAGGCCTCGGTGAGGCCCTGCGCCTGCTTGGATACGATCATGGAAACGGGATCGCCGGGCATCAGCCGCGGCAAAATAAAGTTGAGCAGCAGCGCGGCGATGAATGTGATCACAAACCACAGGATTTTCTTGCCAAAATATTTCCGATAGCCCTTCATGGCCCTACCCCCATCCATAGGAGGGGCCGCGCCGCGGGAAGCCCCGCGACGCGGCCGCCTTTCCGATACCGTGGTTTACGGGTTCACAAGCTCCAGTGCGTACAGCGCGGCGATACCGTAACCATCCACGCAGATGGACGGCGGGATGTTGCGCCCGTCGGTCGCATCGGGGTAGTTGGTCCACACGGACTCGTTCACAGCATGGAACATGTTGGGGCGATACATGAGGGAGAAGCTGGGCACTTCGCTCAGGTAGATCTGCACCGCTTCGGTGTAGAGCGCCTTGAGGGCGTCTGCATCCACCGTGGAGGGGATGGCGGCGATGATCTCGTCAATGCGCGCGTTGGCAAAATGACCCCAGTTGCCGCTCCAGTTGCCTTCGATGCCGTTGAACTCGCCGCTCATGAGTTGGCGCACACGGCCCCAGGGCTGGGTGGGGGCGGCGGAATCCGTCCACATCATGAAGATGTCATACTCGGTCTGTTTGGCGGCGGTCACGACCGTCTGGTATACGCTCCACTCGGGGAACTCGGTGGTGATTTCGATGCCGATCTTCTCGCCCGCGGCGGCAACGATTTCCATCGCGGCCATCCAGTCGGTCCAGCCGTTGGGGCAGCATGCATTCAGGGAGAGCTTCTGGCCGTCCAGCTCACGCCAGCCGTCGCCATCGGTGTCCAGGATGCCGGCATCGTCCAACAGCTTCTTGGCGCCATCGATATCGTTGCCCGCCCATTGCAGATCCTTGACCGCATCGTGGTCAAAGGTAGCCTGCTCGCCGGCGGTGGGGTTCATGCAGGAGCGCGGCACATCCGCAAAGGTCGGGCTCTGGCCGGTCATGGCGTTTTGGATGATCGCGTCATAATCCACCGCCAGGGCAATGGCCTTGCGCAGGGAAGCGTTTTGCAGCGCGGGGATGTCCATGTTAAACCATGCGGTGGGCATGTTCACGCAGATGCCCCAGGGCGCCTCGTCCATGTAGGTGCTGATGGGCAGGCCGTCCTTGAGCCACAGATCCTGAATGTTGGCGATAAACTGCTGGCAAACATCCACTTCGCCGGCCTTGAAGGCGGTCTCGCCGGAGGGGTTGTCTGCATAGATGGCGTGCACCAGGTACTTGGGCACAGGCAGCTTGCCCCACATGGAGGCATCCTGACCCCAGTAGCTGTCGTCACGCACGAACACGACCTTCTGGTCATCAGCAAAATATTTCTTGTAGGGGCCGCTGGCAATCACATCATCGCCCGGATCGCGCTTGATGGCGGCGGCATCGTTGTTGTTGCGGGCTTCCACGGTCTGCACCCATGCCTTTTGGAACACGTAGGCTTCCTCAAGGTAGGTGATCATTTGCAGCGGGTTCACAGCGGCGCCGGCATCGTTGAGCTTGGCCTTGATGACCACCGTGCTGGGATCCACGGCCACCACGGACTCAATGAAGGGCTTGTAGCTGTTGCCGCGGGCATTGCCAATTTTCACATTGGTATCGAAGGTATAGGCCACATCCTCAGCGGTGAGGGCGGTGCCGTCGCTCCACTTGGCGGCGGGCTTGATTTTTACGGTGATCTCGGTGCGGGCTTCGTTCCACACATAATCGCCATCGGCGAGCAGGGGCGTGAAGGAGCCGTCCAGCATGTTGTACATGTACAGGGTCTCAAACATGGGAATACGGGAGCCGCCGGCGTTCTGGGTGATGCCCAGGGCGTTGTTCATGTCGTCGCTCAGGGGGTTCCAGCCATTGACGGACCCCCATTGCAGGCCGGCGAAGTACAGGGTCTCGTTACGGGGCAGTTCGACAGTTTCCGCCAGGGCAGGCACGGTGATCAGGCTGCCCAGCAGCGCCAGCGCCAGCAGCATGCTCAGGATTTTCCGGGTTTTTGTCATACCAATCCCTCCATGTGTGATATCGTTATGGCCAACGCGGCCATGGGTGCATGGGGAGGGGGCTCCGGGAAAAAAGGGTAAAGCAAACAAGGGGACGGAGCCGCGTGCCTGATGGCTGGGTGTGCAGCGCCTTTGGGGCGCACTTAACACAGGGTCGCCAGCCTACGCTACGCCCATCGCTTGGTTGCGCTTCGGTTCCGCCCCGGGAAAGGGGGTCAGATCCGTGCTACGGTCTCGCCTGTGATCAGCTCGCCCGGGATGTAGTGCTTTTGGGGCAAGGTGATCCCGGGCTGTTCAATCGCATCGCGGAGGATTTGCATCGCCCTTTGGCCGATGGCATCCATATTCTGCCGGTAGGTGGTGAGCCTTGGCTGCAGGATCTGGGAAAGGCGGATGCCGTCAAAGCCTACCACGCTCATATCCTTGGGCACCGAAAAGCCTTGCTGGTACAGCTCTTGCATGCCGCCCATACAGGCAAAATCATCCGGGTAAAAGATGCAGGTGGGCGGTGTGGGCAGCTTGACCAGCTGACGCGTGGCCTCGGCTGTAGACACCAGATCGTTGTAAAACGCGGAGTGGATATATTCCTTGGGCACAGACAGCCCGCGCGAGCGGCACACCTGCATGAAGCAGTCAAAGCGCAAATCGGCAATGGCCGAATCGCGGCCGCCCACAAAGGCAATGCGGCGGTGCCCCAGCGCCATCACGTGATCCAGCAGGGTGGCGTAGGCCTCCTGGTTATTGGTCATAACGGAGTAATGCTTGGTATCGTAACAATCCACCGTGACGGTGGGGATGTTGCTGGTCATGAACTCCCGCACGGAATCGGACAGGAAATCCGCGCAGATGAGCGCCACACCGTCAAAATTGCGGTAACGGCAGTGCTCCAGATAGGTCATGGTATTGCCGCGGATGTTCTCGCTCACAAACGTCACGTCATAGCCGTTTTGCTCGGCTGTTGCCTGAAAGGAGTTGATCACCAGCGTCACAAAATCATGCAGCAGGCCGTTTTGATCCCGTAGCTGTGTGAGCAGGCCAATGTTGTGGGAATGCCGGGTCTTGAGCGAGAGCGCCGCGGAGTTGGGGTAGTAGCCCAGATTTTGCGCCGCCGTGCGGATGCGCAGCGCCGTCGCCTTGCTGATGTCCGTGCCATGGTTGAGCGCCTTGCTGACTGTGGCGGTGGAAACGCCGCAATATTCTGCAATTTCCCTGATCGTGACCATCGTTAAAGCACCTGTTCAATCTGTTTTACGTAATCGTTTACGTAATTCTAACATGTATGATATGAATTGTCAATATCTTCTTTTGTATCTCAAAAAATTGTTTTTCTGGTCTGTTTTCATACAGAAAATACATGATTTGACCCCAAAGCAGGATGCAGCGAGCCCATTGGCACCGATGCTCCCGAGTGGGTATGCGGGCAGGCGGGGCGCGCCGGCGGGCTGGCGCTCAGGCCAGCTGGGTAATGGCAGTGCGGTGCCGCATAGGCTCAAGGGGGGCGAGCAGGAGGCGGGGTGTTCTCAAGTAATGGGCGCAGCCGGGCCGGGCTTGTGCCCGGTAGCCTGCGCGGGAAATCTATTCCAAAGCTTCCGCGCGGACGCTTTTGCGCAGCTAACCCTGTGAAGCCGAAAAGGATGTTGCTTGGAAAATTGATACCATGCAAAGGGCGCAGCCAAGCCGGGCTTGCGCCCGGAAACCAGCGCGGCGTACCCATGCCCGGTTGCACCGAGCAAAGTGCATGCCGGCAGGCTGTAGGCGTTTCTGTCCTGGATTGATGCCAAAAAGCACGCTGGTAAAAACCCAATTTTTATGGTATGATGGTTGCCGATATGTTATTGTTTAATAACCATATCGCTCATTTTCACGGCAAAGGAACAGGGTCTATGAAGGGTTATCGACGGCATGCCGCGTTTTATGCGGCCATGCGGTGGCTTCTGGCCCCCGTGTTGAAAGGCTACTTTCACTTTTCCCCCGCGCCTGCGCCCGGCGTGGATGGCCCCGCCATCGTGATTGCCAACCATACCACGGACTTTGATGCCCTCTTTGTGGCGCTCAGCTTTCCAAAACAGATGTACTATGTAGCCAGCGAGCATATTTTCCGCGCGCCTTTTCTGCGCGCGTTTTTTGATTGCATGCTGGCGCCCATCCCCAAGCGCAAGGGCGGCGCGGATGTGGCTACCGCCATGCAGATGGTGCGCAGGCTGCGTGCAGGGCACAACGTGATGCTGTTTGCCGAGGGCAACAAAAGCTTTGACGGCATGCCCTGCCCGGTGCACCCGGCCACGGGCGGCATGGTGCGCGCCTCCGGGGCGACGCTGGTCACCTACCGCCTGACCGGCGGCTATTTTACCCACCCCCGCTGGGCGCGCACCCTGCGGCGCGGCAGCATGGCGGGCACGCCCGTAGGCGTGTATGCCCCGGCCATGC
>LVAR01000123.1 GCA_001604115.1 Clostridiales bacterium Firm_12 | reverse complement strand
GGTTTCAAAATACGGTCTGGTTTGCGGTGCTGGGCGCGGCCGAGCCGCCCGGCCAGGCAGCAGGCCGGCCGCGCACCCGTTGCTCCCAGCGCCTGTCAGGCGCCGTTTTCTTCAATGGCACGCAGGCGTGCCAGCACGCGCCGTTCCATGCGGGATACCTGCATTTGCGATACGCCCAGCCGTTTGGCAGTTTCCCGCTGCCCAAGGCGGTCGCGGTAGCGCAGGGTGAGGAGCTGCCGCTCCTTATCATCCACCTTGCTGAGGATCCAGCTCATCCACTGCGCCTGCTCCACACGCTCATACCCCACGTCTGTGGTGCCGAGCATGGCGCTCAGATCCGCTTCGCTCTCCTCGCTCACAGGCGCATCCAGCGACGCGACGTCCGTCTGATTTCGCAGATCCAGCAGCATCAGCAGCTCATCCGGCGGGATCTGCATGGCATCGGCCAGCTCCCGCGCGCTGGGCTCCCGCATATGCTCCCGCTCGAACTGCTCGCGGATCTGCTGCATTTTGTATAGTTTTTGGCGCGCATCCCGCGGCACGCGCATGCCGCTGGCCTTATCGCGCAGGTAATTGCGCACATCCCCCGCGATGGTGGGAATGGCATACGTAACAAACCGGAACCCGCGCTCCGGCTCAAAGCGCTCCACGGCTTTCATGAGCGCGATGCTTGCCACCTGCTGCAAATCCTCGCGCTCCGCCCCACGCCCCTCAAAGCGCCGCGCCACGGCGCGCGCCAGGGGCAGATAGCTTTCGACCAGCTCGTCGCGCAGCGCGGGCGAGCGGTGCTCCGCATATTGCTCAAGAAGCGGTACCAGGCGATCATCATTCATTACGCCACCGACCCTTTACACAGGGAGGGAAAAACCGATGGATCCCACGCCGCAGGAATCACACTCCAGCGTCACGTCGGGCATCAGTGTTTCCAGCACGCCCCGGGTGATTTCCAGATCGTTCATTGGCAAATCGGACTGTCCCTGAGAACGGATGGCATTGAGACAGCAGTGCAGCCGCCCGCTGTGCATGCTGGCCTTCAGTTCCAGACGGTCGGCGGCCAGCGGCTGGTGCAGCAGGCAATCGCAGCATTCATCCGTGGCGGTGCGCAGATCGTCGATCAAATCCACATCCAGCCCCGCCAGCATGCCAAGGCCACTGATGGCCATGCGCGCGAGCAGCACAAACTCCCTGTCCGCAGGCAGGCTAAGGAAGATTTCGCCCTTTTTCTCGGCCATTCCCGTAACCCCTTTCAACGCTGTACGCCGTTTCGGAATCGGTTTATCCTAGCACATCCATCAGCATTTTGGCAAGTAGCAGCCCCAGCACCACCAGCATCACCACGCGAACCACCGCGCCGCCCCTGCGGATGGTGAGCCTGCTGCCCAGCGCCGCCCCCAGCATCGCGCACAGCCCGGCAGGCAAGCCAAGCAGAAACAGCACATCCCCGGTCAGGATCAGACTCACCAGCGCCGCCACATTGCTGGCAAGGTTCACCAGCTTGGCGGTGCCGCTGGCACGCACTGCGTCCATCGCAAACAATTGTAAAAAAAACAGGATGAGAAACGTACCCGTGCCAGGGCCGATGAGCCCATCGTAAAACCCAACGCCGCAACCAATGGCCAAGGCGATGGCCCGCGTGGCTTGCGGGGTGCGTTCCTTCGCCTGCGCCGTGCCTTTGCGGCCGCGCAGCGTGAACACCGCCGCAATGGGGATGCAGGTCAATACCAGCACCTGCACCACGCGCGGGGGCAGCGCCACCATGACCAGCGCCCCGACGGCGCTGCACAGCAGCGCGCCGATGGCCGCCGGAATCCCGATGCCCCAGTCCAACTTGCCTGCATGGGCAAAATTTCGCGTGGCCAGCGCGGTGCCCATCATGGCGGACAGCTTGTTGGTGCCGGATGCCAGCGCGGGCGAGAGCCCGGCCAGGTAGTAGGCAGGCAGCGAGATCATACCGCCGCCGCCGGCGATGGAATCAATGAACCCCGCCAGCAGCGCCAGCGGGCACACGATCAGCAGCATGGTTGGGGTGAGCGTCATGCAGGCGCCTTCTCTCCGTGAGGTTCTTGGGTCGGGGGCGCATCCCGCAGGAGCACCGGCAGCAAGAGCGTGCACAGCAGGGGACTGAACGAGAAAAACCGCGCATCCTCGCCGCACAGCACGGCCATGGTGCCCAGGTTGTAAAGCAGCGTCGGCAGGCACAGGAGCAAAGCGCGTGTGCCACCCCTGCGGATGGCGCGCAGGCACAGCACCAGCAGCAGCAGGAAGGAAACGCCGATGTTGCTGTAATACCACCCCAGCGGCGCCAGCTGCAGCGGCGCGGCGATGAAGGCCTTGAGCGCCGCGCCTACCTCCCTGCGCAGGCCGCTGGTGGGCAGCACGCCCGGCAAGTTGCCGGCGTTGCGCACCCGCACATTGGCGGAGCCAGCATCCCCCAGCCCCCAGACCAGATCGGTCACGCCATTCACAGCCAAAAACGCGCCGCGCGGATCCGCCTTGGCGGCGCCGGCCGCCATGCGCAGCACCTCCGCAGGCGCGGTGTGCGCTATGAGCGCGCGCGTGCGGCCAAACTTGATGCTGTTGTAATTATCCAGCTGATAGGCCGCCCAGCCCGCGTCATCCGCCATGCGGTCGGTAAAGGCGCGGGTCTGCGCGTCCAGCGCATCGGGGTTTTGTTTGCGTATGTTGCTGATGACCGTCATCGGCAGCCCTATGGCCTCCTCCAGCCCGTTTTGCGGATAGGTGACCTCCAGCGCGCCATACAGCGGCCCTAAGACCAGCCACAGCGTTGCCAGCAGCGTGAGCGCCGACAGCAGCGCTCGCCAAAGCTGTGCCCGGCAGGTGAGCAGCGCCGTCAACAGCAGCGGAATGCTGAACAGCAGCCCGTTATGCCGCACCAGCGTCACAAAGGCCAGCGTAAGCCCAAACGCTACGGCGTTCAGGCGTTTTTCAAGCCACCGGCCGCGGCTCAGGTACAGGTTGACGGCCTGCGCCGTGAGCAAAGTCACGCCGATGGTCATGGCGTTGTCCTTCCAGAGATACATCATGGTATGACCCACGATGGGAGCAGCCACGGTGAGCGCTGCCAAAGGCAGCAGCCAGGCGGCTTTCGCGCCCCATGCGTGCAGCGTGGCCAGCAGGTAGCCCAGCGCCACGCTAAAGGCCGCGCACTGCACCGCCACCGCAAAGGTATAGCTTGGGCGCACCAGCGCCACCAGCCGGATGAGCAGCGTGTGGAACGCCGGATGCCAGTTGATGAACACCCCGGTATTGGCCTGTGTCCACTGCACGGCGCTATCCACCGACACGCCGCCTGGATCGGCCGCCAGCAGGTACACCCCCAAAATACCGAGCGTGACCAGCGTGCCGCCCACAAAAACCCGCGCGTCCAGCTGCCTGCGCGTGGCTGCAAAAGCTGGCAGTCCGGGCACGCGCCACAGACGCACCAACAGCCAAAGCACAAGCCCAAACACCGGGATCGCCCACAGCAGCGCGGCAAGCGTATCCGCCGGGGTCACAAACAGCGCGCTTTGCGAAAGGTACAGCGCATATGTGCCGTACAGCGCCAGGCAGGCAGCCAAAAACCAGACCCACAGGCGATGCGCCTTGCCCTGCCACGGCGGGGCATCCGTTTGGGAAAACGCGCGGCGTAGCCATGCTTGCATGCGGTTGCACCTCCCTTGGGGCAGGCGCAGCCTGCCCTGCATTGGATGGATCACTTTACAAATTCATGGTAGATGGCGCGGATGCTCGCCTCAAAATCGCACCGATCCACACCGACCAGAATGGAAAGCTCGCTGGAGCCCTGGTCGATCATGCGCACGTTCACATGCGCGGTGCTCAGCGCCGTAAAGAGCCTCGCCGCAGTGCCGGGGTTGTGCACCATGCCGCGCCCGACGGTGGCAATCAGCCCCATATCGTCATGGATGGTGATGGTGTCCGGCTGCGTGAGCGCCATGATGCGGCTGACCACCTTTTCCTGCACCGGCGCAAGCTGGGCGGTTTCCAGCACCACGCACAGGGTATCGATGCCGGTGGGCAGGTGCTCAAAGTTCAGCCCAGCCTCCTCCACCGCCTGCAAAATGCGCTTGCCAAAGCCTTTTTCGGCGTTCATCATCGCTTTTTCCACAGATATGACGGAATAGCCCACGCGTCCGGCAATGCCGGTGATCACGTAAGGGTTTTTGTCGGTCTCGGCCAGATGGGTGATGAAGGTGCCGATGTGCTCCGGGTGGTTGGTATTGCGGATGTTGGTGGGGATGCCCGCGCGGTGCACGGGAAAAATGCTGTCCTCATGCAGGACGGTCGCGCCCATGTAGGAAAGCTCCCGCAGCTCGCGGTACGTCACATTGCGGATGGGCAGCGCGCCATCCACCAGGCGTGGATCCGCCATCAGGAAGCCGGACACATCCGTCCAGTTTTCATAAACATCCGCGCACGCAGCGCGCGCGACGATCGCGCCCGTAATGTCGCTGCCACCCCGGCTGAAGGTGTGCACACTGCCATCGGGCAGGGCGCCGTAAAAGCCTGGCACCACGGCGTTTTCCACACCGGCCAGCGCTTCGCTGAGCGCATCGTTGGTGCGCTCGCTCTCATACTGCCCATCGGCGTTGAAAAAGATATAGTCCTTGGGATCCAGAAACGCATAGCCGAGATAGGCGCTGAGCAGCAGGCCGTTGAGGTACTCGCCGCGGCTGGCGCAATAGTCCGCGCTGGCGCCCGCGTCAATATCCCCGGCGATCCGTTCCAGCTGCGCCGCCAGATCGGTGGTCAGCGCCAGGTCACGCTCGATCTGGTGGTAACGTTCCGCAATGCGCGCAAATACCGCGCGCCAATCGCCGCCTTCAGTTTTGGTTCGGTGGGTCAGGTAGAGCAGATCGGTCACTTTTTCATCCGTGGCAAACCGTTTGCCGGGCGCGCTGGGCACCACATACACACGGCGCGCATCCATCCTGAGGATATCGCGCACCTTTCTAAATTGCCCCGCATCGGAAAGCGAGCTGCCACCGAACTTCGCAACGATCTTGCCCATACATCCAAACCTCCCGTCCACCGGCAGATGCCAAGTGGAACTGATTCCCAGGTTGGCGGATCGCCAAACCCCAGTAAAAAATTATTGTAGCGGAAGGGGCGGTGTTCGTCAATCCCCGCATGGAGAAAACGCTGCGCAGTGCAGCGGGGCGCCCGCCGCGGCTTGGGTTCAGGGCTGGAAAACCTTGTGCAAAAAGCATGCGAGCGTTGTTGTGCTGCCAGACTGCCAAAGAACTTCTGCCTTGTGCCACAGCCGCATGCCCTCCTAGCCCTGCGGGCTGATCGCTCACTTTTGGGCAAGCTTTCCCGGATAGCGCTTGGATACCGCCCGCACCGGCCAGAGGGTCATACCCTTTGGCAGCCTGCAAACGGCTTGCCTTTGACCCCTCTTGTGGGCGGCCTCTCAGCACAAAAAAACCGCCTGACGGCGGTCTAAGTTATGCTGGAAGGCCGGTACCTTTCCCCCCGGAGTTGCCTGAGCGAGCTGGCCGCACCCGCATGGCCAAGGCCATGGAGCAGGCCAGGCGGTCACTTGCCTTGGGCGGCGCGCCAGTCGGGTGCCAGCACCGCCATGATGACCAGGTTGGAATATTGCCCGTCCACCATAAAGGCATGACGCTTGACCCCTTCGTGCCGGAAGCCAGCACGCTCGTAGCAGCGGATGGCGCGGTCGTTTTCCTGCGCTACCTCCAGCTCCACACGCTCCAGGCCCAGCATGCCAAAGGCATAGTCCAGTAGGATGCCGATGGCCTCCCGCCCGATGCCGCGCCCGCGCGCCGCTTCCGAGCCAACCACAATGGCAAACTCCGCCGAGCGAAGCCGCCAGTTGATGCTGAAAAGATCCGTCTGCCCCAGATAGGCATCGGTTTCCCGATCCGCAATCACGAAAAAAGCGCCATTGGTGCCCGCATGCATCGCGTGATCCACAAAATCCGCGGTATCGGCATAGCTTTGCGGCATCCAGTATCGGCTTGATAGAAAGCGCACCGTTTCCAGATCATTCACCCATCCGCGGATGGCCTGGGTGTCCTCCGTGCGGTATTCCCGCAGCACGATCGTTTGCCCGATCAGGCGTGGCATATGACCCTCTCCCGTCCCTAAGATCGGCCTGTGCGGCGCGGCGCGTCAGTTGCGCCGCAGCGGAAAGCCCTGCTTGTCGTGAAAACTGCCTGTCAGGATCAGGATCAGGTCGATGAGCCAGCCAACGCCAAACACCCCAAAAGTGATCAAGTACAAAAACCCGGTAAAGCCCTTGCCAACATAAAAGCGGTGCGCCCCGATGCCACCCAGTAACAAACACAGCAGCAACGCCGTGAGCCAGCTGTGCGCCGACTCGCCCTGCCGGATGATGGTACGCTCCGTATACACTGGGCGCTCTACATACACCGGTTTTTCCACATACACGGTGTGCACCTCCACCTTCGGCTCGGCCGTGGGCGGCGCTTCCTCATTGAGGTAGCGGGTGCTGCCGCAGTTTGGACATTTTTGCCGTATGTCCAGGATGCTCGTTTTGCAATAGGCGCAATAAGGCATGGGGCACCTCTCCGTTCTGTGTTGCAGTGATCCGCTCAGGATTCATCCGGCCAGGCCAGGGGATACTCTGCCACCGGGCCTGCCAGCTTCTGGCCGTTGCGCTTGAGAACATTCAGCACGCTATCAATATTTTCCTGCTTGGTGTAGGGCGTGGGGATAAAATCATTGTAGGCCGTGTTGCTGGAAATGCGCGACGGGATGATGATGAAGCCGTCATCCTGCGCAACGCCGTCCTTGACACGGAATTTGATCTGGAACACAAAGGTGCTCATATCATTGGGCTTGTTATTGCCCGCAAAGCTGAAGTTGCCCAGCGAATAGACGATGTATTTGCCGTTGTACAGCTCGATGGGGTTGATGCGGTGGCTGTGGTGCCCCACCACCAGATCCGCGCCCGCGTCGATGGTCATCTTGCCCATCTTCTGCTGGTTTGCGTTAGGGTAATAATCCAGCTCCGCGCCCCAGTGGAAGCTCACGATAACCAGCTCGCAGCCCTGCTCCTTGAGCGCCTTCACATCTTGCGGCACTTGGGTGAAAAGCCTGTCGTACTGGTCAAAGGTCTGGTAGGCGAGCATGCCCATCTTGACCCCTTTGAGGGTAAAGATCAGCGGCTCGGTTTCACTGTAATATTTCACGCCCGCGTCGGTCAGGGTTTTTTTGGTTTCGGCCAGGCCGTCCTCCCCCATGTCCAGCACGTGGTTGTTTTCCAGGGATACGCACTCCACGCCGTTGCTGGGCATGACCCCCGCATAGGCGGGATCCGCGCGGAAGAGGAACTGATTGTCCAGCTTGTTCTTGTTGCGCCCGGCGGTGGTGAGGGTGCCTTCAAAGTTCAGCACCGTCAGATCGTCATTTTCCATGATTTCTTTGAAATTGCGGAAGGGGAAGTTCAAATCGCCCTTCTGCTTTTCCAGCTCGCGCTCAAAGATGGATTTGCCGCTGGACTGCAAATTGTCCCCGATGGTAAAATCCCCGGTAAAGGTGAGCTTGAGCAATATGGAGCCGTCCAGCTCATAGACCGGCGCGGCGGGATCCACCGGCACGCTTGCCTCGGCTTGCGGGACAACCGCATCGGCAGTGCCGTCGGTAGCAGCCGGGTCGTCGCCGATCGTGCCCAGCACATCGGCAATGGAAACGTCCTCCTCATCCTCGGTAGCCAAGGCGGCAAAAGGGACGCACAGGGCAAGGATCAGTAGCAGGGCGATGATTTTTCGGTACATGGATACCCTCCTTGGTGTCGGTCAGTACGCTGGGTGTGTTTTTGCAGGGGTTACGCCTAGATAACGAAATACCCCCGCGCAACCCTGCCTGGGCATGGCGGGCGTGGCTTTACGCCCTGCCCGCCATGCCCTTGCGCACACTGCGTTCAGGGTCGGCATTTCAATCACAGGTGTTGGACAAAATCACCGATGCGCGCCAGCGCCACATCCAGCTTATCCAGCGCGGTGGCGTAGCAGCAACGGATGTGCCCTTCCCCGCATGCGCCAAAGGCGGTGCCGGGCACACAGGCGACCTCTTTTTCCTTGAGCAGTCGCTCGCAGAACGCTTCGCTGGTCAGCCCTGTAGCCTTGATGCTGGGGAACACATAAAACGCGCCCAGCGGCTCAAAGCAGGAAAGCCCCATGCCGCAGAAGGCATTGAACATGAGCCGGCGGCGGTGATCGTAGCTCTGGCGCATGGCCAGCACATCGGCATAGCCATCCTCGCGCCCCTGGTGCAGCGCTTCCTCGGCAGCCACTTGCCCCTGCGTGCTGGCGCACATGATGGTGTACTGGTGAATTTTGACCATCACATCCATGAGCGCAGCGGGCGCGCACAGGTACCCCACGCGCCAGCCCGTCATGGCAAACGCCTTGCTGAAGCCGTTGAGGTAGATGGTGCGCTGCCGCATCTCCGGCAGGGCGGCGATGCTCACATGCCCCTCCGGCGCATAGCATAGCTCGCTGTAGATTTCATCGCTGATCACGATCAGGTCATGGGCTACGATCACGTCGCGCAGCTTTTGCAGCTCCTCCCGGGTGATGATCGCACCGGTGGGGTTGTTGGGGTAGGGCAGGATGATGGCCTTGGTGCGGGGGGTGATGGCAGCGGCCAGCTCCTCCGGGGTGAGCACAAAATTGCGGCACTCCTCCGTTTTGATGGGTACCGGCACACCGCCGGCAAACACCACACCCGGGCGGTAGCTCACGTAGCTGGGCTCCGGCACCAGCACCTCATCCCCCGGGGAAAGCAGTGCGCGAAGCGCAAGGTCGATGCCCTCGCTGGCGCCCACCGTCACCAATACCTCGCTGCCCGGGTCGTAGGTCAGGGCATAACGCTCCTGCAAATACAGCGCGATTTCCCTGCGCAGGGAAATCTTGCCCGCATTGCTGGTGTATTGGGTCTCCCCATCCAAAAGGCTTTCAATGGCCGCATTGCGGATGTGGTAAGGCGTCACAAAATCCGGCTCGCCTACGCCCAGAGAAATCGCGCCCGGCATGGTTTGCACGATGTCGAAAAATTTGCGGATGCCGCTCTTGGGCACAGCCGCGATCTGGGGGTTCACGTAGCGGCTGTAATCCATTACGGGTTCACCGCCAGTCGCTTGTCGCCGGATTCGTCCTCAAAGATGATGCCGTCACTCTTGTAGCGCTTGAGCACAAAGTGCGTGGCAGTGCCGGTAACGGTTTCCAGCACGCTGAGCTTGGTGCTCACAAAATAGCCCAGCTCTTTGAGGGAGTGCGCCTCCACCAGCAGCAGCAGGTCGTAGGCGCCGCTCATCAGGTACACCGTCTTGACCTCGTCAAAACGGTAAATACGTTTGGCGATCGCGTCAAACCCTTCGCCGCGCTGGGGCGTCACGCGCACTTCGATCATGGCCTCCACACGCTCGCGGTCGGTCTTGTCCCAGTTGATCACCGGGCTGTAACGCAGGATGATGCCGTGCTTTTCCATGCTGTCGATCATTTGCCCGACCTGCTCCAAGGGCAGCCCGAGCATCACAGCGATTTTTTCCAGCGGCATCCGGCAATCCTGCTGCAAGAGCTGCAACAGCTCCACTTGTTGGTTCTGCATGACGTTCGCTCCTTCTGCCGCCCATGCGGGCGGCTATGCAATCTCATTTTCCATCGTCTAAAACAGGCCGAGGATCTCCCCTTGCGCGTCCACATCAATCGTGAGGGCGGCGGGCACTTTGGGCAGCCCAGGCATGGCGATGATGCCCCCCGCAAACGCCACCACAAACCCTGCCCCGGCACTGAGCCGCGCCGAGCGGATGGTGAGCGTAAAGCCCTCGGGTGCGGCCAGCAACGCCGGGTCGTCGCTCATGGAGTACTGTGTTTTGGCGATGCACACCGGGCAGGCGCCGTAGCCGTCCTTTTGCAGGCGGGCCAAGGTGCGCCGGGCATCCTCCGTGAAGGCGACGCTCCCGGCATGGTACACGCGCCGGGCCACGGCTTCGATCTTCTGTGTCAGGGGCAGGGCATCCTCATAGGTGAAATGCGGTGCGGGATCCGGGTTGCCATCGGCAGCCCGACAGACCGCGTCTGCCAAAAGGATCGCCCCCTTCCCGCCCTGAGCCCAGCCATCGCACAGCTCGCACGCCACGCCGTGGGAGGCCATAGCCTCCCGCAGCTGCGCGACCTCCTCCTGCGTGTCGGTGGCAAAACGGTTGATCGCCACCACCACGGGGGTCTGCCATACCGTGCGGATGTTATCCACGTGCGCCAGCAGGTTTTGCAGGCCTGCCGCCAGCGCATCGGGGTCCGGGCTGGATAGCCCGGCCTTGGGCACGCCGCCGTGGTGCTTGAGCGCGCGCAGCGTCGCTACCAGCACGATGGTGCTTGGCCACAGGCCGTTCATCCGGCATTTGATGTCCAAAAATTTTTCTGCGCCCAGATCCGCGCCAAAGCCCGCCTCAGTGACCACATAATCGGCCATGCGCAGGGCGAGGGTGGTGGCCGCAACGCTGTTGCAGCCATGGGCAATGTTGGCAAAGGGGCCGCCGTGCATCAGGCAGGGCGTGCCGTCCAGGGTTTGCACCAGGTTGGGCTCAAAGGCATCGCGCAGCAGCGCCGTCATGGCGCCGGCCGCGCCCACCTGCCCGCAGGTCACAGGCTCGCCGGCAAAAGTGCGGGCCACCACGATGCGCGCCAGCCGCGCCTTCAGGTCGGCCAGATCACTGGCCAGGCAGAACACAGCCATCACCTCGCTGGCTGCCGTGATGTCAAAACCATCTTCACGCGGGGTGCCGTTTTTTTGCCCTCCCAGCCCCTGCACGATCTGGCGCAGCTGGCGGTCGTTCACATCCAGGCAATGGCGGAAACACACTTCGCGCGGGTCGATGCCCAGCGTATTGCCCTGCTGGATGTGATTATCCACCATGGCACAGAGCAGGTTGTTGGCCGCGGTAATGGCATGCAGATCGCCGGTAAAATGCAGGTTGATGCTTTCCATCGGCACCACCTGCGCGTGGCCGCCGCCGGTTGCGCCGCCCTTCATGCCAAACACAGGGCCCAGGCTCGGCTCCCGAAGCGCCAGCATCGCTCGGCGTCCGCTCAGGGTCATGCCATCGGCCAGCGCCACGGAAACGGTGGTCTTGCCCTCGCCCGCAGGCGTGGGGTTGATGGCCGTCACCAGCACCAGCCTGGCTTTGGCGGGGCGCGCCATGTAGGGGCGCTGATTCACTTTGGCAATGTATTTGCCATAGGGCGAGAGGGTGTCCGGCGTGAACCCGGCAGCCTGCGCGACCTCCCCGATGGGCCGGAGCGCCGCGGCGCGGGCGATGTCCAAATCTGACGGCATGATGGTTCCCCCTTATCCTGATGCTTCTGCCAAAAACGCGTGCATCCAGTATACCGCAACGCAACCGCCCTTGGCAAGCGGGAAGCGCCGCTGGAAAATATCGCTTGTGATCCCCTTTCCCCTTTCAAAAAAAACAACCATGGTGTATAATGAGTTGAATCGCTTTGTTTGAGGGAGTGAAGCCAGTGGCTACGGAAATGAACGGTACGACCAAATTCTCCCCTGTGGTGGAGGGAAGCAATCGTGCTTGCGACATTCTGGAGCATGTGTACCGCGCGCTTCAAGCCAAGGGGTACGATCCGGTCACGCAGTTGGTGGGCTACATCATCTCCGGCGACCCCACGTACATCACCAGCTACGGTCAGGCACGCAGCATGATCTGCCGGCTGGAGCGCGATGAGATCGTAGAAGAATTGGTGCGTGTGTACCTGAAGGGGCTGGACGCGTGACAGCCGGTCGTGTGATCGCCTTGGACGTGGGGGATGTGCGCATCGGCGTGGCTGTGAGCGACGTCACCCGTACCATCGCCCAGCCGCTGGAAGTGTACCGGCGCGTAGGCTACGGCCCGGACAGCCGCTATGTGCTGGCGCTTTGTGAGCGCTTTGAAACGCGCGATGTACTGTTGGGGCTTCCCCTGAACATGGACGGCACCCGCGGCGCGCAGGCACAAAAGGCCATGGCCTTCGGCCAGGTGCTGGAGGGCGCAGGGCTCACCGTCCTGTACATGGACGAGCGCATGACCACCGTGACCGCCGAACGCACGCTGATCGACGGCGGTGTGCGGCGGGAGGATCGCAAACGATATGTGGATAAACTCGCCGCCACAGTCATTTTAGAGCAGTGGCTGAGCAGCGAGCATCATAAAGCCTAAAGACAAGCCGCCTGCGCGGCGAAAAGGAGCATCCAATGACGGATCATGAGAACAACACCCCCGCAGACATGGACGATAACCTCGTGGTGCTGCAGGACGAGGATGGCAATGACATTACGTTTGAACATCTGATGACCCTCGAATATAAAGGATCCAGCTATATCCTGCTGGAAGCCCAGCAGGATATGGAAGATTGCCTGCAGGGCGAGAGCATCATCCTGCGCATTGAGCAGGACGATAACGGCGATGATATGTACGCCACCATCGAAGATGAAGCCGAGTACCAGGAAGTGTTCCAGAAGTGCCTGGAAGCCCTGGATGAAGAGGACGAAGGCGAGGACGAGGAATAACCCGCTGCAAGGGCGGGTCAACCTTGGACGGCTTTTTTCTCAGCACAAAACAGGCGGGGCAAATGCCCCGCCTGTTTTGATTTACGCCTGATGCCCCCGTGCGCTATGGGCGGATCTCCACATCCTCAATCTGGTTGCGGCAGGCAAACAGCACATCCATATCTTCCTGCGCAAGCGCAATACATCCTGCGGTCCAGTCCGCCTGAACATCCCCTGCATGCAGGTACACTTCCCCGCCCAGCGGCGTGCCCCACGGCGGTCTGCGCCCTGCCGCCACCGCGTCCACCACCGCCTGCAGGGTGGTCTGGTCGATCTGCCCGCTTTGAAAACCGCGATGCGCATCCTCCGCGTTGGGATAGTTCAGGCCAAGGCTTTTGCCGTATTTGCCCTGCTCCTTGGCCAGGCAAATCTGGTATAAACCCTCCGGTGTGCGCAGGTCGCCCTCGCGCTGCTTGCCCCCGACAGGGTTGCGCCCCAGCGCGACGCGTGTGCGCAGCAGCGCTTGTTCCCCATCCCAGAGGGTCAGCTGGCGCAAGGATTTTTCAATAACAACCCGCAAACGATCGCCCCCTTTTTACGGATGTAACGCTACTGTGAACATACTGCAACATTCGAGAAAACCGTGCCAAAACCCTTGCACGCCCCTGCGGGGTATGCCATAATAAATGCACAGCGGCGCTTGCCGCGGCAAGCCGCGCTACATTCTGCATGCCCATCGGGCGCGCTTGTTGCCCCATCACACGCTTCCATGTGTTGAAGAGAGAAAGGATGCCCTCATGAAAAATTTCCGCAAATCCCTGGCTTTGCTCCTGGCACTGTGCCTGGTTGCTTTCACCGCCGCCGCGGCGCTGGCCGAAGCGACCGATGCGACCGAAGCCCCCGCGACCGAAGCCCCCACAGAGGTCACGCAGGCTGTGCCGGCGGCCGTTCCCGCCCTCAATGATACCGATGTGCTCGCCCGCGTAGGCGGTGAGGATGTGACCTGGGCACAGGTGCTGCCTTACTACGATAGTCTCATCAGCTATTATGGCGAGCCGGATGCCACCATGATCGATACCTACCGCGCCTTTGCGCTGGAGACCGCAGTCGTGATGACGCTGTCCCGCCAGACCGCGGCCGCCAACGGGCTGGATCAGTATACTGAAGAAGAAAAGGCCGCCATTGTCGCGCAGGCGGATGCGGACTGGCAGGCTGCGCAGGATAGCTACGTGCAAAGCAACGGCGGCTTGACCGAGACCAGCACCGATGCCGAAAAAGCCGCCGCCTATGAGGCCGCAGTGGCCTATTTTGCCAACATGGGCTACGATCAGGAGCGTCTGCGCAATGATTATCTGGAGCGCAACACCTATGACCGCGTCACCAGTTTCGTGACCAAAGACGTCACGGTGAGCGATGAGGATGTGCAGGTACGTTACGAGTCCAAAGTGCAAAACGATCAGCAGATCTATGAAAACGATCTGGACGCGTATGAGTACCAGATCATGCTCTACAACAACCAATACGCTACCGAAAAGCCCTGGTACCACCCCGCCGGATACCGCTATGTCAAGCACATCCTGCTACCGGTGGATGCTGCGCTGATGACCCAATACACTGACCTGCAGGCGCGTTTGGAAGAGCAAATGGATGCGGAGGAGGAAGCCGCCGCTACCGAAGCCCCCGCAGCTGACGCAGCCGCCACGGAGGCCGCCCCCACTGACGCGGCCGCAACGCAGGCCGCAGCCGAACCCACCGCCGCCCCTGTATCCAACGCCGATGTGGATGCCGTCAAGGGCGAGATCCTGGCCTCCTTGCAGGAAAAGACCACGGAGATCTATGACAAGATCGCCGCAGGCGAGGATTTTGATGCGCTGATCGCCCAATACGGCGTCAATGCCGATGGCACTGCATCCGACCCTGGCATGACCAGCGGCAGCTTCCCCAATGGCTACGAGGTGTCCATGGCCAGCACCAGCTTTGTGCCGGAGTTTGTGGAAGCCGCCTTCTCGGTAGATAACGTGGGCGATGTGAGCGCGCCTTACATCAGCAATTACGGTGTGCACATCGTCAAATACATGGCGGATGTGCCCGCAGGGCCTGTGGAGCTGACTGATGCGCTGAAAACCACCCTGCGCGAGAGCATCATCACCGAGCTCAACGATGCCGCGCTGGATGCATGGCAGAAGGGTGCCAGTGTGGAATACACCGGGCTGGTGCCTTCCATGGAAACCCTGCAAGGCGCTGCCGAGGATACCGCGCAGGAGTAAATGCCCCATCACCGCACACCCCATGCCCGCCGCCCTATGGCAGCGGGCCTTTTGTATCAGGCGCCCCCTAATCTTAACACGTTCACAGGCTGCCTGGGCGCATGCGCCCGCCTTCACGCCTTGCCTGTTCGCTAAGGGCTTTGCAGGCCGCCTGGCGTGCAGGCATCCATAATGCCGCGACACATACAACGCTCTGCGCGGGCGCGCACAAAGGCCGGGCGGCATATGCCGCCCGGCCAACCTTGGCTATTCAATTTCGGGGCCTGCTCGCATGTCTCATGGAATGGATACCGGATGGTTCGTTCCATTGCGCCATGGCGCACTCCTCGTTGAAATCAGGTACTTGGGCTTGGGTCAAGTTCCGGAGTGTTGCCTGAGGGGGTCACTCCTCATCCTCAAGCTCGGCTTCCTTCTCAAAATCGGTTTGGACTACCTCGATCAGTTTCCCGAGCAGGTCCTCGTCCTCAACGGGTACGAACTCCTCGGTATCCTCCTCGTCTGCGGAGGGTACCACTTTCATGATGTAGAGATTCACGGTCTCCTCATCATCGTCATCCGCGTGGTTGTGATCGCACTCGTCGCAGTGGCAGCCGCATTCGTCGCCTTGCTGGGCATCGCCCAGAACAACGTATTCCTCACCGTTGTAAAAGAAGTAGCGAACGACCTCCAAAAGAACCTTGTTGCCATCCTCATCTACGCCTTCGATAAGGTCTTGGTCTTCCATTTCTTCTGCGGCCATGCCACCTAAAGATTGGTCTTCGTCATTGTACAATGGAATCGCCCCGCTTTCTGATCTCGTTTGAGCGCGTTTCCGCGCTGCCCGATGCTTACCAGTGGAACCCTTGGCGCTGAGGATCTGGCACCGGGCGCGCCGCTCCGTATACCGGAGTCCGCTCCTGCGGTGACCGCCGTGTCAAAACAGCTTGCGATCTTCCGGCGTTGTTTGGCGGCGTTGGATCATTTCTCCTTGCCCTTCCTTCTGGCTCGCCTTTATTATACCTGATGGTTCCAAAATCGTAAAGGCTTTCCCGAAAGATTTTCCGGTTGATTTTCCCAGCACGGAATGGTATGATTTACTTGTTGGGATTCTTTTGATTTGCGCTGCCTCTCCCGCCACGGCGGTAGGGGCTTTGTTTGTCGGGTCAGCGCTGGGTGCCGTCCTTCTTGCGCAGGGGGGCAAGAGTCCCATCCTCCTCGCGGATGCGCACATTGGCCAGCACTTGCTCCATGTTCTGGCGAAAACCCGCCACATACTCCTGGCGCAGCGCGGTGCGCTCCTGCTGCTCCTCCGGGGTCAGCTCCCGCGCCCGGCTGATAGCCGACAGCTCGCTGATGCGGTCGATTTTATGTTTTTCCACTTGCAGAAACTCCTTTCAATCTGGAGGGATCACCATGGTCGAGGGAAAATGGTTTGTTCAGGGCAGTGACCTCGCTGTGCCGCTTAACATCCGGCAGTCCGTTTTCGGCACAGGGCGCGATGCGCTGGATGATGCCGCCCAGCAAGTCGTCGTATATCAGGATGGGACGCCCGTCGGCGCCGCGCGCCTGTGGTGGCAAGCCGGGGATTTTTGCGCCGGGGATGTGGGCGTTTTGCCTGCCCAGCGCGGCAAAGGTTATGGCGATCTGCTGGTGCGCCTGCTACTGTACAAGGCGGCCAATCACTATGCCGCATCCTTGATGGTACGGTGCCCGGCTGCGTGCGTTGCTTTCTTTTCCCATTACGGTTTTACTGAGGAATCCCGCGAGGGGGATTGCGTGACCCTGCGCGCCCCGCTTAGCCAGGGTTGCGCCGATTGCACGCAGTGCGGCGGTTGCCATCGTGACTAGCCAAGCGCCCGCAGGCAGCCGCAGGCTCACCAATTGAGCGGATCCACCGTGGTGGCAAAATAGAGGATGTCGCTCACGCTGCGCTCGTTGTCCGCCGATTTATCGTTATAGATCGCTCCGCCCAGCACCAGGGTGGCACTGTTGCCGCCATCCAGGTTGTAGGCTTGGGTGCAGCCCATATCCGCCATGGCCTGCGCCAGCTCCTCCAGGGTAACGCCCTGGCTATCGTCGCTGCGGCCATCCACCACAACGCACACATACTCCAGCGCCCCCAACTGGCCAATGGCCGCGCGGGGGTTTTTGTAATGCGGCGCAAAACTGTATTTTTCGGGAATCTCCTGAAGCTCGCCATCGATCACCAGGGCAGGGCCAAAGCTGAACACATTGCGGATGTCCAGCGCGCCGGACAGGTAAACGTCCAGCATCGCCAGATTGTCCCGTTTCACGATGTGGAAATTGCCCGCAGCGTCGATCAGCAGCACATCATACTGCTCGCTGGGCTTGCTGCGCAGGGTTTCCCCCTGGCGGATCACCAGCCCAGCTTTCCGGTCGCTGTAGTAATCCCCATTGATGGCAAGCACCGCCTGAAAGCGCTGCGCCATGGCTGTGATGCGGTTGGTACCGCTGCCAAGCCAACTGGCGACACCGGTGCGCAGCTGGCTGGGGTGCTTGATCTTGATGTGCGCTACATAAAAATCCGCATCCGCGCGCCGCACGGTGCTCATTTCCACCCGAAGGCTTGCATCCAGATAGCCGTTTTCCGTATAGGCATTCGGGTCCGGTTCATAGCCGGGGCTTTCGTCCCAGGGCAAAGGGGATATGTCCGTGATGACCTCCGCCAGCGCACTGCCCACCAGCAACCACAATGCAAGCATCCAGGCAAACCATTTTCGCGGTTCATGCATCGCCTTGCGACCTCCTTGCGGGAGTTATGGCCGTACTCACGCAACCCTGCTGCGGCGCAGCGTGAACGCCCATCGCCGCGCCCCCGGCGCAGCCCTATGCTACATACCCACGTTGCGTACCAAAGAAACGCACAAAGCACACTTTTCCATCCACAGTCCGCAGTGCAACTAAGAAAAACGCCATGACGCGGCGGCTTCCCAGCCCACCCTGCCATGGCGCAACCGATTGCTACGCAAACCTACGCCCGCACAGCCCTGCCCAGCTTAGGGCTCTGAAATCCTGCAAGGGCTCCCGGCTGGTCATTGCACGCCGGTAGCAAAGTAGAGGATATCGCTGATGTCCCGCTCGCTGCCTTCGCTCAGGGTATTGACTACTTTACCGCCAAAGAGCATGGTGCTGCTGCCCCCGCCGTCCAGGTTGAAAGCCACCTGGCAGCCAAGGCCGGCCATGAATTGCGCCAGCATTTTGTGCGTCACGCCCCGGCTGGCTTCTGTGCGCCCTTCCACCACCACAAAGGCATATTGCAGCGGGCCGATCTGCCCAATGGCGGTGCGCGGGCTCTTGTCCTGCGGGGAGAAACCGTAGTCGTTATACACAGTCTGCACCTGGCCATCCATCACCAGCACCGGGCCAAAGGCCAGGCACTGCGCCACATCCAGCGTGGTCAGGGCATTGGTCACGCTTTCCTTGGTGGGTTTGCGAAGCGGGTGAAAATCACCCGCCGTATCGATGATGAGCATATCCAGCGCCAAAGAGGCCGACTTGCGCAGCACCTGTCCCTGGCGCACGATGTAGCCCTTACTGCGAAACAGGTAACTATCACCATTGACGGCAAGCACGGCGTTGTAGGCCGCAGCGATGGTGCTGGGGGTCGCCTTGGTCTTGCTGCCCGGCTCGCCGCTGAGCGCTGTGCGCAGCTGGCTGGGATCGGCAATGGTCACATACGCCACATGGTAGATGCTGTCATCCTGCTGCACGGCATCCAACTTTACATGAAGGGTCGCGTCCTGATACTCCTGCGCGGAAAGGTAGGCCGCCGGGTCGGCAGGCGGCGCAGGCGAAAAATCCAGCGGGAGTGCGGCCAAGGCCATGGAAGGCAGAAGCAGCAGCGCAAACAGCAGCCCGATCCACTTTCTCATTTTGCCGCCTCCTTCATGCTGCGCCCCGCGCTGCCCCCGAACACCCAGCGGCGTTGCAGGTAGTAGCTCAGGAAAAACAGCGATATATCCACCGGTACTTTGACCAGATTATCACTCCAGCCAAACCAGATATGCAGGCCGCTGGTGAGCCACGCGGAAATGCCCACCACCACCAGCACCGTGCACACATAGCGCAGGAAAGTGCCCAGTACCTTTTCCCTGCTGGCAAAGACAAACTTGCGGTTCACAAAATAGTTGAACACGGAGCTGACCACGCGCGCCAGCAACGCCGCCAGCGCAATACGGGCAATGACCCGCATGGGCAGGAAACTCACGTAGGCATTGAGCGCGGGCACATGCGTGCGGAGCATCTCGTTCACCAGCAGGTACAGCGCATAGTCCACGCAAAAACTCGCCAGGCTTGCCGCAATGAAGCGGAAAAACCGCGACAGGATCACTTTGTAGATGCGCCAGCTGTCCCGCACAGGGTGGAAATGGCTGCCCTCATTGTTGTTTTCATAAACGGTCTCAATGGGCAAGGCACGGATCGGGATCGCTTCGATGGAGCAATCGATCAGCTGGTTCATCTCATACTCGTAGCGATCCCCGCGCGTTTTCAGGAAACGAGGCAGCAGCGCGCGCGCAAACCCGCGCAGGCCGGTCTGCGTATCCCCCACATATTGGCCGTACAGCGCGCGGAACACCACCGTCGTGATGCGGTTGCCCATACGGCTCTTGGCGGGCACATGCCCCAAGGAAAAATCCCGGCTGCCCAGGAGCAACCCTTCGCCGTTTTCATGCATCGCCTCGGCCATGCGCAGGGTATCGGGCACGGTGTGCTGCCCATCGCTGTCCGCTGTGATGATGAAGGCGCACGCCGGGCACGCATCCAGCAGGTATTGCATGCCGGTGCGCAGGGCGAAGCCCTTGCCATGGTTGTCTGGGTAACGGATCACATGCACCGCGGGATCCTCCCCCTGGGCAAGGCTTTCGAAGATGGCGTCATAGGCGGCGCCGGAGCCATCGTCCACCACGACGATCTTGGCAAAGCCTGCCTCCCGGAGCGCCTGCACATACGGCGGCAGCTTGCCATCGGGCTGGTAACTGGGGATCAGGATGGCTACGTCCTTGGCAGTTTGAGTCGACATCAGGTTTCTACCCCTTCATGGCCATGATGGTTTTACATCGGGTCAGTTGTTCACATAGGTATCCAGATAATCGCGGAGCAGCGGAGCCCAATCCTGCCCGGTAAAGGCAGCAAGCAGATTTTCAAAGTCCGTCCGGGTAGCGATGCGGAAGGAATAGCGCTGGTAGTAATCCCGCAGAAAGCCTTCCAATCCGCCATCCATTGCCATATCCAGCGCGAGCATCGCCGCGCCGCCTCTCCCCATGACCACCACGCGGTACTCCGCCCAATCCCCAAAATAATCAATGGGGCTGCCGGGCGTCACGCCCCGGGGAATGGTCACGCGCATGGCGGTTTCCAGCCGTGCATAGGCCAGCGCCTGCGCCGCGGCATCGCCATGGCTTGCTGCCCAGTAGCCCAGCAGGGAAAATTCGCACAGCGCCTCATCCTGCCAGGGTTGGCGGTATGCATCCGTGCCGATGACCGCGCCCCACCATTGGTGCGCCACCTGTATGGCCGTGCATTGCGCCAGCGCATCCCCGCCTTGGGCGGTCATCTGGGCGTCTATCATGCTCAGCCCGGGATAGGCCATGCTCTCCAGCGGCAGAGAGGTCTCGCACAGGGTGTAGGCGGGGTAGGGGTATGCGCCGTAGCGCGCGCCATAGGCCGCCAGCGCGGCTTTGGCTGTATCCAGCATTGCGCTGGCCACAGCCGGGCTTTTGGCATAGGCGCTCACCAGCACGCCGGCCTGCATGGCCTGCGCGCTGTGCCAGTCCCGGCTCACACACAGGGCAAAATCCCGCACAGCGGGCGCATCCATGAGCAGGGTTTGCATCCCGGCGGCTTGCCCCTGCGGCACGGGTGCGGCCGTGGCGGCGACTGTAAAGCCCAGCGGCAGGGTCAGGCGGACCGTATAGTTGCGGCACTCACTCACAAACGGTTCGCCTATGGAATAATACGCATCCGTGACCGGCGCTCCGTTCAGGTAGGGTGCGGGGATCAGAAACACATTGCCCAGCGCCATGACCCCACCGCTGACGCCAAAACGGTGCGCCGCTTGGGGGATGACCACCGAATACTCGACCTCCAGCCGGATAGCCTGCCCAGCGCCCCAACTGGTGGGCAGCGCAAGCTGCAGCAAGGTGGCGGCCGCATCGAGATAGGTGTACGGCAGTGTCACGGCAGCCTGCCCATCCATGGCAAGCTGCATGCGCTGCACGCTCACCTGCCCCGGCGAGAAGCCTGCTGGGTAGCACACATCGTAAAGCTCCTCGGTAGCGGCAGGGGAGGTATCTTCACTGGCAAAAGCATTGGCATAGGCGCGCAGGGTCAGGTTCTGCTGCGCGGCGCCGGTGCGGTTGGTCAGGGTCATGCGTTGGCTGACCTGCATCATCCGTGTTTGGGGATCCAGCGTCACATCCAGTGTGATCTGATCCAACCCTTCGGCGGCGGCCAGCAAGGCCTCGCTTGGCGCACCGGGCAGCATCGCCTTTGGCGGCCACAGAAGCAGCCCTGCCAGCACAGCAGCAGCCAGCGCCAAAGCGACGGCCAGCCACAGGCGAACCCGCGTGCTCGGCGTTGCCATGCCATGCCCTCCTTGGTCTTGTTTGGCACATTATACCATGAAAGCCGGTGCTTTGCATCCCAATGCCCGGGCTGCCGGGAATTTGTAACATCTGCGCAAGCGAAACCGCGCGGCCATGAACCGCGCGGATTGCTGGAGTTACCATGCTGCGCGGGCGATTGCCCCTGAAACGCTTCGTGCGGGGTGCGGCGTTGCATCAGCGATGCCGGCCAGCGGGGTGTGACACCTGCGGGGCGCCGCGGCGGCGTGGGCAGGCGGCAAAGCCCTGCTGCGCCGCCGTGGCCGGCTGCGCCCGGCACGTTCTTTACTCGGCCTTTGCGCCGATCACTGCCTTGATGCGGCGCACCCCGGCCGAGGAGCTTTCCTCTTTTTGGATGGTAAAGGACACCAGCTCGCCGGTGTTCTGGGCATGGGGGCCGCCGCAGATTTCCTTGCTGAAATCCCCCATGGTATAGACCTTGACCATCTCGCCATACTTGCTTTCAAACAGGCCGATCGCGCCCGCCGCCTTGGCTTGGGGCACGGTCATCTCCTCATAGGAGATGGGCATGTTGGCGGCGATCACGTCATTGACGATTTTCTGCACTGCATCCAGCTCCTCCTTGGTCATCTTGCGGCCAAAGGAGAAGTCAAAACGCAGGCGTTCCGGGGTGATGTTGGAGCCCTTCTGCGCCACCTCGCCGCCAAGCACTGTGCGCAGTGCCTGATGCAAGAGGTGCGTGGCGGTGTGCAGGCGGGTGGTTTGCTCGCTGTGGTCGGCCAAGCCGCCCTTGAACACGGCCTCGGAGCCCGCCTGGCTGTTTTCCTGATGCTTCTTGAAGCACGCATCGTAGCCGGGCATATCCACACTCAGGCCGCGCTCTTTGGCCAGCTCCAGCGTCATCTCCACAGGGAAACCATACGTGTCGTACAGGTGGAAGGCGCTTTCGCCATCGATCACCGTGCCGGAAAGGCGGCCGACGATTTTCTCAAACTCGTGGTTGCCCTGTTTGAGGGTCTTGTCAAAGCGGTTTTCCTCCAGCGCGAGCTGTTCCAGCACAAAGGCGGCGTTGCGGCGCAGCTCGGGGTACACGCTCTCATATTGGGCAATGATCACCTTGGCGATCTCTCCTGTGAATCCCACCGGCAACCCCAGCTCCATCCCGTAGCGCACCGCGCGGCGGATCAGGCGGCGCAGCACATAGCCCTGCCCGGCATTGGCGGGACTCACGCCGCGGTCATCCCCCAGGATGAAGGTACTGGTGCGCATATGGTCGCCCACGATGCGGAATGCCTTGGTGATGGCATCGCTCTGCCCGTACGTCTTGCCGGACAGCTCCGCGATCTTGCCCAGGATATTTTCAAACAGATCGGTCTCATAGACGCTCTTTTTGCCGGTGAGCACGCAAATGGTGCGCTCCAGACCCATGCCCGTATCCACATTCATCTGCGAAAGCGGCTCAAAGGTGCCGTCCGCCTTTTTGTTATACTGCATGAACACATCGTTCCAGATTTCCAGGTAACGGCCGCAGGAGCAGGCGGGCGAGCAGTCGGGGCCGCAAGGCTCGCGGTCGGTGATGATGAACATCTCGCTATCCGGGCCACAGGGGCCGGTCAAGCCCGCGGGACCCCACCAGTTATTCTCCTTGGGCAGGAAAAAGATGCGATCCTCCGCCACGCCGCAATCCCGCCACAGCTGGGCGCTCTCCTCATCGCGCGGGCAATCCGCATCCCCCGCAAAGACGGAAAAGGCGAGCTTTTCCTTGGGCAGGCCAAGGTATTCCGGGCTGGTCAAAAACTCCCAGCTCCAGGGAATCATCTCTTTCTTGAAATAATCCCCCAGCGACCAGTTGCCCAGCATTTCAAAAAAAGTCAGGTGGCTGAAATCGCCCACATCGTCGATATCGCCGGTGCGCACGCACTTTTGCACATCCGTGAGCCGGTTGCCGGCCGGGTGCTTTTGCCCGAGCAGGTAAGGCACCAGCGGATGCATCCCTGCTGTGGTGAACAGCACCGTCGGGTCGTTTTCTGGAATCAGCGACGCGCTGGAAATCACGGCATGGCCTTTATCCTGGAAAAATTTCAGAAACAGTGAGCGCAGTTCGGCGGCGGTGGTGGGCTTCATGAATATTCTCTCCTTCATCGATCAACAATCGGGGTCACCCGCTGGATCAGGGTGCGCAAGCACAAAGCATGGCACAATATTGTATTATATCGGAAACATGCCGGAAATGTCAATCTTTCGGCCATTGTACGGCAGGGCGCGGCATTGCATTTTTGCACCGTTTGCGCTATCATGGGCGGGTATTGCCCACTTGGGTCATTTTAGACGGATAAGGGGTGCGCCCATATGTTGGAATTCAAGTTTGATACCCAGTTGCTCATCGAAGGACAGGGGCTTTCCGAGGATGCCATCAACGACTACATCACCCAGAACATTGAAGGGGATTGCCTGTTGGCCGTCGGCGACGATGATCTGATCAAGATCCATTTCCACACCAACACGCCCTGGAAGGTGCTCGAGTATTGCTGCACCCTCGGGGAGATCTACGATGTGGTCATCGAGAACATGGAGCGTCAGGAAGCCGGGCTTCACGGCTGAGCCCGCCCACCTGCCCCGCCGCAAAAGTAAAGGGTCAAGGGCGAAAGCCCTTGCAGCTTTTGGGCAGAGCCCTAACCCTGCATGTTGCAGCATGTTTGCCAAAGCGGGCGAACAGCCGCACACTGCCGCGCTTGATGCACAGCTTGACAGCGCCGACGTAGGTCGGCGCTGTCTTTATGCTGCGCGGCGGTTCGCTCGCTTTGGTTTTTTGGGGGGACGTTGGGGCGCTGCCCCAAACCCTGCCCAAGGGACATTGTCCCTTGGGAATCCCGGTTTTGCGTTTGGCGGGTGCTTTGGCGCTCGCCTCATCGCCGCTGCGCGGCGGTTCGCTCGCTTTGGTTTTTTGGCGGGGGACGTTGGGGCGCTGCCCCAAACCCTGCCCAAGGGACATTGTCCCTTGGGAATCCCGGTTGTGGCTTTTAGAGACGCTTGCCTACCATCGACAGCAGCGCTCGCCCCTGCCCTTGCACAGTCAGCTGAGGGCTTTGCGCCGCAAGCAGCACACTCTCCCCTGCCTTGACGGGCATTGCTCCGCCTTCCCAGCACAGCGTGAGTGCATCCAGCGCTGTGAACATCCGAAAACTCTCCTGGCATGCCGAGAGCGCCAGCGACCCCTGCACACACACGCAAACCAGCCGGAAAGCAGGCACATCCAGCACCGCATGTTCGCCCGCCTGATCCGCGTCCGGGAAACGGGTGCGAATGCCCTTGAGCGCCGGGTCGATCACATCCAGCGATTTGCGAATATGCAGCTCCCGCTTTTCTCCGCGTTCATTGACCCGGTTATAATCCCACAGCCGATAGGTCACGTCGCTGGATTGCTGAATTTCATACAGCGTGATGCCCCCGCCGATGGCGTGCACCATGCCGCTGGGCATGTACAGCACATCCCCCGCCGTCACGCGGGTGGTGGCGATCATCGGCGCCACGTCTTCCCCGCCGACAAGCGCACGCTCCAGTGCCGCCAGGGTGACCCCGTCCCGCAGTCCGTAGCACAGCTCGGCTCCCGGCTCCGCATGCAGAATTGCCCACGCTTCCGTTTTGCCCAGCTTGCCTTCATGCGCCATGGCATAGCCATCCCCCGGGTGCACCTGCACGCTCAGGCTGCTCTTGGCCGCCAGCAGCTTGAGCAGCAGCGGGAAAGGTTCCGTGTTCCCCTCGCCCACCAGCGCCGCGCCATCCTTGCGGATCAGTTCCGGGAGGGTTTCACCCCTATCCGTCGTGCTCTCCAGCCCCTGGATGCAGCTGATCTCCAGCGCCTCGCCCGTGCGGTCATCCGGGATGGCCTTACCGTACAGTGTGCGCAGCGCGTCCCCGCCCCAGGGGGTCATGTCCCCATGGCGGTAAGCCGGGTGCATGCGCGTGGGCAGGATGGGGCATTCCGCTGTGAGCGGCGCTTCAAAGCAATGAAATGGCTCCGGAAACCGGGCAATGGCAAACGTACCCGCCTCCCGTACCGTATTTTCGCGAAACAGTTTGAGCGCTCGCCCGTTTTGCGCGTAGGTATCCACACGCAGGCAATCGCAGCCCAACTGAGCGCCCTTTTCTTTGGCGAAGGCGACGATGGCTTTGCCCACGCCCCGGCCGCCCGCGCCCGGCAGCCGCGCCACGCGGTGCAGGCATGCGGGGCGCACGCCGTAGCGCCAGCCGACGCCCTCATACTCCGCATCCTGCCCTACGCACAGCGCAAACACGGCTATCAGGCTCCCATCCTGATCCACGCGGTACAGGCGGGAAAGCGCCACATCCTCAGCCAGGATCGCTTCCGTGGGGTAGCGCCCCCAAGCCCACTGCTCAAGGCCGCGCGCCTGCATATCCGCAATGGCAGCCTGGTACAGGGCGCACACCTCAGGCAGCTCCGCCGCCTTGACCCATGTGATGTTCATCATACGTCCTCCGTATACATATCATAGAGCTTGGCATACAGGCCTCCGCCGGCCATGAGTTCCTTATGGGTGCCGCGCTCCTCCACGCCGTTTTCGGTGAGCACCCAGATGGTGGTCGCGTTTTTGATGGTGGTCAGGCGGTGGGCAATCACAAACGTGGTGCGCCCCACCGCAAGCTTGTCCAGCGATTGCTGCACGATGCGCTCGCTCTCGTTATCCAGCGCGCTGGTGGCCTCGTCCAAAATCAGGATGGGCGGGTTTTTCAGAAACACGCGCGCGATGGAGATGCGCTGCTTCTGCCCGCCGGAGAGGCGCACGCCGCGCTCCCCCACATAGGTGCGGTAGCCTTCCGGCAGCTCGCGGATGAACCCATCCGCGCCCGCCAGCTCGGCCGCGCGCACCACATCCTCCTCGGTGGCATTGGGGTCGCCGTAGGCGATGTTGTCATACACCGTACCGGTGAACAGGTACACATCCTGCTGCACCACGCCGATGTTCTCCCGCAGGCTGCGCTGCGTGAGCGTGGTAATATCCTGCCCGTCGATCAGGATGCGCCCGCCGGACAGGTTGTAAAACCGCGGGATCAGGTTGCACAGCGTGGTCTTGCCGCCTCCGCTGGGGCCCACCAGCGCCACGCGCTCCCCAGCCTTGACGGACAGGTTCAGATCGGCCAGCACATCGCGCTCATTTTCGCTGTAGTGAAAGCTCACGTGGTCAAACGTCACATCGCCGTGCACGTTGGTCAGCTCCCGCGCGTCAGGCGCATCGGTGATGTCCGGCTGCTCATCCATGATGGCAGTAAAGCGCTCAATGCCCGTCATGCCGCGCTGGAACTGCTCCATGAACTCCACGATGCGCCGGATGGTCGCCAGCAGCGTGGAGATGAACAGCAGGTAAGCCACATAATCCCCTGCGGTGATCTTGCCATCCGCCAGGAACAGCGCACCCATCACCACCACGATGATGTACATGAGCCCGTCAAACGCGCGCGTCATGGTATGGAAGCCCGCCATGATGTAAAAGGTCTTGCGCCCGATGCGCGTGAAGATGTCGTTGCCCTCCCGGAACTTAGCCACCTCACGCGGCTCGGCGGCAAAGCTCTTGACCACGCGCACCCCCAGCAGGCTGTCCTGCACCTGCGCGTTCAGTTCCCCCAGCTGGCTGCGCCGCTCGGCAAAGGCTTTGCGCATCCGCTTGTTGAAAAAACGTGTGAAGAACAGCATCAGCGGCAACACCGCAAAGATGACCAGCGTCAGGATGGGGTTGATGCCAAACAGGATCACAAACGATGCCACCAACTTGATGCCCGCAATGAAAAACTCCTCCGGGCAGTGGTGGGCAAACTCCGTGATCTCAAACAGGTCATTGGTAATGCGGCTCATGATCTGCCCCACCTTGGCGTTGCTGTAATACGCAAAGCCGAGCGTGTGCAGGTGCCCAAACATATCCATGCGCATATCGCGTTCCATATACACGCCCATGATGTGCCCCTGGGAGTTCATGTAAAACGCCGCGCCCGCATCGATCAGGCGCAGCACAATGTAAAACAGGCCGATGCGCAGCACATACGCCACGGTGAGCGCGGCCACATTGGTGGTGGCCAGTGTGGTGATGTTGCGCACGATCAGCGGCAGCATCAGCTCGCACAGAGTGGTCAGCGCGGCAAAAAAAAGGTCGGTAAACAGCATGACGCGGTATTTTTTGTAGTACGGCAAAAAGCGCTTGATCAGCACCGATGAGGGTGTGCTATGTTTTTGATTTTCCATAAAGGCTCCTTGTGCTTTTCAGTTTTTCCGCAAGTGAGGGAACCAAGCGCCGCATGGGAAGCGGGCGCTAAAAGATCCGGGGCGGCAGGTACGCAGGCCTGCGCCGCGCGCCTTAGGGCGCAGTCGGCTGCATGAGCACGCACTGCTTGAGCAACGCGGCCAGCGTATCGGCATAGGCTTTGGGCAAGGTCACGGCATAGGCCGCATCCAGCCCGCGAGCCATCAGGAGCACAGCATCCCCGCTGTCCATGCGCACGGCGTCCATCCCGCCCAGCGTATAGAGCTGCGCCACATTGAGCGAATAGCTTCCGCGCGCCACCAGCGATACCGCTGCCGTGGGGCGGATGCTCTCCACCAGCATGGTTTCGCCGGTCGGGTAGGCATAGGTGAGCTGGAAACGCCGCGCATAGCCGCCGCGGAAGGCCGTATCAAACAGCGCAGCCTTTTGCAGCGTGACCGGCGCGCCCTGCAAGGTAAGCACCGGCATGCCAAAATTCACGGCCAGCGCATTGAGGTCGGCAGTGCCATCCATTTGCGTGGCAGCGATGGGCACGCGGATAATCTCTTCCTGTGCCTGCGTTTGCTGGGAAAGCTGAGTATCCTCCTCCGGCTCGCCGATCAGCAGAAACACATAGACCAAAGCCAGGGAAAGGATCAACCCCAGAATGGCCAGCACACGCTTGAGCATAGCCTTCCAGCGTGCCGGGGGGCGCGCCACGGGCTCGTCCGTCACGGGCTGCTGGGTGGGAAGCTGATCGCGCGCCGGCGGCGCTTTGGGCGGCCGACGCGGCGGCACACGAGTAGGCATGCCCTTGGGCGGCGTGCGCGGCGCGCCATGCGCCGCGTTGTGTTTGGTTTGCAAAAGCTACCTCCTTGGGGTGGGTTACGGCGGCCTGTACCGCCAATGTCTGGGCAGGCGGAGCCTGCGCGGGGTGTGGCTCGCCCCTGCGCGTGAGGTTTCCCGGCGCGGGCACGCGC
>LVAR01000122.1 GCA_001604115.1 Clostridiales bacterium Firm_12 | reverse complement strand
CGCTTCGCGCAATCCGCATGGATGCGTTGCAGCGCCATGAGCGCCGTAACATCGATGGAAGTGACCGCGCGCATCCGCAGGATGATGCACTTGCAATCCTTTCGGGACACGCCTTGGGTCAGCTTGTCGGCGACACCGAAGAACAGCGGCCCTTCCAGTTCATAGACGCGCGTGCCCTCCGGCAGGATCAGGCCGCCGCCTACTTCGGTCTGATCCGCATCCTGCCAGGCGCGCACACGGGATTCCTCGCTCATGCGCTTGACAAACAGGATGCATACCAGCATCATGCCTGCGCCAATGGCTACCACCAGGTCAAAGAGCACCGTGAGCAGGAATGTGGTCACCAACACGATGATATCGCTCTTGGGGGCCAGGCGGCACAGGCGGGCAAAGGTGGCGGCGCCGCTCATGTGCCAGGCAACCATCAGCAGTATGGCCGCAATGACCGGCATAGGGATGAGCGATGCGTAAGGCATGAGCACCACCAGTATGAGCAAAAGCGTGACTGCGTGCACCATCCCCGCCACTGGGGTGCGCCCGCCGTTGTTGATGTTGGCAGCCGTGCGGGCGATGGCGCCCGTTGCGGGAATCCCACCCAACAGCGCGGAGCCGATGTTGCCAAGGCCCTGCGCCACCAGCTCCATATTGGCGTTGTGGTGGCTGCCCACCATGCCATCCGCGACCACACAGCTCAGCAAAGACTCAATGGCGGCCAGCAGCGCAATGGTGACGGCATCGGGGAACATGGCGGAAATCCGCCCCAACGAGAGCTGCGGCAGGGTTAGCACTGGCAGCCCGCCGCTGATGGTATACAAATCTCCAATGGTATTGACCTGCAAGGGCAGGAGCTTGACCATGGCAATGCCTACCAGCACCGCGACCAGCGAACCGGGGATGCGCTTGCTCACGCGCGGCCAGAGGATGAGCACTGCCAGCGCAACCAGCCCCACTAGCAATGCTTGCCATTGGAAGCTGCCGATGCTGGCCGCAACAGCGGTAAGCTTGTCCATGGTTTCGATGGTTTCCAAGCCGGGCAGGTAGGTAACACCCAAAAAATCCTTGAACTGACCGATGGCGATGCATACCGCGATACCCGCCGTGAAGCCAGTGGTGATGGTGTAGGGGATGTATTTGATGAGCGTGCCAAGCCGGAACACACCCATGAGCACCAAGAGCAGACCGGCCATAATGGTGGCAATGATGAGCCCCTGCATGCCGCTGCGTGCCACAATGCCGGCCACGATGGTCGCAAATGCGGCGGTAGGGCCGGCGATCTGCACACGGCTGCCGCCAAGCAGGGAAATCAAAAAACCCGCCACGATCGCAGTATACAGCCCCTGCTCCGGCCTGACGCCTGAGGCCAGCGCCAGCGCGATGGAGAGCGGAAGTGCGATGATCCCGACGATCACGCCAGCCGTGATGTCCTTGATGAGCTGCGCGCGCGTATACCCCTTGAGTGCGGTCACGATTTTCGGTTGCAAAGCCTGCATGAACGATTACTTCCTTTTTCGTGGAATTGTCCGTAAACTGTCCAATCGTATCAGATGACGCAGGGTATGTCAATCTTCTGCAGGCAGGAGTTACACTTCAAATCCACAGGCAAGTCAAAAGCCGATGGCGCGGACGGCCATCGGCAATGGTTCTGTGGCTCGCAAACACTTTACAGCAACGCGCAAAGGCTGCGTGCGGCGCAGGGGTATGCCGCAAAGTGCGGGGCGGTCATGGGGAGTCACGCGAGGGAGGCTGGCCACATGGACTATTCTATGCCAAACGCTTTGGCAATCAAGGCTTCCGCCACATCGGCAGGCTGGCAACGCTGCGCTTGGGCAGCGGCGAGCAGTTTTTCCGCCAGATCAGGTTTCAGGCGCAGCAGCACGGGCGTGAGCGGCTCATCATGCGCGTTGGCGCCAAACACTTTGTCAAACGCGTTTTCGGTCAAATGGGTTTCCGCCCAGGCATGCGCTTCCTCTGCGCCCATGGGGATGATGCGCTCCCCGTTATGCCAGGTGTTTGGAGCCACACGCTGGGCATAGCGGGAACGGGAACCACCTTCGCCGTGCAGAAAGTACTCGCCGGTTTTCTTTTGGTAGAGCGTCTCGGAGATAAAGCCGCGATCGGCTCGGCT
>LVAR01000121.1 GCA_001604115.1 Clostridiales bacterium Firm_12 | reverse complement strand
GCCTGAAACAGCGCCATCAGGGCGGTCACGGCTTCCTGCACGCCCTCGATCTCGCTGCCCTTGACATAGGCAAGGCTTGCGGGCAATGCGTTGCGCAGCTTGACCATGTTTTGGGGCACAAAGCCTTCGGCCACGGGATGGTCACGGTTCACCAGCGTGGGCAGGGTGGCGGGGTTGGGCGTGGGGGTCACCTGCGCCGCCGGGGCATCGCTGGCAAAAATGGCAGCCATGGTGGCGATGCCGCTCACGCCATCCACATCCAGCGCGTTTTGCCGCTGGAACAGACGGATGGCTTCCTCGGTGCCGCCGCCATAATCCCCATCCACATTGCCGGAATAATAGCCCAGATCCTTGAGCCGCTGCTGCAGTGCTTTGACGGCTTCGCCCTTGTCGCCCTTGGTGAGCATGGAAGGCGTGGGGGAGGGGGTCGGGGTGGGGATGTACGTTTGCACTGCGCCGCCGTACAGGGCGGTCAGGGTGTCCGTACCGGCCAGTCCGTCGGCGGTGAGGCCGGCCTGCGCCTGAAACAGCTTGACTGCGTTGGCGGTGCCCTGGCCATACTGGCCATCCACCGCATCGGTGTAATAACCGTGATCCTTGAGCTGCTGCTGCAGACGCTTGACCTCGTCACCTTGGGTGCCCAGGCGCAGGATCAGCGCGGTGGGGGTGGGCGTGTTGGCCGGGTCGGGCGTGGTCCACAGCATGCTCTGGGTCAGGGCGGTGGGCGTTGGGGTGGCCTTTTGCTCGCGGGCAAGGGTGTTGTAGGCATCCAGCGTGCCGGGGGCAAGCAACACGATGCCCACGAGCAATCCGGCCAGGGCGACCCACAGCACGATGGTAAAGGCGGTCGGCTTGTTTTGCATGGCGGCTCCTTTGCGGCAAAAAGTTGGCGCTTGGCCACTGATGAACTGACGAATCGGCAGGCGCATTTCATGCGCGCGGCGTGCGTTTGCGCCGCCTTAGCCTCATTATACCATAGGGGCGGGCAAAGCCCAACGCACTTTGCGCAGGGCGGGGCGCATGCGCAGCAGTCGTGCGTCAAGGGCGAAAGCCCCTGCGGGGGTTGGGACAGCGCCCCAAAGCCGAATGCCGCAGCAGCGCCCGCCAAAGCAAGCAAACAGCCCGCGCAGCCATGAGGCGAGCCGCAACCGCACGCTGCGGAGCTTTTGCCAAAGTGAAAGAGCCGCGGCAGTGGCGCGGCTCAGACTCTTGACAAACCAAACCAGCGTTAGCAGCCGCAGCCCAACGCGCCTGCGGCGCATGCAGTGCGCACCAGATCGGCGTGATGGCACCAGGCATTCGGCGCGCTAGGGGCACGCCCTTTGCCCCACAGGGGCTTGGCTCCTGCGCCCGCTCCGCTGTGGCGACGGCTGCCCCACACAAGGCGGTGCAAACCACCCCGCCTGTGTGGGCAGCCATCCCGGGGGCTCAGTGTTCCCACAGGGGGCTGGGGTAAATGCCGTCTGCCGTCATGCGGCGCAGCGCTTCCACGACATCAAAGCGATCCTCGCGGTAGGTCACGCCATACCACTTGTCCTGGGTGGGTGTCACGCAAACGCGCGCACGCTTGGCCTGCAAAAGCGCATCCACTACAAAAGGCAGAAAAAACTCCGCCGCCAGCGGGTTTTCCTGCATGGCTGCGCGCAGGAAATCCGGGAAGGCCTCGCCCAGGCGCTGCATCATGGCGCGGGGGAATGCCCACATGTTCATGCTCACGATGGTATCGGGGTCAAGCAAGGTGTAGGTACGCAGATCGTCCCCGCGCATCAGGGGGCCATCCACGGTGGAGATGATGTGCGTGCGCTCGGTAATGTCCAGCAGGGTGCCATCGGCGGCCACAGCGCACACGCCCCGCGCCACATGGCCGGATTCACTCAGCGTATTGCGCAGGCGGTAGCCGACCATGGAAAAATCCCCTTCGTCGCGCACGTTGCACAGGTGTTCATACGCCAGCCGGAAAGCCTCCGCGCCGTAAAAATCATCCGCGTTGATCACGCAAAAAGGCGCATCCACCACATCGCGGGCAGCGAGCACCGCATGCCCGGTGCCCCAGGGCTTCACGCGACCCTGCGGCACGGCAAACCCGGCGGGCAGATCCTCCAGCGCCTGATAGGCAAAGGTGATGGGTATCTTCACGCGCCCGGAGAGCATCCGGCGAAAATCCTCCTCATTTTCCCGCTTGATCACCAGCACGGCTCGCTCAAAGCCGGCGCGCCGCGCATCAAAGAGGGAATAATCCAGGATAAACTCCCCCTGTTCGCCTACGGGATCCATCTGTTTCAGGCCGCCATAGCGGCTGCCCATGCCTGCGGCCATGATCAGCAGTACGGGTTTGGAGGGCATGCTGGGGTCAACTCCGTTCATTTGCATAAAATCAGGCGGCACATGCCGCGCAGGTTCGTTTTCATTCAAGACATTATAACACAACCCAAGGGCATCGGCAACGCCGTGTGCCGCGCGCAGGGCGCGTTTGCGCCTGTGCGCGGGCGGGTTTGGCGCAGGCGCACCCTGCCTGAACCGGTGTATTATGAAACTGTAACGCCAAAAATCCGTACATTGATAGGATTTTTCTGATTTTGGTACGGATGTTTGTGACGAAATTGTGGATAGTCCATGACGATACATGACCATATTGTTGACAACCCGTTGCGGGTATGCTATAATTCCTTCGATATGGCTGGTGTGCGACTCGTTTTCCATAGCCGCGCCCCCATGAGCCGCTTGATTCATGAGCAATCATTTGTAATATTTTGCCCGCTCAAAGAGCCGGAGCAAGCAGGATGTTACGACCGTTTCATGATGATGGAGGTTTTTTTGTGCAAAGGCAACTCAAGGTAACGTATCATTATAACAGCGGTTTTTCGATCCGGGTGGGCAGTACGCTACTGGTTTTCGACTACTGGGAGGGGGAAGGCAGGCGGCTGGGTGAGGTTGGCAGGCTAAACAAGGGAATCCTGACTGCGTTTGAGCAGGTGTATGTGTTTGTGAGCCATGGGCACCCCGATCATCTGGACCCCGTGATCTATGACTGGCGCGCCGCCGTGCCGGAGATCACCTACATCGTCAGCAGCGATTTGCCCATTGGCAAACGCGGCAGGCGCATCGCCCCCGGCGAGGAAATGACCCTGGGGCAGGACGTGACGGTGCGCGCGTTTGAAAGCACCGATCTGGGCGTCAGTTTTCTTGTCACGGCCTATGGCATGAACATTTTTCACGCGGGAGATCTGAATCTGTGGCATTGGCGGCAGGAGAGCAGCCTGCGGGAGATCGAGGCGGCGGAGCAGGCGTTTTACGGCGCGTGCGAGCCCATCCCCAGCGGGGTCATCGACCTGGCGATGTTCCCGGTGGATCCCCGTCAGGGCATGATGTATGATGCCGGCGCCAACCACTTTATCCTGACCAAGAAGCCCCGGCTGTTCATCCCCATGCACTGGCAGGACAGGCCGGAAGTGGCGGTGGATTTTTCCCGCCGTGCCCGCACCCCGCAGACCGAAGTGCTGGCCATGACCCACCCTGGCGAGGCTGCCACCATCACCTTTGAGGATAAGCTCCTGGACATCCACATCGTGGAGCCGCCCAAAGACCTGACCGACCTTCCCCTGGCGCCGGCGCGCCGCCCCGATCCTCACGGCATGGCCGATCTGGGGGATGACCCCTTCGCCGATAGCGATCTGCCGGTCGATCTGTCCTGATTTTTTTCATACTGCGGCGTCCCGTGCCATGCGCGGGGCGCCTTGCCATACCGCCATGCCGATTATAGGAAACGAAGCCGTGTGCCTGCGTACCGCCCAGGGGCGCGGTATGGATTATTTACAAAGGTTCCAACTACAGGACGCGAACTGTGCAACATTTTGCATGCCGCAAACGTCTAATAAACGGTACCCTTGTGGTTCGCCCGTGCATCTACCCCCTGCGGGGGTCACAATCCGAAAGGAGCATACTTTATGCACTTCAATGCCAAACGCATCCTGAGCCTGCTGCTGTGCCTGAGCCTGCTGGCAGGCGGCGCGGCGCTGGCCGAGCCCGTCAACGCCACCCTGTACGTCCGGGATCAAAACGCCAGCGGGTATGGCAGGAACGTCGGCAGCATCGCCAGCCTTGGCGATACCGTCTACGTGCTCACCGATAACACCCTGGAGAGCTGGAAGCCCGGCGATGCGGAGCCGACCGTCCTGGTTGCGGAGCTGACCAACGTCCAGTTCGCCAGCAGCGATCAGGCTGCAAGCTCCGAGGCGGAAAAACCCGGCTACGGCAAGCTGATTGCCGACGGCACGACCCTTTATGGCCTGAACACCAGCACGGGCAGCCTGTGGAAGCTCGTGGATGGCAGCGGCCTGCTGGCCGCCCCGGTGCTTACCGCCTCCCTTGCGTGGGACAACATCCATCGCAAGAACGAGCAGGAGGGCTATGAGTACTCTCCGCAGATCGGCGATGCGCTCATCCTGGACGGCGCGCTGTACCTGACCTTGCAGGATTGGGAGTCCGACCAGCCTTACGAGCTGCCCAGCTGGGATCTTGCCACCGGCAAAGTGATCGCGGAAAACAAGGGCGTGTGCATGCGCACCCTCAACGCCTATACCGGCGGCCTGATCATCGGCAAGCTGTATGATGATATGAACAGCTGGGATCCGAAAACCGAAACCCAGAAAATGCCCCAGCTGGCGACCTTTGACCCGAAAACAGGCAAGACCGAGGTGCTCCTGGATTTCCCGGATAGCAACACCTACGGCGTGCGCTATGATGCCGCCCAGAACACCCTCTACTACGTGCAGGGCGCCACGGTGTACAGCCTGCCCGGCCTGCAGCAGCCCGCCAAGGTGAGCGCCTACCTGCCAACGCGCCTGTGGATGGATGAAAATGTGGCGTTGCTGCCCGGCGGCGTGTTTGTCGTGGCGGACTATTCCAGCATGACCGTACGCCAGCTGGACATGCCCGGCATTGAGCTGGGCGCGCTGACCATCTTTGGCGAGTACGGCTCCAGCGGCCATCAGGCTTTCCTGAAGGCATATCCGCAGGCCAACGTGACTGTGTACGAAGATTATTTTGAGTCCCTGGAGGATTTTACCGCCGCCATGGTGTCCGGCACGGACGCCATTGATGTGCTGCGCCTCAACAGCCAGTACACCCCCATTTCGCGGCTCATCGACAAGGGCTATGCGCAGGACCTGAGCGCTTACCCTGAACTGATGGCGCAGATTGCCCGCATGGATACCCGGCTGACTGCCTTTGCCACACGGGATGGCAAGGTGTTCGGTATGCCGGTGGATCTCAACGCCAATGCCATCGGCTATTATAAGAGCGCCTGGAAGGATGTCGGCCTGACGCAGGACGATTTGCCCACTACCTTTGTGGAGTTCCTGGATTTTGTGGCAGACTGGCAGGCCAATTATGCCGAGGATAATCCCGAGTATATGATCACGGATGATGGTTCCTCCCGCCAGACCATCCTGTCCTGGCTTACCGATACTTACTATGCCCATCAGGTGCGCGAGGGGGGCGATGTGCGCTTTGACACACCGCTGTTCCGCACGCTCATGGAGCATTTTGAGGCCATCGACTTTACGGATATGGAATCCGATCAGGAAAAAGAAGGGGATTCCTACTGGTCGCGCAAGCCGCTCTTCAGCATGTACGCCAATGCGACCTATCCCGGCCAATACCGCTATGATACGCAGTTCCTCGCCCTGCCGCTGGATGCGGGGCTGGAGCCGGTCTACAGCGCCACGGCGGATTATATGGTGATCAATCCCCGATCCACCCGGCTGGATCAGGCGGTGCAGTACCTGACCGTCTATGCGCAAAACGGCGCGGCGGAATCCGCGGCCATTACCCTGTTCCCCGATAACAACACTGCCCTTTTGGATCCCAATTACGAGGAGAACGTCAAGGGCTGGAAGAAGTATTTGGAGGATAGCAAGGCCAGCCTGGAAACTGCGCCGCCCGATCAGGTGGCCGGGATCAAGCAGGATATCGAGTATATGCAGGACATGGTAGACCACGCGGAGGATTACCGTTACCTGGTCAAGGAAGAGGATATTGCCCGCTACCGCCAGGATGTGGCGCCCTATCTGGTGGTCATCGGGCAAACCCCGCTTTCCACATGGGACAATGAGGGCAACAACGAGTTCTACTCCCTGCGTGAGCAGTATATGCAGGGCGCGCTGACCCTGGATGCCTACATCAAGGAGATCGACAAGCGCATGCGCATGATCCAGCTGGAGGATCAGTAACCCTGCGGCGGCCCGCAGCCTTGCCCTCGGGCAGGGTTGCGGGTCAAGCCACGCAAGGGGCATAACGGTGCAAGGGGCGGCGGCCGGATGGCCGCCGCCCCTGTTGGTTCCCCGACCCCCGCGGCAGCGCTCGGTCGTGCTTTGGTCTGCGTCGGTTTGCCCGGGGCGGCTGTCAGTTGCGACACGTGCGCAGACGTTTCATGGTACAAAGCGTATGACTCCCGCCTCAAAGGCTGGCTTTTTGCTGCCGATTTGCTATAATGGCAACGAATGGAACCAATCCGGCGAAGCACGATCCCACACAGGAAGGATGAACCTCTTTGAAAAAATGGATATCGATCCTCTTGATTCTGTGCCTGCTGCTGCCTGGCTCAGGTGCGCTGGCGATGGTGGTCACCGCCACCTCGGAAACCACCTCCTATGGGGATGTCGGCGAAAGCACGTCCATCAGTGCGTTGGCAGCTGCGGGCAGCCAGGCGTGGCTGCTGTATAGCGATGGCCGCCTGACGGCGCTGGATCCAGCCACCCGCACAGAGACCCCCGTAGGCAAACTTTTGTACAGCGGCTATCTGAGCACGCAGGCCGCGCTGGATCAGGCGCTGGCGGCGGCGGAAGGCGCTCCTGTGCCGGCGGATGTGCTCTTTGTGGCCGATGGCGCGCTGCATGCCCTGTGTACCCTGACCGGGCAATGCTATACCCTGCTGGATGCCGCCGGGGCGTTTGCGCCGGTCGCTACCGTGCAAACCGATGCGGCGATCTTTGCCTCCAGCGAGTCGGAAACCCGCCTGACCATCCTGGACGCAGCGGCGGTCGGCGGCACCTTGTACCTGGTGACCCGGGACGATAGCGCCGACGGCCTGACCACCACGCTCGTGGGCATCGACCTTGCCAGCGGACAGGCCAAAAGCTTTACCGTGCAAAACGTGCAGGAGGCCGAAGCCTATGCCGATGGGCAGCTGCTCCTGCGCCGCTATGATATGAGCGCCCTCTATGCCGCATCCACGGGCGGCACGGCCGGCGAGAGTATGCCGGGCAGCGACTACGGTACCTTCGACCCGGCCAAGGATGTCTATACCCAACTGGGCAACATCGCGGGGGATGGGGTGCTGGGCGCCTACTCGGTCAGCGGCATGGTGTACGGTGCTGCCAGCGGCACACTGTACTATGTCAACGGCAGCCGGGTCGAGGGCGTGGATATCGCCACCCAAACCACCCGCACCAGCGCCTTTACCGGCGAGGGCATGTTTGGCAACCTGGGCGCGGGCTCGATGGCTGCCTATGTGGACGCCGGCTTTTACCTGCGCGGCGATTCGACCGGCTACAAGCTGCTCGCGCTGGATACGGATGCCGTCAAGCAAGGTGCGCTGCGCATCTTTGGCGAGTTCGGCAGCGAAGCGCACAAGAGCTTTGCCATCAACCACCCGGAAATCCCGGTGGATGTGGCTTCCGATTATACCGCCAGCATCGAAGCCATTACCAATGCGATGGTCAGCGAGAGCGACGCGTATGATGTGCTGCTGATGATCATGAGCTACATGCCTGTGGAGCGCCTGATCCAGAAAGGGTATTTTGAGGATCTGAGCGCATACCCGGAAATCATGGAGCGCGTCAAGGCGCTGGATCCCCGGTTTTTGGAGAGCATGACGGTGGATGGCAAGCTGTACGGTGTGCCGGTGACTTCCTCCGCCATTTCCTACGGAGTGGATCTGGAGCAGTGGGAGGCACTGGGCCTTACCCAGGCCGATCTGCCCACCGATCTGGTGTCTTTCTATGAGTTCATTGCCGATTACCAGTACGATTACGGCGAAGATCACCCCGAGGTACGGCTGTTCGATATGGGCGGCGAAAACCTGAAGATGGTGCTCTTCAGCCTGATGCTGGATACCTACATCACCTACGGGCAGGCTGTGCTGGGGGAAGATGCGGGCTTTGATACCCCGATCATCCGCGAGGTGCTCACTGCCTTTGAGGCAATTGATTTTGAGGAGCTGGCGCAGGCCACCGACATGACGGATGTGACCTATACCAGCAAACCCTATCTGTTTGCCGCATATGTCCCGGTCACCAGCTTTTCCGATTATTACCGGAAGATCACGCCGCTGGTGCTGCCCCTCACCGCGGATGCGCAAGCAGTGCTAGGCGCCAACCTGAGCGTGCTGGCCATCAACACCCGCTCCCAGCGCAAGGCGCAAGCCGTTCAATACATCTGCAACTATCTGGACAATCTGGACGATAGCAGCGCCATCGTCCTGCGCCCTGGGGATAACGAGCCCCGCGTGAAAAAGGATTATGACAAGCAGCACCAGACCCTGCTGGACGAGATCGCGAAAATGCAGGCCTTGCTGGATGCGGCGGAGGATAGCCAGAAGGCGCCCCTGCAGCAGGAGCTGGAGGAGATGAACAAGGCGCTGACGGCGATGGAGGAAAACAAGTACAGCGTGAGCGAAGAGCAGATCACGCAGTTCCGCGAAAAGTATTCCGCTTTGCTGACGGTGTGCCAGCAGAGCGTGCTCTACGGCGCGGATGAATCCGCGCAAAAGGAGCTGGGCAACCTGATGATGCAGTACCTCTCCGGCGCTACCACGCAGGATCAACTGCTCAAGGAGCTGGACAAACGCACCCGGATGATGGCGCTGGAAAACCAGTAAACAAAACCATCCAACCTTGCGCGGGGTCGCGGGCATGCCCGCGGCCCCGCCGCGCACATCCCGTGCAGGGCGTGGCCGCCATGGGTAGCTCGGCAGGCACACGGGCCGTCAGGGATCATCGCGCCGCGCGGGGGCCTGCGTTGTGCCGCCGGGGTGCCCTGGCTGGGTGCGCCCGGGGGCGCCATGCATCTTTTGCACAGGAAACCTTCGCCTTTGGGGAAGAAAAGGCTTCTCTTGCGCGTTTTTCCTTTGATTGCCCATGTTCCGCATCCGTGGTACACTGGACTGAATCATGCGGTCAGGCTGCCGTGCCCGGCGCGGCGATGCCCGCGGCCCGCCCGCCCATGGATGCAATGCTCGGCGCGGACGCGCCACAAAGGAGGCTTCCGTGTTTACCCGTAAAAAGACTGTTTGGCTGTACCTTGCGCCCGGGCTTCTGGGTCTGCTGGCGTTTTATTTTGTGCCCTTTTTCTGGGGCGTGTGGTTCAGCCTGACCGACGGCACCATCGACAACAAGTTCGTCGGTTTCCAAAACTATCTGGATGTGTGGCAAAACGAGATTTTCCAGCTGGGGCTCAAAAATACGCTGGAACTTTCGCTGCTTTGCGCGCCGGTCATCTTTGTGCTGTCATTCCTGCTGGCTTCGCTCATGCGCAAGCGCGTGGCGGGGGACGGCTTTTTCCGCAATGCGCTGCTCATGCCTTACCTGATGCCCAGCGCCGCGATGCTCATCATCTGGCTGCTGATGTTTGATTATGGCGGGGTAGTCAACCGTGTGGTGGTGGCGCTGGGGTTTGAGCGGGTGTTCTGGCTGGAGGGCGGCGCGCTGCGCGTGCCCATCGTGCTTTTGTACATCTGGAAAAACCTAGGATTCAGCGTGGTCATCTTTACGGCGGCGCTGCAGGCGGTGCCCGAGTCGCTGTATGAATATGCGGCGCTGGAGGGCGCGGGGTTTTTCCGGCGGCAGTTTTCCATCACCCTGCCGCAGGTGCTGCCCACAGCCTTTCTGGTGCTGGTGCTGGCGATGGTCAATGCCTTCAAGATTTTCAAAGAGGTATACGTGATCGGCGGCGCCTACCCGGAGGAGAGCGTCTATACCTTGCAGCATTATATGAACAATAAATTTGCCAAGCTGGACTATCAGGACGTGACCACCGCTGCCTACAGCTTTGCGGTGATCGTGATCGTGCTGTTCCTGCTCATGTACCGCACCAAGGCCGTACGGCAGGGGGAGAGTGCAGCATGACCGACATGAAACCAACCCAGCCCACCGCCCGCGGGGAGGTCATCGCACCGGTGATCGGCCCCGACCCTACGCTGGCCTACGGCTTCACGCCGGAGCCGGTTCGCCAGCCCGTCAAGCCGCTCATCTTTATCGACAGGCCGGAGCCCAAGCGGCGCGGGCCCCTCAGCCGGCTTCGCAGACACCTGCGCACCCTGCGGCACAACCGCCCCTTTACCATCGCGCTGTTTTGCCTGATTGCGGTGCTCATGCTCACGCCCATCGTGTTCACGTTCCTGTACTCCTTCTTCCCCAAGGGCGAAATCACTACCTATCTGGGGCTGCGCAACCGCTATGATGCCACCAAGTGGCTGGATGTGCTCTTTGCCCCCTCGGTGGTGAGCCTGCGCCAGTATTACACCATCCTGATCGAGGAGCCGCAGTACCTCAAACTGTTTGTGAACAGTGCCATGTACGGCGCGGCCATCCTCTTGGGGCAAACGCTGGTGGTGCCTATGACCGCGTACGGACTAAGCCGCTTCACCTTCAAAGGGCGGGACACGCTGTTTTTCCTGGTGCTGATGCTCATGCTGCTGCCCTTTCAGGTGACCATGGCGCCCAGCGTGATGACGCTCAGGGCGCTGGGACTGCTCAACACAGCCTGGGCGATCATCCTGCCGGGCATCTTCTCCCCGTTTTACATCTTCCTGCTTCGCCAGTTTATGGTGGGCATCCCGGGGGAGATCATCGAGGCGGGGCAAATGGACGGCGCGGGCACCATGCGCACCTTTGTGCATGTGGTGCTGCCCGTGTGCCGCCCCATCCTGGGCGCGGCGGCGGCGCTCTCCTTTGCTGATTGCTGGAATCTGGTGGAGCAGCCTCTGGTGTATCTGCAAAACGTCGATCTGCAACCGCTGAGCGTAATGTTCAACAAGATCAATGAGGAGGGGCAGGCGGTGGCCTTCGCCGGGGCGGCGCTGTACCTGCTGCCCATGCTGCTCATCTACATCTACTTCCAGGATGATATTTTGCTGGGCGTGCAGCTTAGCGAGCTCAAATAAACCCGCATGGGGAGGCTGTAAACATGACCAAGAAGGGCAAGGCGCTCAAGGCACTGCTGATCCTCGGGGTGGTGGTGGCGCTGTGCATGTATTTTTCCAAGACGGTGCAGACCATTACCACGCCCAAGGTCAAGCTGGCGCAGGCATCAAGCGGCCGTGTGGAGCAGAAGATCGAGCTTTCGGCCAAGCCGTATTTCCCGGTCAAGACGGAGGTGACCCTGCCCAAGGCGCAGGATACCCCCATCACGGTGGATAAGCTCTATGTGACGCCAGGTCTGTATGTGGAGGCGGGGGATACCATCTTCACTGCCCGCGTCAACGATTACGATACCAAGGAAAAAGAGCTGCGCGATAAGTACAAGGAAGCCGCGCAAAAGCTGATCGATCTGGACATTGCCAACCGCAAATCCAGCAAGCAGAGCAAGCGTAACGAGCTGTACGATGCCATGCTGGACGCGCAGGACGCGCTTTCCGCCGCCGAAAACGATGCGCGCCTGGCTGCCGCCGATGAAGGGGTCGATTTGACCTTCAATCAGGATACCTGGGCGGCCATCGCCCGGCAAAAGAGCGCCAGCACCAACGTGATGCAGCTGATCGACAAGGCTGCCGCCGCCAAAAGCGCCTTCCAGGCTGCGCGCGAAGCCTTTTACAACAGCTACGAAAACGCCAAGATGCGCATCACCGATGAGGTGTTCAAGTACATCAACGAGCGCAACGCCATCGCCAAGCAATTGCAGGATATCAGTGACGATATGGTGGAGCTGCTTGCGGCCAAACAGCAGCTTTCCACCGTCAAGGCGGATAGCGCGGGCTATATCGTGTCCCTGGAGGTGCAGGCCAACGGCGCCTATGACGGCCGTACCACCGCCTACACCATTGCCAAGAAGGAGGATGCCCCCATCCTCCGCGCGGATGTGACGGACCTGAAAAAAGACGTGGCCGAGGGCGCACGCGTGGAGGTCGCCGGAGATTATGAGACCTACCGCAGCGAGGTCAAGGCTGTGGTCAACGATACCGACGGCCGCCGCTATGCCGAGATCGAGCTCACGGAGGATATTCTCCGCACGGCGGGGGGCATGGCCAAGCTGGTGTCCGGCGGCTCGGTGGAGGTGAACGTGGTGTTCCGCTCCCGCAAAAACGCCACGCTGATCCCGGCCGGCGCACTGCGCAGCGAAGGCGATGGCAACGATTATGTGTTCGTGGCCGAATACAAGAGCGGCGGGTTCCTCTCTGGCGGCGGCATGGTGGCGCGCAAGACCACCGTCACGGTGATCGACCGCGGGGATAAAGCCGTGAGCATTCAGGAGGATCTCAAGTACCAACAGATCATTGAACGGGCGGATCGCGCCATCGAGGATGGCAAGCCCGTGATGGAGTATGTGGATTAAAGGGGTGGAGCCATGCAGGCCTTTTTGAAGCGAAACCGGCTGTGGCCGCCGCTCATCCTCACGCTGCTCATGCTGGGGGTCGCCCTGTTTGCCTATGCGGCGCTTCAGGCAATGCCGGGCACCCTGCAATACCTGTGGCCTGCGCCGGCCCCGCAGACCGCAACCGGGCAGGATGAGCAAACGGTGACCAGCAACGATGGGCTCAAGGATGCCCGCGTGGGCATGGATGCCTTTGTGGAGCAGGTGCAAAGTGCGTGTGATCCGGTCACGCTGTATGCCGTGCTGGACGGCGCTTCCGTGATCGCGGACCGCGACGGCGCGCAGGCGGCCACCGCGCGCCTGGTCGCGCTGGAGGATGGGGCATACCCTCTGATGCCGCTGACCCTTTATACCGGCAGGCTCATTTTTCCGGACGAGTTCCTCTACGGCAGCAAAGTGGCCATGGTGGATGAAAAACTGGCCGTTGCCCTGTTTGGCTATGCCGAGCCCCTGGATCGGACCCTGCTGCTGGATGGCGCGCGCTACCGCATCGTAGGCATCACGCGCCACACCCGCGCCGTGGGCGAAAAGCAGGAGTATTCCCTGTACATCCCCTACCGCGCGGCGGAAAAGAGCGCCCTGGCCATGACAGCGCTGTGCATTCAGGCCAATCCCCTGCCTGGCTCCGGCGCGTGGGAGGCATTCTCCAGCGCTACGGCGGCGCTTGGCAAAGGCGGTTCGGCCATCAGCCTGGCCAAGGAGCGCATGAACGCCGCGCTGCCGCTGCGCATGGTCGGCTGCGCGTTTGCGGTGCTGGCTCTGCTCTTTGGGCTGCGCTGGCTCAATGCCCGCGCCTCCGCCCTGTACCGTGCCTATATGGCGCGCCTGCGGGATCAGTATGCCCTGCGGCTGCTGCCGTGGGCAGGGGCGCGCGCCCTGCCGCTTGGCATCGGCTATGCGGCGTGTGCGCTGCTCTTTGCGCAGGTGTTTGTCGTGTTTATTGCCCCGGTCTATACCTTCCCGGAGTGGATCCCCAAAGTGCTGGTGGAGCCCAACGACATTGCCGCCGCCTTTTGGGATGTGTGGCAGCGCCAGGCGGGCGTGGTGGCGCTGCGCAGTCCGGAGCTTCTAACAGTGCAGTTTTTCCGTGTGCTCATGGGCTGGGCATGCGGCGGGCTGGCCTTGGCGGGCGGGTTGCTGGCGGCGCGGCTGGGCACCGCCCTGCGCGCGCGCATCGGCATGGATGCCGAG
>LVAR01000120.1 GCA_001604115.1 Clostridiales bacterium Firm_12 | reverse complement strand
GCATCATGTACTTCCTGAAACTGCACCATCTGGTGGATGACAAGATGCATGCCCGCTCCGTTGGCCCCTACTCTCTGGTGACCCAGCAGCCCTTGGGCGGCAAGGCACAGTTTGGCGGCCAGCGCTTCGGCGAGATGGAAGTGTGGGCGCTGGAAGCCTACGGCGCGGCCAACACGCTGCAGGAGATCCTCACCGTCAAATCGGACGATATCGTGGGGCGTGTCAAGACCTACGAGGCCATTGTCAAGGGCACCAATATCCCCGCGCCGGGCGTGCCGGAAAGCTTCAAAGTGCTGCTCAAGGAACTCCAATCCCTCGCGTTGGACATTCGCGTGCTGGATACGGAGAAAAATGAGATCCTCATCCGGGAAATGGACGAGGATGAGGCGGAGGAAGCACCGGTGGCGGAGCGCTTTGAGCTCCTGGAAGATGTGGAGGAAGGCGCTGAAGAAACGCCTGCCGCCGCCACGGACGATGAGTCCTTGGACATGGACTTCTCGCTGGGCGATGACGATCTGGATGATTTTAGCATGGACTTGGGCGATGAACTGGGCATTGACCTGGACGATGAGGATGCCGATGCGCCCAAGACCGAAGATGAATAACCAACGCCTTGCCCCGCGCGCCGCGCACCGAAACCCGGTGCGCGGCGGGGGCGGGCGCATTGCCCCCTTTGAATGTCCAAGCCCGAAAGGAGTGGCCAACCTTTGTTTGAACTGACAAATCTCGATTCTATCCAGATTAGCATGGCATCGCCGGAAAAGATCCTGGACTGGAGCTTTGGCGAAGTCTGCAAGCCGGAAACCATCAATTACCGCACGTTGAAACCCGAGCGCGACGGCTTGTTCTGCGAGCGCATCTTTGGCCCCACCAAGGATTGGGAATGTAACTGCGGCAAATATAAACGCATCAAGTTCAAGGACAAGAACAAGATCTGCGATAAATGCGGCGTGCAGGTGACCCGCGCCAAGGTGCGCCGCGAGCGGATGGGGCACATTCAGCTGGCCGCACCGGTGAGCCACATCTGGTATTTCAAGGGCATCCCCAGCCGGATGGGCATGCTGCTGGACATCAGCCCCCGGGCGCTGGAAAAAGTGCTCTACTTTGCCAACTTCATCGTGCTGGATCCCGGCGATAGCAAGGTTACCGGGCTCAAGCGCCACGAGCTGATCACCGATGCCAAGTACCGTGAGCTGGAAAGCCAGCTGGGCCGCGGTGCCTTCCGCGCGGGCATGGGCGCCGAGGCGGTCAAGGAGATGCTCCTTGCCCTCAACCTGGAGGAGATCAGCGAAAAGCTCAAAAAAGAGATCAGCGATCTGGCGGAGAAAGAGCGCGAGCGCGACAGCGAAGGCCAAAAGCGTGCGCGTGCCGTCAAGCGCTTGGAAGTGGTGGAAGCATTCCGCCAGAGCGGCAACAAGCCGGAATGGATGATCCTGGACGTGATCCCTGTGATCCCCCCGGATCTGCGCCCCATGGTGCAGCTGGACGGCGGCCGTTTTGCCACCAGCGACCTCAACGATTTGTACCGCAGGGTGATCAACCGCAACAACCGCCTCAAGCGTCTGCTGGAGCTGGGCGCGCCGGACATCATCGTGCGCAACGAAAAGCGTATGCTGCAGGAGGCTGTGGATGCGCTCATCGACAACGGCCGCCGTGGCCGCGCGGTAACAGGCCCCGGTAACCGCGCCCTCAAGTCGCTTTCCGATTTGCTGCGCGGCAAGCAGGGCCGTTTCCGCCAGAACCTGCTGGGCAAGCGCGTGGACTATTCCGGCCGCTCGGTTATCGTGGTGGGTCCGGAACTCAAGCTGTACCAGTGCGGCCTGCCCAAGGAGATGGCGCTGGAGCTGTTCAAGCCGTTCGTCATTGAGCGGTTGGTGTCGCTGAAATATGCGCACCACGGCAAAAACGCCAAACGCATGGTGGAAAAAGGCAAGCCCGAGGTGTGGGACATCCTGGAGGGCGTGATCAAGGAGCACCCGGTGCTGCTGAACCGCGCGCCCACGCTGCACCGCTTGGGCATTCAGGCGTTTGAGCCGATCCTGGTCGAAGGCCGCGCCATGAAGTTGCACCCACTGGTGTGCACCGCTTACAATGCAGACTTTGACGGCGATCAGATGGCCGTGCACGTGCCCCTGTCCATGGAGGCGCAGGCGGAAGCCCGCTTCCTGATGCTGGCACATAACAACATCTTGAAGCCGCAGGACGGCAAGCCCGTGATGAGCCCCTCGCAGGATATGGTCATCGGCTGCTACTACCTGACCATGACCTACCCCAAGCGCGAAAACCTCAAGCCGGAAGAAATTCCGGTGTTCAGCAACTATAACGAAGCCATGATGGCCTACCAGACTGGGCACATCACCCTGCAGCACCCCATCCGCGTGCGTGTGACGCGTACGTTTGAAGGGCAGACGGGCAGCAAGATCATTGACTGCACGCTGGGCATGATGATCTTCAACGAGGTCATCCCGCAGGACATCGGCCGCAAGCCGCGCGCCTGCCTGGAGGATATGTTCGCCTTGGAGGTGGATATCCTCTGCGGCAAGAAGGATCTGGGCAAGATCGTCGATCAGGTATATCAGAAGCACGGCATCCATGATACCGCACTGGTGCTGGACGCCATCAAATCGCTGGGCTTCAAGTACTCCACCCGCGGTGCGGTCACGGTGAGCGTGAACGACATCAAGGTGCCTGACGAAAAGCCTGAGATGCTGGCCAAGGCCGATCAACAGGTCAAAGAGATCAACCAGATGTTCATGATGGGTATGCTCAGCGAGGACGAGCGTTATAACTCTGTCATTGATATCTGGGCCAGCACCACCAACGCGCTGCGCAACATGATCCTGCCGGAGCTGGACGAGCGTAACCCCATCCGCATGATGACGGATTCCGGCGCACGCGGCAGCGCCTCGCAGGTGGCACAGCTGGCCGGCATGCGTGGCCTGATGGCGTCCCCCAGCGGCAAGACCATCGAGCTGCCTATCCGTGCAAACTTCCGCGAAGGCCTGTCGGTGTTGGAGTTTTTCCTCTCCTCCCACGGCAGCCGTAAGTCCCTGGCCGATACGGCACTGCGTACCGCCGACTCCGGCTACCTGACCCGCCGCCTGGTGGATGTGTCTCAGGAAGTGATCGTGCGCGAGCTGGACTGCTTTGCCAAGCGCAATGAAAAGGTGCGCGGCATGACCATCAGCGAAATCACCATCGGCAATCAGGTGATCGAGAGCCTGGAGGATCGCCTCATCGGCCGCGTGGCCGCCGAGGACATCGTGCATCCTGT
>LVAR01000119.1 GCA_001604115.1 Clostridiales bacterium Firm_12 | reverse complement strand
AATCGTGGGCATGAAGGCGCTGGTGTACACGGGGCGGTTGAGGATGGTATCCGGCGCGCCCGCTGTAACGCTGGGCTGCCAGATATAGTCCCCGCTTGCGTTCTTGAGCTTGCGCAACGCCTTCACCGTCGCGTCATTCATGAGGAAATTAGCATTGCGGCGGTAGGGCGAGCGCAGGGAGTAGAACAGATCCATCACCTCGTCCATGGTGATGGCGGTCGCGCCCGCCGTGGTGATGCCTACTTCCGCGCCGCCAGTGGCGTTCAGGATTCCCGTGGGTTTGCCGGTGCCGTTGCCGGTGAAGAACGCTTCCTCTTCGGCGGCGCCAATGCGCCGCGCAAACTCAGTGGCGATGTAAGCTGCGATATCGAACACGCCATCGTTGAGCAGCTCTTCGCTCACCTTGATCATGGTCGCCAGCTTGTAGGCGCCAATGGACACCAGACCGAAGGTATCATCGCTCTCCGGATAGGCGGCCTCCTCGTCAATCCACGCCGCCGTACCCTTGCTGGCCACGACGGGAATCTTGCGGTCGCCGGAGCTGGTGGTGATCACATGCGCGAGCTGCCGGAAGATGTTCTGCTCCTGCAGGGCGTCCAGCAGCGTGCGCTGGAACTCGTCCGGAGCCAGGAAACCGCCGTGATCATCCTGGCCGATTTTGAGAGCGTTGTACACCTCATGGCTCACGCTCTTGTTGCGCATGAGCGACCAGAAAGAGCGGGTGTACTCGTCGGAGGCGCGGCCATCCTTGGCCTTGCCGCCTGCGGCGGGCTGATTGGTGATGGGGCTGGTCGTGGGTTGGGAAAGCTCGCGGTCAAGGCTAGCTTGCCGCTCCAACCGGTCGATCTCCTTGCCGAGGCTGACCACATCGGCTTCCATCTTTTCATACGTGGCTACGTCCTCCGCAGAGAGCAGGCCGTCCGTGCCGCGTTTGGTATCCAGAAACGCCTTGGCGGCGTCCCATGCCTTGGCGCGCTTTTCGCGTAGGGTCAAAATCTGATTCATATTTCTACCTCCGTTTTTTACTGTAAAAGCGCCAGCCTCTTGTCGAGGTCTGACGCTTTTGTTTTGGGCTGTTCCGGCGCGGCTAGGGGCTTGGGAACCTTGGCGCGGAGTTTGTCCAACAGGCTGTTGGTAACCGCCCGGCGGGAGAACGTGAAGCTGTTCCCCGAAGGTCCCACATGAGCATCGGGTTGAAACATGATTTCATCGCAGAAACCAAGCTCCAGAGCCTTGTTGGCGTTCATCCACGTCTCCGAGTCCATGAGGTTGGAGAGCTTCGTGCGCGAAAGGCCGGTTTTGATGGCATACGCGTTGATGATGGACTCCTTCACCTCATCCAGCAACTGGATGGCCTTTCGCATCTCTTCGCTGTCGCCCATGGCGACAGTGAAAGGGTTATGCAGCATGAGAAGCGACGTCGGCGACATGAGCACGCGCGTACCCGCCATGGCGATGACAGAAGCCGCGCTGGCGGCGATGCCGTCAATCTTGACCGTCACATCGTGGGGATAATCCATGAGCATGTTATAGATCTGGGCTGCCGCCACGCAATCGCCGCCGACTGAGTTGATCCAGACGGTGATCGGTCCGCTGCCGGAGGTGAGATCAGCCTTGAAGGCAGCTGGGGTCACTTCATCTGAAAACCAACTCTCCTCCGCGATGACGCCGTTCAGATACAGCGTGCGGGATTCCGGTTCAGTTTCATCGCGTACCCAGTTCCAAAAGTGGCTACTTTTCATTGGTCTCCTCCTTGTGTTTTCGTTGTGTTGCTTGCTTTACAGGGCTTTCCTTGCCTGCGAACGCGCCGGCCTGGACTAATTTGGTCATGCTCCCGTTCACGAGGAAAAGGTCGCCCCCTTCGGATGCCGGGATACGGTTCATGTCTTCCAGCTCGCGGATATCGTTAGCGGAGAGCCAACCGTTCTGCCTGCCGGTGGCATAGCCCGTCATGCGGCTGGCATAATCGCCGCGCAGCAGACCGTCCAGATTGAAGCGAATGAAGACGTCGCTCTTTTCGGAAGGCAGCAGCAACGCCTGGCAGAGCGACTGTTCCCATCGCACCACCCAGGGATCGAGGGTAAATTTGACAAATTCCAACGATTGTTGCTCGATATTGGAATAGGAGCTCTTCTCCAAATCACCGACCATGTGCGGCGGCACGCGGAAGATGCGGGCGATCTCATTGATTTGGAACTTACGCGTTTCTAAAAATTGGGCTTGCTCTGGCGGGATGCCGATGGCCTGAAACTTCATGCCCTCTTCTAGAACCGCCACGCGATGGGCGTTTCCGCTGCCCTGGTAGGCGGCGTTCCAGCTGTCTTTAACCCGCTGCACATCCTTGATGACCCCCGGATGCTCGAGAACCCCGCCGGGGTTGGCGCCATTGGCAAAGAAGCTCGCGCCATACTCCTCCGTGGCCAGCGCCATACCGATGGCATTCTTGGCCATCGCGATGGGACTGTAACCGATCAGGCCGTCAAAGCCCAGGCCGGGGATATGGAGAACCTCGTCCTTGCGCAGCGTGACATAGCCGCCCTTGGGTCTCAGACCGCTTTCATCCACATCCCGATAGTAGGTATAGCGAAGCTCGCCATTTGGCGCACGGCTGACATCCATTTTGTTGGGCAGCAGCGGATACAGCGCGACAGGTTGCCCCCGGCCGTTTCGGACGATCTGCGCATAGGCGTTGCCCCAAAGCAAAAGATGACTCATGAGTGTTTCCCTGAACACAAATGACGTCATCTCGGGATTTGGTTCGTTATGGAGCAGGTTGTACAGCGGATGCTGCGGAAATCGTTCTTTGCTACCGTCCGAGCGGTACTGATACACATGCAGAGGAAGCCCCGCGATCGTTTCGGCGAGGATTCGGACGCAGGCGTACACCGCCGTGGTTTGCAGCGCAGTATGCTCATTGACCAGTTTGCCGGAGGTCGTGCCGCCGAACAGAAAGGAAAACGCGCCGCCCAGGCTATTCTTGGGCTTATCGCGGGAGTGAAACAAGCCGGTGAAGATTCCCATATTGAACACCTCCGGAGCATGATAAAGGGGAGCAATCTGTTGACTGCTCCCCAAGTGAACGAGAGGCCGATTTAGAAGTTGAACTCGCTACCCCAGTCAAAATCGCCGGACGTTTCGCAGTTCTTTGGCCAGTGGGCGCACCACTGCGGCACGCGAGGGTTCTCGACCCGATCCAGGCTGGGCGTATAGGGTTTGATGTCCAGTAACGGGCTACCTTCGTTTGCATCGATATACGCAAGCCCAACGACGCTGTTCGCAGCATCGATGTAGGTCACTTCGGCGCACGAAAGCGCAATGGGGTTGGGTCTGCTG
>LVAR01000118.1 GCA_001604115.1 Clostridiales bacterium Firm_12 | reverse complement strand
TGTATGCCCCGGCCATGCTGGCCGCCATGACCGATGCGCAGGTGAATCGCCTGATTGCCGAGGACATCGCGGAGGATGCCTATGCACGCCAGCAGGCGGAAAACATCCCCTACCGGGGCAAACGCCTGGCCGAGGGGATCGAAAACGTGCTGTACCTGTGCCCGGCGTGCGGTGCGCTGGGGCGCATCCGCGGGCAGGGGGATGCCTTTGCCTGTGATTGCGGGTTGCGCGGGCAATACCTGCCTACCGGCTACCTGCACGGGGATGCCCTCCCCTTTGACACCCTGAAAAGCTGGTGCGCCTGGCAGCGTGAGGAACTTGGCAGGCGGCTGGCCGCGGATGCGGCAGGCATGCGCCCGGCCGCCCAAGAAAAAACGGCGCCCGCATCAAGCGAAAACATGCCTGTGCCAGTCGGGGATACCCCCGCGCAAAGCGGGCACCCTGTACCAGACATGCTGCCCCCCACGCGGGAAGTGCAGCAATCCAGGCCAGATGCGCAGCTACCCATACCCATCGCGGAACTTCCTTTACAGGCAATGCAACCATCCGCGCTTGGTGCGCAAACACCCGCGCAAAGCGGGCACCCTGTACCAGACACACAACCACCCGAGCCGCCCGCGCGGCCGCCATGCTCACCGCCCCTGCTGCAGGATGCGGGGCAGACCCTCATCCGCATCCTGCCGGATCACACCACCGAGCCGGTGGCCGAGGGCACGCTGTCCCTTACCGCGGATGGGCTGGCCTGCGGCGCGTTTTTCCTGCCGCTTCATGATGTGCAGGGGCTGGAGATTTACGGGCGCAGCACCCTGGTGTTTTCCGACGGCGCGGGCGGCCGCTATCAGGTGCGCAGCGCCGTGGAACGCAGCGGACTCAAATACTTTGAAGGCTACCAAATGCTCAGGGAGAGAGGGAACTGACGATGGACTATTCCGCCGCCAACACCGGACTTTGGAACTTTTTTGTGCAAATGGGCATTATCGCGGGCATACTGCTGCTTTCCAATGTGCTCATCCGCAAGAGCGCGTTCATCCGCAAAAGCCTGATCCCCACCTCCGTGCTGGCGGGCTTTGTGCTGCTGATCCTCAAGACCTTCGGGGTGCTGCGCATCCCCGCGCAATTTTTGGAGATGGTCACCTACCACGGCATTGCGGTGGGCTTTATCGCGCTGTCGCTGCGCACGGTGGGCGAAGGGCAGCGCGGGGAAAAGGGCGCGGGGCTGCAAAGCGGCGCGGTCATCATCAGCACCTATCTGGTGCAGGCGATCGTGGGGCTCATCATCTCCGTGGGCATGGCGTGGCTGGGCATGCCGGGGTTTTTCCAGGCGGCGGGCATCCTGCTGCCGATGGCCTACGGCCAGGGCCCCGGGCAGGCCAACAATGTAGGCATCACCTATGAAGCGCTGGGATTTGCGGGCGGGCAGTCCTTTGGGCTGTCGCTGGCGGCGGCGGGCTATCTGTGCGCGTGTGTGGTGGGCGTGATCTACATCGCCTACCTCACGCGCAAGGGGCGCATCGCCCGCCGGGAGGGCGCGCGGCTCTCCGGCTCCGTCACGGTGGATCAGTTTCAGGATCAGGGGGAAATTCCCCTGTCCGAGTCCATGGATCGGCTTTCCGTGCAGGTGGCGCTGGTGCTGCTGGCTTACCTGTGCACCTATTTGGTCACCCTGGGGGTGACGGCGCTGGTCACGCGCTTTGCGCCGGGGCTTGCGCGCACGCTCAGCCCGCTTTTGTGGGGGTTCAACTTTATCATCGGGTCGATGCTGGCCATGGCCTTCAAAGCCGTGATGGGCTTCCTGCGCAAATCCAACATGATGACCCGCCAATACCAGAACAATTACCTGCTTAGCCGCATCTCCGGCATGGCGTTTGATCTGATGATCGTGGCGGGCATCGCGAGCATCGACTTCAGCGATCTGTCCGGCCAGTGGCTCCCCTTCCTGCTGATGGCGGTGGCCGGCGGCGTGGTCACCTTTGTGTACCTTCGCTGGCTGTGCGCGCGTGTGTATCCCGGCTATAGCGATGAGGGGTTCCTGTCCATGTACGGGATGCTGACCGGTACCATCAGCTCCGGCATCCTGCTGCTGCGCCCCATTGACCCCGACCTGGAAACGCCCGCGGCCAACAATCTGGTGCTGGGCAGCAGCTACGGCATCGTGCTGGGCGCGCCGATGCTCATCTTCATTGGGCTGGCGGCCGAATCGCCCCTGATGCTGGGCGTGACCTTTGCGCTGATCGTGCTGTATCTGGCAGGGCTGCTGTGGCTGCTGCTGCGGGGCAAGCGCAAGGCGCGGGGGTAAATGGAGGGCGCAGGCCCGCTGTTTGGATTGGCCAAAACCCCCGCCGCAGCGGTAAAGGGTCAAGGGCAACAGCCCTTGCGGGGTTTGGGGCAGCGCCCCACCCCCCATGCCGCAGCATGTATCAAAAAGCGAGCCCGCGCACGTAATGGTGCGCGGGCTCGCTGTTGGTGCTGCGTCTTGTGGCAGGGGGAAGATTATTCCTCTTCCTCCTCCTCCGGCAGGTCGGCGTTGTGCCACACGTTTTGCACATCGTCGTTATCTTCCAGCATCTCCAGCATCTTCTGGATTTTTTCGATGTTTTCATCGGTGGGGGCAACGGTGTTTTGCGGGATCATCTGCACTTCGGCGGTCAGGAAGGCAAAGCCTGCGCCTTCCAGCTTCTCGCGCACGGCCGAGAACTCGTTGGGGTCGGTGGTGATCTCAAAGGCATCGTCCATGGCCTGCACATCCTCGGCGCCCGCGTCCAGCGCCTGCATCAGGATGTCGTCCTCATCCATGCCGGCGTCCCGGGCAATCACCAGCAGCCCCTTTTTATCGAACATGAAGCTCACCGAGCCGGTCACGCCCAGCTGCCCGTCGTTTTTGGCAAAGCAATGGCGGATGTCGCTGGCGGTGCGGTTGCGGTTGTCGCTGATGCACTCCACAATGACCGCCACGCCGCCGGGGGCATAGCCCTCGTAGGTGATCTCGGCATAATCCACATTGCCCAGCTCGCCCGCCGCCTTTTTGATGGAGCGGGAGATGTTATCATTGGGCATATTGTTTTGCTTGGCCTTGGCGATCACGTCGCGCAGCTTGTTGTTGGTGTCGGGGTTGCTGCCCCCTTCACGCACGGCGATGGCGATTTCGCGCCCGATTTTGGTAAAAATCTTCCCGCGGATCGCGTCCGTCTTGCCTTTTTTGATTTTAATGTTGGCCCATTTGCTATGTCCAGACATCGTATCAGCCTTTCTTGCCTGTAGCGCGCCGCGTGAACCGGCTTGATTTTGGTTTGCAACAATAGAGTATAGCACAGTTTGGGCGGTTGGTCAAATTGGGTTGCGGCGTTTGCCTGCGCCCCTGCCCCGCCCATTTTATGATGGGGTCTGCCGCAGTGCCGGCGTCTCCCGCGGGATGGCGCGGCTTGCGCGCAGCTGCCTTCCGGGGCCACCCTGCCTGTTATGGATCATGCTCACCCGCGCCCTGGAGCTTGCGTACAGCTGACCCCGGCACCCCGCCAGGCGCTGATGCCTCTGCGCAAACCCGCGCAGGCTGCCCCCTGCCAAGAATATGTATGCACTTTGCCGGCGCGCCCATCCATGCAGCGGGCGGCCAAAAAGGCCACGCCATTTCAAGTAACCATGCCCCTCCCCAAAACACCCATGCTGGGAAACCATCGCTTGCCAGGCAATGCTTCCGGCTGCCGCAAGCCCCCGTGCCCGGCGGTGCACCCTTGATTTTCCGGGCTCTATGTGTTACAACTTACTCGGCGGCATTTTGCCGTACGGTAAAGGAGGAGCCATGAATCGCGTTCAAACGGCGGAGGGCAAACTGCAACAGATGCTGCTCACGCCCATTCCTAAGCTGGTGGTGTCCCTTTCGGTGCCGACCATCATCAGCATGCTCATCACCGCGCTGTATAATATGGCGGATACGTATTTTGTCGGTCTCATCGGCAACCCCAGCGCAACGGCCGCCGTGGGGGTGTGCCTGCCGCTGATGGCCATTTTGCAGGCTGTCGGCTTCATGTTCGGGCATGGTTCAGGTAATTATATCGCCCGCGCGCTGGGCGCCAAGGATATGGACAATGCCCGCATCATGGCGGCTACGGGCTTTTTTTCGGCGCTCATCAGCGGTGTGGTCATCATGGCGCTGGGGCTTTTGTTTTTGGATCCGCTGGTGTGGGCACTGGGCTCCACCGCGACCATCGCACCCTATGCGCGCGCCTATGCGGGCTACATCCTGTTGGGCTCGCCGTGGATGGTCGCAAGCCTTGTGCTCAACAACCAGCTGCGCTTTCAGGGCAACGCCGTGTTTGCGATGGTGGGCATCATGTCGGGCGCGGTGCTCAACGTGGCGCTGGATCCGCTGTTCATCTTCACGCTGGGCATGGGGGTGGGCGGCGCGGCGCTGGCGACCATCATCAGCCAGCTGGTCAGCTTTGTGCTGCTGGTGCTGGGCACCTATCGGGGGGATACCATCCGCATCCGCCTGCGGCACTTTACCTTCAAGCTGGCGGTGTACCGCGAAATTTTGCGCGGCGGCGTGCCATCGCTGTTCCGGCAGGGGCTGGCCAGCCTGGCGACGGTGGCGCTCAGCTTTTCGGCCGGCGCCTTTGGGGACACAGCCATCGCCGCCATGAGCATCGTAGGGCGGGTGATGATGTTTGCCGTGTCCGCAGTCATTGGCTTTGGGCAGGGCTTCCAGCCCGTGTGCGGCTTCAACTACGGCGCCAAGCGTTACGATCGGGTGCGCGAGGCATTTTGGTATGCGGTGCGGCTCTCCTTTGGCATCCTGCTGGTGGCCTCGGCGGCAAGCATCCTGTTTGCCCCGCAGATCGTGGAGCTGTTCCTCAAAGGGCACCCGGAGGTCACCGAGATCGGCGCGCTGGCGCTCCGGCTCCAGTGCCTGCTGCTGCCCTTTAACAGCTTCCTGATCCTGAGCAACATGATGCTGCAAACCATGGGCCTGGCCAAGGAGGCCACGCTGGTGGCGGTGAGCCGCCAAGGGCTGTTCTTCCTGCCTGCGGTGCTGCTGCTGCCCGCGCTGCTGGGGCTGCTTGGCGTGCAGGTGGCACAAACCGTGTCCGATTTTTTCTCGCTGTTTATGACGGTACCCATCACCTTCCGTGTCCTAAGCGACCTGAAGCGAAAGGAGGCGCAGCTTGCCGCGGAAAGCGCAGCTGCAATGGCCAATGCCCCAGTATGACGCCGTTCTCTTTGATCTGGACGGCACGCTCCTCAATACCTTGGAGGATTTGACCCACGCCGTCAACCATACGCTGCGCGCCTATGGCTACCCCACCCTGACCCCCGAGGCCGTGCGCGGCTTTGTGGGCAATGGGGTACGCAAGCTGATGGAGCGCGCCCTGCCCGGCGGCCGGCAGGATGCCCGCATGGAGGAGGCGCTGGCCACCTTTGTGCAATATTATACCGCGCACTGCGACCGCTTTACCCGCCCCTATGACGGCGTGCTGGACACCCTGGCCGCCCTGCATGAGGCGGGGGTCAAGCTGGCCATCGTATCCAACAAGAATGATGAAGCCGTCAAAGCCCTTGCCCGGGAGTATTTTGGCAGCCTGGTGCAGGTGGCCATCGGCGGGCAGGACGGCGTGCCCCGCAAGCCCGCGCCGGACATGCCCCTGCAGGCGCTGGCAGCGCTTGCGGCCATCCCCGAGCGCACGCTGTACGTGGGGGATAGCGATGTGGATTTTGACACCGCCCAGCAAACCGGCATGGACTGCATGCTGGTGGGGTGGGGCTTCCGCGATGGCGATGCGCTCCGCGGCATGGGCGCGCGCTTTTATGTGACCGACCCGGCGGAGATCCCCGCGCTCATCCTCCAAGTGGAGGAAGCCGAGGGCTGATGCGCCCACCGAGTGCCCGGGAGCCTGCGCGCCCGCAGGTTTTCCAAACTCCCCCCCCCAAGGAGGCAATATGAATCCCTTCTATGCCTATCTCAACCGCCTCAAGCTCATCCGCCGCTGGGGACTCATGCGCAACACCGTGCCGGAAAACGATATGGAGCACAGCATGCAGTGTGCGCTCATCGCCCATGGCCTGGCGGTGATCGGCCGGGAGCGCTTCGGCCACGATGTGAACCCCGAAACCGTGCTTTCCCTTGCACTGTACCATGATGTGGGGGAGGTCATCACCGGGGATCTGCCTACGCCCGTCAAGTATAAAAACCCTGAGATCAAGGGCGCCTACAAGCGCATCGAGTCCATGGCCAGCGAGCAGCTCCTGACCATGCTGCCGGAGGATCTGCGCGCCGCCTACCGCCCCTACCTGCGCCCGGATGAAAGTACCTACGCCTGGAAGCTCGTCAAGGCGGCGGATCGCATCTGCGCCTACCTCAAGTGCATCGAGGAGCAAAACCTGGGCAACCGGGAGTTTGATCAGGCCAAGACCTCCATCCTGGAAACCATCCGCGAAAATACCTTGCCCGAGGTCACAGTGTTCATGCGGGAGTTTGCGCCCAGCTTTGAGCTTTCGCTGGACGAGCTGAGCAAGCTGTGAGCGGGCATGCACCGGGTGATCCCATTGCCCGGCCGGAAGGGGCATGCGCGCCGGTCGCTGCGGCGCGGGGCGGCGATTCCCGCAGCCCCGCACACCCGGGCGATTCATCCGCCGCGACCCTCCACCCCCATGAAGCCGCCCCCACGGGCGGCGAGGCGAGGGTATGCATCCTTCCCCGCGATCCGGCGCATCCGGACGCGGCGGCGCTGCTGTGCGCGCTGGGGTTTACGCTGCAATCCATCACCGGCTGCGATGGCAGCGCCTCTTTTGCCGCCGATGATGTGCGCGGCGCGGGCGCTGCTTTTTTGGTCGCCTATCTGGGGGATGCGCCCGTTGCCTGCGGCGGCTTTCGCCCCCTGACAAACGGCGTGGCCGAGGTCAAGCGCGTGTTTGCCGCCCGCCGGGGCATGGGCAAAACGCTGCTGCAAGCGCTGGAAACACAGGCAGCGGCGGCGGGATATGTGCGGCTGGTGTGCGAAACCCGCCGCGTGAACACAGCAGCGGTAGCCTTTTACCGGAAACAGGGCTGGCAGGAGTGCGCCCCCTATGGGAAGTATGTGGGGCGGGACGATGCGATTTGCTTGGGAAAGTGGGTGGCAGGGGATGCCACACCCGTGATACGGCAGGAGGGGTAACGATGGCGCGCAGCACAGACAAGGCAAACCAAACAACCCAACCGCACACCATCCCGGAAGGCGCCCTGCACCCGGTGCCCGGCGGCTATGCGGGCGCGGCGGCAGACCGGCTGGCCGCCTATGATGCACTGTTTGCCCACCTGCGCGGCCGCGTGCGCGATATCCCGGCGGAGCTGTTGCAGCTCAAGGCGCAGGGTCGGGAGCGCAGCGTGCGCTTTCGGGAGCTGACAGGCGAGCGCATGGGCTATCTGGCTTGGCTGGAAATCGCGGAAGGATTTGGCCTGGGGGAATAGACCTGTACAGGCGGACGACACCCCATGGCTTACGAAAGCCGGGCGCACCGATCGGTGCGCCCGGCTTTCGTAAAGGCAAAAAGGGTTTCATCCTGCGCGGCACCCGTGGGTTCACCCGCCGTGGTTCGCTTCACTCGCTGGGAGGGCTATGCTTTGGTGGTGCGCCGCAGGCTTTGGAGCGCTGCCCCAAGCCCCGTAGATCCATTCCCTACCGCCCCATCAGCCGCCTGCGGCTGTCATCCAAAAACTGCCCCAGATCCTGCATATTTTCAACGGCCTTGCCGCAACCCATGACCACATTGGTCTGCGGATCCTCCGCGCAGCTGCAGGGCACTTTCAGCGCATCGGCAATCGCCTCGCACAGGCCAAACATCTCCGCGCCGCCGCCGGTGAGCAATATGCCAAACTCAAAAATATCGGCCGCCAGCTCCGCGGGGGTGTGCTCCAGCACGCCGTGGATGCTCTCGATCAGCTGCTGCAAGGGCTCGTCGATGGCCTCGGTCACATCGTCGCTGGTGATGCGCATGGTCTTGGGCAGGCCGGTGATCAGGTTGCGCCCCGTGACCTCCATGTACAGCTGCTCGCTGCGCGGGATGGCCGAGCCGATGTTGATCTTCAGTTCCTCTGCGGTGCGCTCGCCAATGAGCAGGTTGTGCTTGCGCCGCAGGTGGCGGATGATCGCATCGTCCAGCTTGTCCCCGCCGATCTTGCTCACATCGCTCACCACCACCTTGCCCAGGGACAGCACCGCGATGTCGCTCACCCCGGCGCTGATGTCCACGATCATGGTGCCGTAGGCCTCGTCAATGGGCAGCCCCGCGCCCAGCGCCGCCGCGATGGTGCGGTCCAACAGCTGCGTGCGGCGCATGCCCGCGTCAAACATGGTGGAGATGATGCTGCGCTTTTCCATCTCGTTCACGCCCGTGGGCAGGGCCAGGATGGCGCGCGGCCGCGCGAACATGTGCTTGCCAATGGCCTTGAGCACAAAACCCTTGAGCATGAAGCTCACCAGCTCGTAATCCGAGATCATGCCATCGCGCAGCGGGCGCAGCGCGAGGATGTTGCTGGGGGTGCGGCCGATCATGCGCCGCGCTTCCTCGCCAAAGGCCAGCACCTCGCGCGTGTCGCGGTCAATGGCCACCACCGTGGGCTCGCGCAGGATGATCCCCTTGCCCTTCATGTAGATGAGGATGTTGCTCGTGCCCAAATCAATCGCCAGATCGTTGACGCTTGCCATGCTCTACCCCTTTATATCCGTCGCGGCTGCCCGGTGCGCCGTTGCATACGGTTTCATGTGTAATTGGTTACCTGTGAACATTCGCCGTTTTGCCCCAAAATCCTTTTTTGCGCAAGCATGGCGGGCTTGTGCCCACCGCGCCCGTGTGGGCGGGAACGGGCTTGCGCGGCGCGCCCGGCGCCGGGGCGCTAACGCGCCGGCAGGTCATAGTCGATGCGCGTGAGGGTCAGGCCGCAGGCGGGGGCGGTGGTGCCCAGCAGCAGGCGGTTGCCGGTTTGCAGCGCGCGGGCAAAGCAATCCCCGTTCAGCTTGCCTTTGCCGATGTCCATCAGGGTTCCGGCAATCACGCGCACCATGTTGTACAGGAAGGCGTTGCCCTCCACCGTCAGGGTGAGCTCCTCGCCCTGCGCCACAAGCGTGAGGGCGCGCAGGGTGCGCACGGTGGTTTTGGCCGTGCCGCCGCTAGCCTGAAAGGCCGCAAAATCATGCGTGCCCAGCAGCTTAGGCAGCGCGGCCTGCATGGCGGGCACATCCAGGGGCACCGGCACGTGCGCCGTCTGGTTGCGCAGGATGGCGCTGGCGTGCCGCGCATTGTGGATGCGGTAGGTATATTGCTTGCCCTTGGCGTCAAAGCGGGCGTGGAATGTCTCGCCCACAGCGCGCCCGGCCAGCACGCGGATGTCCGGAGGCAGCATGGTGTTCAGCGCAAAGGGGTAGCGCTCGGCGGGGATGCGGCAGCGCGTGTCAAAGTGGGCGCATTGTCCCAGCGCATGCACCCCCGCATCCGTGCGGGATGCGCCGTACAGCGTGGTTTTGTGCCCGGTCAGGGCGGTCAGGGCATCCTCAAGGCGCTGCTGCACGGTCATGGCGTTTTGCTGGCGCTGCCAGCCCGCATAGGCTGTGCCGTCATAACTTACGGTGATCAGGATACGGCGGCTGCCCTGCGTGGCGATGAGCCCTTCGCGGTTGACCCAGTCCGGGGCGGTGGCAGGCTCTTGATGCTGCTGTGCATCGCGATTGCCCCATTCCGCAGCGGGTAGGTGCCCTACACAGTTGGCTGCATCGGCGGCAGGCGAAAGCCCTTCGGCAGGGGTATGTGTGGCATGCGTGCCGCGCGGCGCACCGGTGGCCGGAGCATCTTGC
>LVAR01000117.1 GCA_001604115.1 Clostridiales bacterium Firm_12 | reverse complement strand
GGGCGATGAGGCGAGCGGGGCAGCGGCCACCAAACGCCTATAGCCCAACCCCCGCCGCAGCGGAACCGGGTCAAGGGCGAAAGCCCTTGTGGGGTGCAGGGGTGAAACCCCTGCGCGTACCCCCAAAAACAAGCAAGCGAGCGAACCGCCCGCAGGGCGATGAGGCGAGCGGGGCAGCGTGCTGCCGCTGCCCGATGAGCCTGAAAAACGTACGTTGCAACGCATGGGCAAATCCTGTACAATCAGGGCGACAACACAGGCGCTGTGCGCCCAGAAAACCCCACATGACCGCCGCAATGGCAAAGGAGGGAAAGGATATATGGCTGTGAGCTTTACGCCCAAGGAGCGCCACGGCATCGTGAATGCCTTGCGGGAGGCCGCACGCAAAAATGCTGCCAGCGTGGGCATGCGCAAGACCACCGTGGATGAGCTGGCGGAGGAGGCGGGCATCTCCAAAGGCGCGTTTTATAAGTTTTACCAAAGTAAAGAGCACCTGTTTTTGGATATGCTGGAGCAGTGGTACCAGCAGATTTATGAGGGCACGGCGCAGGCGCTGGCCGCGCAGGAGGATCTGTCGCCCCGCAAACGCGCGGCGCTGGCGCTCAAGACCGCTTGGCGCATCATGATCCAGCAGCCGCTGATGCGCTTTTGCCGGGACGATATCCCCCTGATGACGCGCAAACTGCCCGAGGCGGTGCTCAGCGAGCATTACCGGAGCGTGGATGAGTTCATCGGCGAGTTGATCGACAGCAGCCGCGTGATGCTGACGGTGTCCAAACCGGATGCGTGCGCTGCGGTGAAAATCTTGTTCTACTCCCTGCTCATTGCCCCGGATGTGGGCGATCACTTTGAGCGCGCGATGGATGAGCTGGTGGAGGGGGCTTGCGCCCAGATGGTGCGCGAGGAAAACCCGGTGCCCCAGGGAACATAACGTAGGCACACTGCCAGCAGGCCATGCCGCGGGGCTTTGCATTTGATCCATACTGCTATGATACGCCCCCGCGCCCGCCGCCCCTGAAAGGGGCGGCGGGCGCGGGTTTGCTGCGGGCATGTATTGTTGGCGCGGTGCGGCATGGCCGCAAGGCAGCCAAATGAAAGCACCCTATGCGCGGCGAGGGACGCCGCGGCGATAGGTTCAATACACATGAGATGACGCGGTACGTCGGCCGGTCGGCGGAGAGGCCCCGCCGGAGGGCAAACGCCCAGGGAGCGGCATGGCGCGGGAAGCCCGCAGCGGCGGCCAGCCATCCAAGGAACAAAGGGGTTGCATGCAGTGCCGGAGCACGGGCACCCTATGCGCGGCCAGCACTGCCCGGCGTCGGGTGCGCCAGCGCACAGTGTTTTCCTCAAAATGTGGGAAACACTGTGCGCTTTGCCCCGCGTGGGTGGACGCGCAGATGGGGTTGCTGCGTCAATCTGTCGAAAATACCCCGGAGCATCGCTGTCACCGCTCGCCTCATCGCCCTGCGGGCTGTTCGCCCGTTTGCCAACCATGCTGCGGCATATGGCTTTGGGGCGCTGCGCCAAACCCCGCAAGGGCTTTCGCCCTTGACCCTGTACCGCTGCGGCGGGAGTATTTTGACATACTGGCGCAACTGGGGTTGCTGCGTTTTTCTGCCGTGACTGCAGGGGGTTTTGCCTACAAATCTCACGCAATCGCGCGGCTTGCTTTACAGGGGCGCGCGCCATCATGTATAATGTTTCCTGAAAATAGCATGATAAAGAGGGGATTCTCCATGGAGAAGGAAAGGACGCGCGTGATCCTCAAGCTGAGCGGCGAGGCGCTGGGCGAAGGCGGGCGGCTGTTCAGCCACGAAGCGTTTGAGGCCGCGGCCAGGATGCTTAAAAGCGTGCGCGAAACGGGCGCACAGCTGGCAGTGGTCATCGGCGGGGGCAACGTGTGGCGCGGCAGGCGCGGCCAGGCCATGCGCATGGGCGCAGTGGCGGCCGATCAGATGGGCATGGTGGCCACGCTGCAAAACAGCCTGTACATGCAGGATTGCCTTTTGCGCCTTGGCGAGAAGGCCACGGTGATGAGCGCGCTGGACATGCCGCGCCTGGCCGAGAGCTACAACGTGACCCGAGCCAAGGCGATGCTTTCGGATGGGCACATCCTGCTGCTGGCGTGCGGCACGGGCAACCCCTTTTTTTCCACGGACAGCGCGGTGGTGCTGCGCGCGCTGGAGCTGGAGTGCAATGCCATTTACATGGCCAAGAACGTGGATGGCGTCTATACCGCCGACCCGAACACCGACAAAAACGCCGAGTTGATCCGCGATGTGACGTATGAGGCCTGCGCCGCGCGCGACCTGCGTGCGATGGACGCGGGCGCTTTCATCCTGCTGCGGGACAACCGCTTCCCGCTGGTGCGCGTGTTTGCGCTGGAGCCGGCGGATAATGTGCTCAAAGTGCTGGCAGGCGATCCGATGGGCACGGTGCTGCACCCATAACCCATTTGCAAAGTGACAAACAGGCATGCCGGGCAGGGCGCGGGGCTTGAAGGCGCCCCGGCAACAGACCAGCCCGGTTTGCGGGCATTTACGGCAGGGCGCAAGGTGCGGCTGCGCAGCCCGTCCGGGCAGGCTGCGCCTGTGCGCCGGGTCAAGGACAAAGGGTGCCATCCCGCAGGCAGCAGCCGGGCATTTTTTTGCCGGCGGCCGGCCGTGCGGGCGGCACACCACGAAAGGAACATCATGCAAACCATCATCACAGCGTGCAAACGCTTTTTTGCCCCGCGGGATATGACCGTGGGCAAACCCATGACCGAGCTGATTATGTTTTCCATCCCCCTGCTGCTTGGCAACTTTGCCCAGCAGCTGTATAACGCCGTGGATGCCATCGTGGTGGGCAACTACATCGGGGATGCCGCGCTGGGCGCGGTGGGGCTCACCTTTCCGGTGCTCAACCTGATGCTGGCGCTTTTCATGGGCGTTTCCACGGGCGCGAGCATCGTGGTCAGCCAGGCGTTTGGCAGCAAGGACCGCGCGCTGCTCAGCCGCAGCGTTGGCACCATCGTCAATGTTACGTTCTGGGCAGGGCTCATCACCACAGTGGTCGGGGTCACGCTCAGCCGGCCGATCCTCTCCCTGCTGGGCACCCCGCCGGAAATGCTCCAGATGGCGGGGGATTATCTGGTGATCCTGTTTGCGGGCATCCTGGGGTGCGCGTATTTCAACATTTTGAGCGGTGTGCTGCGCGGGCTGGGCGATAGTGTGAGCCCGCTTTTGTACCTGCTGGTGGCCACGGTGCTCAACATTGGGCTGGACATCCTGCTTGTGGCAAGCTTTGGCATGGCCACGGACGGTGTGGCGCTGGCGACCATCCTGGCGCAGGGGCTCACGGCGGTGCTGTGCTTCCGCCGCCTGACCCGCATGCGCGATATCCTTACGCTGAACCGCCAGGCACTCCGGCTGGACAAGGCCATCGCGCGGCGCACCATCCGGCTGGGCATGCCCGCGGGCGTCACGCAGGCCATCATGGCGCTGCAGGGCGTGCTGGTGCAGTCCCTGATGAACTCGCTGGGCGCGGTGGTGGTCACAGCCACGACTGCCGTCATGCGGGTGGATGGGTTTGCCATGATGCCCAACTTTACCTTTGGCATCGCGGCCACCACCTTCAGCGGGCAAAACTACGGCGCGCGCAAGCTTGCGCGCATCCATCAGGGGGCCAAGGACGCCATCTGGATGACGCTGGTGTGCGCCAGCGTGCTCACGCTGAGCATCGTGCTGTTTGGGCGGCAGCTCATGAGCGTGTTCACGGCCACGGAGGCGGTGGTCAATCTGGGCGCGGACATGATGCGCATTCTGGCCTTGGGTTACATCGCCTTTGGGCTCACGCAGACCATGAGCGGCGTGATGCGCGGGCTCAACGAAACCATGGCGCCTATGTGGATCAGCTTTATTGTGACCATCGTGATCCGCCTGCCGCTGGCCTACGGCATGGCGTGGTTTTCCCGCAGCACGGCATGGCCCAACGGGCACCCGGCGAGCATATTCCTGAGCCTGCTGATTGCCTGGCTGGCCGGTACGGCCATGACCGCATTCATCTACCGCCGCGGCAAATGGCGGCAGCGGGCGGAGGCCGCCCTTTCGCAAAGCGCGCCGGCGACTGACGCCCAGGCGCCCACCCCCGCCGCCGAATGACGCGGCGCACACCCACGCACCATACAGGAGGGAAACACCATGGATGATATGAAATGGACCCTGGCCGGGCTGATCCATACAGCGCTGATAAACACCTACCCGCAGGCCGAAGGGCTGCCCGCCCAGGAGGAGATCGCCGGGCTTTTGGAAGTACCGCCGGAGCGGGACATGGGCGATTATGCTTTTCCGTGCTTCAAGCTGAGCAAGGCGCTGCGCATGGGGCCACCGATGATCGCCGGGGCGCTGGCCGCGGCGATCGACGCGCCGGATGTGTGCCAGGCCAAGCAGCTGGGCGGCTATCTGAACTTCTTTTTCAACCGGGTCCAGTTTGCCCAAAAAACGGTGGAAAAAGTGCTGGCGGCAGGCGAGCGTTACGGCGCCAGCGACATCGGGCAGGGCAAGACCGTATGCCTGGACTATTCCAGCATCAACATTGCCAAGCGTTTTCACATCGGGCATCTGAGCACCACGATGATCGGCCACAGCCTCAAGCGCATCTATGACCACCTGGGCTACCGGACGGTGGGCATCAACCACTTGGGGGATTGGGGCACGCAGTTTGGCAAGCTCATCAGCGCGTACAAACGCTGGGGCAACCGCCAGGAGGTGGAGCAGGGCGGCGTGGAGGCGCTCACCCGCCTGTATGTGAAATTCCACGAGGTGGCTGAGGAGGAGGAGAAAACCTCCGGCACCCATGCCCTGGAGGATGAGGGTCGCGCATATTTCAAAGCCATTGAGGATGGCGACGCGGAGGCGCTTGCGCTGTTCAACTGGTTCAAGGAGCTCACGCTCAAGGACTGCGCGCGCGTGTATGACCTGCTGGGCGTGACCTTTGACAGCTATGCGGGCGAATCCTTTTACAATGACAAGATGGATCGCGTTATCGATGAGCTGCGGGCAAAAGAGCTGCTGAGCGTGAGCGACGGCGCAAGCATCGTGGACCTGTCCGATGCGGACATGCCGCCCTGCCTGATCCTGAAAAAGGACGGCGCGACGCTCTATGCCACGCGGGACATTGCCGCCGCGCTGTACCGCGCGGACGAGTACCATTTTGACAAATGCCTGTATGTGGTGGCCTACCAGCAGGACTTGCATTTCCGTCAATGGTTCAAGGTAGTCGAAAAAATGGGCTATCCCTGGGCGAAGGATCTGGTGCACGTGGCCTTTGGGATGATCAGTTACGAAGGGCAGACGCTATCCACCCGCAAGGGGTATGTGGTGTATCTGGAGGATCTGCTCCAGCGCGCGCAGGAAAAGGCGATGGCGATCATTGAGGAAAAGAGCCCCGGGCTGCCGGACAAGGCGACGGTGGCGCGGCAGGTGGGCATCGGCGCGGTGATTTATGCCGATTTGTTCAACAACCGCATCAAGGATATAGATTTCTGGTGGGACAGGGCATTGAACTTTGACGGGGAAACAGGGCCGTATGTGCAATATACGCATGCGCGGTGCTGCTCGCTGCTGCGCAAGGCAGCGGAACAGGGCACGGCGGATGCGCCTGCGGATTATACGGGGCTTACGGACGACCATGCCCAGGAGCTTTTGCGGCAGATGAGCCGGTTCCCCGAGGCGGTGCTGGACGCGGCCGACAAAAACGAGCCGAGCATGGTCACGCGCGCGGTCACGGAAATTGCGCAGGCATACAACAAGTTTTACTATGAGAACCGGATTTTGGATGCGGAGCCGGGCGTGCGGGAAGCGCGGGTGAGCCTGACGCGTGCCGCGCGGGACGTGATCAAGACCGGGTTATATTTGATCGGGATGGAAGCGCCGGAGCGGATGTAATACTATTTCAAATCCTTAATGCTTCATAGATCGCGAGCGATTTTGTTCTATGGCGAGGAGCGGAAGCGAAGGCGTAGCGGGGCTACGTCGAGCTTTCGCGACGAAGCCATAGGGCAAAAGCGTTTGCGAGATAGAAGCGTTAAGGTTTTGAAATAGTATAAGGGGCAGGGGGGAAAGGGAATGCCCACCCCCCGCCGCAGCGGTAAAGGGTCAAGGGCGCAAGCCCTTGTGGGGTGCAGGGGTGAAACCCCTGCGCGTGCCCCCGCCCCCACCCAAAAAAAGCGAGCGAGCGAACCGCCCGCAGGGCGATGAGGCGAGCGGGATAGCGGGCAACGAACACATGCGGCGATGCCCCCATGCCGCCGCCCAACCCAGCACACAGAACCGATGCTCCGGTACATTGGGTCAAACCCTCCCCAACAGGATGCATTGATGCATAAAAATCCCCCGCCGAAAAAGTACGGCGGGGGATTTTGTGCTATATCTGTTTGTTGGCCGCTGCCCGCTCGCTTCATCGCCCTGCGGGCGGTTCGCTCGCTTTTGGGCGCACGCTGCGGCGTAAGGCGCTTGGGGTTTCACCCCAAACCCCACAAGGGGCATCGCCCCTTGACCCGGTTCCGCTACGGCGGGGGATTTTGTGCTATATCT
>LVAR01000116.1 GCA_001604115.1 Clostridiales bacterium Firm_12 | reverse complement strand
AGCCTCCGGCGAGCATCTGGGCATCCGCAAAAACCGTGCCAAGAAGGATTGCGCGCTCATCGTGAGCGATGTGCCCTGCGCGGCAGCTTGCTGCTACACGCAAAATCTGGTGCAGGGCGCACCCATCGCCGTGACCAAGGCCAACGTGGCCGATGGCCGCGCACAGGCCATCATCTGCAACAGCGGCAACGCCAACACCTGCAATGCCAACGGTGTGGAGATCGCCGAGGGGATGTGCCGCCTGGTGGCGCAGCACACCGGCGTGGCGGCGGGGGATGTGATCGTCGCCTCCACCGGCGTGATCGGGCAGGAAATGACGCTCGCGCCCTTTGAAAGCGGCATGGCCGGCCTTGCGGCATCCCTGCGCGCGCAGGGCGGGCTGGATGCGGCCGAGGCCATCATGACCACGGATACGGTGGCCAAGGAGGTGGCCGTCACCTTTACGCTGGACGGCAAACTGTGCACGCTGGGCGGCATCAGCAAGGGCAGCGGGATGATCCACCCCAACATGGCCACCATGCTGTGCTTCATGACCACGGATGCGGCCATTGCCCCGGCCATGCTGCGCGAGGCGCTCACCGCTGTGGTGGGGGATACCTTCAACATGCTTTCCGTGGATGGGGATACCTCCACCAACGATATGGTGTCGGTGCTGGCCAACGGGCTGGCCGGCAATGCGGAAATCACCGCCCCCGGCGCTGATTTTGCGGCGTTCAAGGCCGCGCTGCACCAGGTGAGCGCGCAGCTGTGCCGCATGATGGCCAAGGACGGCGAGGGCGCCACCAAGCTCATCACCTGCACCGTCACGGGCGCTAAGGATGGGCTGACCGCCAAACAGGTGGCCAAGAGCGTGATCTGCTCCAGCCTGCTCAAGGCGGCCATGTTCGGTGCGGATGCCAACTGGGGGCGTGTGCTGTGCGCCATCGGCTACAGCGGCGCGGCTGTGGATGTGCACCGCATCGATGTGCAGTTTGTCAGCCGCGCGGGCGTGGTATCGGTGTGCACGGCGGGCAGCGGCATCCCCTTCAGTGAGGCGCTGGCCAAGACGGTGCTCAGCGCCGATGAGGTGGAGGTGGCGGTGCAGCTGAACGCGGGCCACGCGCAGGCCACCGCCTGGGGCTGCGACCTGACGTATGACTATGTAAAGATCAACGGGGACTACCGCACCTGATCCGTTTGGCACACAGGCAAGCCGCCAACGCACAGGGATGTGCCTCTGTGATACGGCTGCGAAAGCCCGCCGCCTTTGTGAATTGCAACATACTCAGCCGCTGAGACCGCGCACAGGGCGGCGCAAGCGCAGGAGGGGAAAGCCATGACCATCAACGAACGCGCGGAAGTGCTCATTCAGGCGCTGCCGTACATCCGGAAATACAATGGAAAGATTATCGTGATCAAATACGGCGGCAACGCGATGGTCAATGAGGAGCTCAAGCGCGCCGTGATGGGCGATCTGCTGCTGTTGCAGCTGGTGGGCGTGCGCGTGGTGCTGGTGCATGGCGGCGGCCCGGAGATCAGCGATCTGCTCAAGCGCCTTGGGAAAAAGAGCGAGTTTGTGGATGGCCTGCGCGTGACCGATGAGGAGACCGCCGATGTGGTGCAGATGGTGCTGGCGGGCAAGGTGGGCAAAAGTCTGGTGAGCCTGATCCAGACGGTCGGCGGCAAGGCGATGGGGCTGTGCGGCATGGATGGGCGCATGATCGAAGTGGAGCGCATGGACGAAGTGCACGGCTACGTGGGCGAAATTACAAAGCTCAACGTGCAGCCCATTCTGGATGTGCTGGAAAAGGGCTATATCCCGGTCATCTCCACCATCGGGTGCGATCATCAGGGGCATGCCTACAACATTAACGCGGACACGGCGGCGGCGCGCATCGCGGCGGAGCTCAAGGCGGAAAGCTTGATTTCCATGACGGACATCCGGGGCATCCTGCGTGATCCCAAGGACGAGGATACGCTCATCAGCGTGGTCAAGGCCAGCGAAGCGCCGGCGCTGATGCGTGAGGGCGTGATCTCCGGCGGGATGATCCCCAAGGTAGATTGCTGCATCGAGGCCATCCGCCGCGGGGTCAAAAAGGTATTCATCATCGATGGGCGGGTTCCCCACGCCATCCTGATTGAGTGCCTCACGGACGAAGGCGTCGGCACCATGTTTGTGCAGGGATAGGGAACCAAAGCCGGCTCGGGGGGCATCCCCAAGGGGTCGACTGCGCCCCCCGACCCGCACCCAAAGGAGGGACTTCCATGCAAAACCCGGCGACCACCGCCTTGGATGCCCAGTACATCGCCCATACCTACGCGCGCTTTCCGGTCACGTTTGTGCGCGGCGAGGGCGCTTTGCTCTATGATGATGCGGGCAGCCGCTATATCGACATGGGCAGCGGCATAGCCGTGAGCGTGCTGGGCTACGCCAACCCCGCGTGGGAGCAGGCCGTGTGCGCTCAGGCGCATGCCCTTTCCCACGTGAGCAACCTGTACTTTACCCAGCCGCAGACGCAGCTGGCCGAGCACCTGTGCAGACAAAGCGGCATGCGGCGCGCGTTTTTCGGCAATTCCGGCGCGGAGGCCAATGAGTGCGCCATCAAAACCGCCCGCAAATACAGCGCCGACCGCTATGGCGATCTGGCGCGCCCTGTGATCGTGACGCTGCACAACAGCTTTCACGGCCGCACGCTGGCCACCCTCGCCGCCACCGGGCAGGAGGTGTTCCACCACCACTTTGGCCCCTTCCCGGAAGGGTTTGCCTATG
>LVAR01000115.1 GCA_001604115.1 Clostridiales bacterium Firm_12 | reverse complement strand
CTGGTCGCGGTGGGGGCAGGGCTGGGGGTGGGCGTGTTCAGCCATGCATCGATCTCCGCCTGGGTCATGGGGCGCACCACGTCCGCGCGCACAAAGCCGGGCACATCCTGGTAGGTGGTCATGTGCCAGGCGGCGCCGTCCACGTAGTTTTGGCTGCTCACATACAGGGGGGTTTCCGGCGGCAGCACATTGAGTATGGTGCCGCTGCCAGCGCCCGCCACCAGCTGTGTCTCGGTGGTGGTCATAAAGTAGCCCGTGACCTGCGCGGGCAGGGGCGTGGCGGTGAGCTCAGGCGTGGGCTCGGGGGTGTCGGTGGGCGCCTGGGTGGGCGCATCCGTTACCGGGGGGGCTTCCGTTTCGGTGCCCGGCACCGGGGAGGGCTGGGCGTAATTGTAGGCGTCGCTGTCCTCCTGGGAGAGGATGTCGATCAGGCTGGCCCAAACATAGCAGTCCGTACCCTGATACTGGATGACAGCCCAGGTGCGGGTGGTGCCGCCCGCTTCGGTCACATCCATGGTGCCATACACCCACAGGTAGCTGCCGCTGGGCGTGTCGGCAAAGGCCTTTTTGCTGTTGGTGTCCGGCTGGGTGCGGAAATTGGCGACCGTGTTGGTCACGGCATAGCGGTTCACGGGCACGAGCACCGGCGCGGGGGTGTCGGTGGGCGCTTCGGTGATGGGGGCTTCCGTCACAGGCGCTTCGGTCACAGGCGCTTCGGTGATGGGTGCTTCCGTGATGGGCACGTCTGTCACAGGCGCTTCGGTGATGGGCGCTTCCGTGATGGGGGCCTCGGTCACGGGCACTTCGGTGGGCACTTCCGTGGGCACCTCGGTTGGCGGGGGGGTTTGCGCCTCGCTGAACTCAAAGGTGACAGCTTCCGGCGTGACCATGCCATCCTCGCTGACGCTCACCTGCACGGGGGCGTTGCTGCTGAGCACATACCCTGCGGGGATGTTGCCCAGATCCGGCGAGATGTCGTGTGTGCCGGGGTCCAGCGTGATGGATTGGGCATTGCCGATCTCATTGCCGCCCACATCGGTATAGTAGACGGTCAGCGTGCCCTTGACAGGCTCGTGGGCGCGCTGGAACAGGAACGTAACGCTGCTGGGGTTGGCTGCGCCGCTTGCATCCACGCTGATGTACTGGGCGCTCTCGCCCACCAGCGTGTAGCCCTCCGGCACGCGCTCCGCCGCGGCGTATACGACGTTCTCCTGATCATACAGGGCGGTAAACTGCTCGGTGTAGAGCACGTTGGCGGGATTGTCCGCATCCACATAATAGACGGGCACGGACACCGGCGCGATCATCGGCGGCTCCGCCACGCTGGACACATACAGCCGGTATTCCTCCACCATCACGCCGTCCTGATAGGCCGCGATGGGGGTGGAAGCGCCGTTAAAATCCACCGTGGCGGGATCGGCCACGACGGGCGTGCCGTCCGCCGGCGTGAAGGTGTATGTGGTGGCCGGGTTTGGCAGCACACTCAGCGTGACCGGGTAGCTGAACGCCTCGGCCGGCAGGGTGACCCAATACGCCTTGCCGAAGGGATCGCTCGTGGGGTTGGCGATCATCGGCATGGGCGCGCCATCCGGCGCGGTCTGGTAATACACCGTCACGGTGGGCATGGTTGCCATTTCTTCCGGGGTCAGGGCCAGCGCCGGGAGCATCAGCTGCCCAAGCGCCACCAAAATGACCGTCAAACCCGCTGCCATGCGGCGCAGCGCGGAAAGAGCGCGGTTCTTCATGCGGGGTACCTCCTTCATCCAAAGGCACGCTAAGGGGGGTGTGAGCCAGCCTTTATTGCCTTCATTGTAATGGCTTGGTAACGTATTGTCAAGGCAGAAACACCTAGTGTGGCCGGGGTTTCCAAGCTGCGGGCGGCCGTTGCACGCGGGCAATTGTTACGAATGTTTTTCGCGTCCGCAAGGGTTTTGGGCATCGCCTGTCGAATGCAAGAATGATGCTTACAACAGGAGGCGGCGGATCATGAACGTGGAGCACGGCAGCGTTTCCCCGGCGGAGAATGCGGATATCCTGGAAACACCCCTGGGGGAAAAGCTGATGTTTGAAGGCGCGCTGATCGATGTGCATCACATGACCGTGCGCCTGCCCAACGGCCGGGAAGCCCTGCGGGAAGTGGTGCGCCACAAGGGCGCGGCCGCCGTGGTGCCCGTGGATGCGCAAGGCATGGTCACCCTGGTGCGCCAGCACCGTGTGGTGGTGGGGGAAGTGACCCTGGAGATCCCCGCCGGGAAGCTGGATCACATCGGGGAGGATCCCCTGGCCTGCGCCGCCCGGGAGCTGGAGGAGGAAACCGGCCTGACCGCCGCGACCCTGACCCCGCTGTGCCCGATGATCACCACACCCGGCTTTTGCACCGAGCGGGTGCACCTGTACCTGGCCACAGGACTGACCCAACGCAAAGCGCACCTGGATGCGGACGAGTTCCTGCATGTGGTGCGCATGCCGCTTGCCCAGGCCGTCGCGCGCGTGATGCGCGGGGAGCTGAGCGATGGCAAGACCGCGCTGGGGCTGCTCATGGCCTGGGGCATGCTGGGCATGGGCGCACTACCGCAAGGCGGGCACGTGTCTCTTGAATAGGAAACGAATCAACCACGCCGCCGCATCCCCGGGTACGGCGGAAATACAGGCCGCCCTGTGCGGCCGCTGGGAGGTGTGTCCATGACGGATCGCAGCAGAGCGCCCGCACGGGGCCGCTCATGCTTCTTTTGGCTCATCGCCGGGCTGTTATGCCTGCTGGCGCTGGGGCTGGTCTTGTTGGTGCTGGGCATCCTGACTGGCACGCCGCCGCACGCCCGCGGCGTGTGGCTGGCCTGACGCCGCTGGCGTTCCCGGCTGCGCCGCGCCGCCCCATACTCTACTGATCGAGGATCACAGTGCATGTTTTTTGAGACGGATGGATTTGCCAAGCCCCCGGTGCTCACCACCCCTCGGCTCACCCTGCGCCCTGCCCGCATGGGCGATGCGCAGGATATGTATGACTATTCCCGCGATCCGGAGGTCGCGCGCCATGTCCTGTGGGAGGCGCACCGCTCCATCCACCAGACGCGCGGCTACCTGCGCTACATCATCCGCCAGTACCGGCTGGGGCAGCCCGGCACGTTTGTGATCGAGCTCACGGCCGAGCGGCGCGTGATCGGCACCATCGGCCTGATGTGGATCCAGGCGGAAAACCGCTCCGCCGAGATCGGCTACAGCCTGAGCCGCGCCTATTGGAACCGCGGGCTCATGAGCGAGGCCGTGCTGGCTGTGCTGCATTACTGCTTTGACACCCTGCGCCTGAACCGCGTGGAGGCGCAGCATGAGCTGGACAACCCCGCCAGCGGCGCAGTCATGCGCAAGATGGGCATGCATCAGGAAGGCGTGCTGCGCCAGCGGGTCTATAACAAAGGCCGCTATGTGGATGTGGCGCTGTACGCCATCCTGCGGGAAGAGTTTGACGCGCGTTTTGGAAAGAAGGAATGATCCGTGATGCGTAGTGCGATGCGGCGGGCGGCGCTCCTGCTGCTGACCCTGCTGCTGGCCAGCAGCCTAAGCGGGTGCGTGGGGAGCCAGAGCGGCGCCTACAACCGTGCCCTGGAGCTGTTTGGGCAGGAGGAATATGCCGAGGCAGCCGATGCGTTTGAGCGCATCGGAACCTACCAGCAGGCGCCCACCTACGCCGCCTACGCGCGCGGGCTTGCCCTGTTTGCCCAGGGGGATTATGCTGCCGCCGCCCCCTATTTTGAGCAGACGCAGGATTTTATGTTTGGCAGCCAGCGCTTCCAGTACTGCAGTGCCTATGTGCTGCAGGAGGCCGGGCAGTTTGCCCAGGCCGCTGCGGGGTTTCAGGCACTGGGGGAGTTTGAGGATGCGCACCTGCGCTATGCCTACTGCGCCGCCCGCGCAGCGGAGGAAGCCAAGGACTACCAGACTGCGCTGGTGAGCTACGAGCAGGCCGGCGATTACGCCGATGCCGCCGACCGCCTGGATAACCTGCAAAGCCAGATTTATTACTACGCCAAGGATCTGAAAAATCAGAAGCAATACCAGCAGGCGCTGCGGCTGTTCTCCCTCCTGGGCGATTATCTGGCCAGCCAGCAGGAGACCAAGGAGCTCAAGGACATTTTCCGCGACCAACAGTACGATCAGGCGGATGCGCTGGTTTCGCAGGGGCAGCTCCAGCAGGCCTATGATCTGTTTTCCGGCCTGAGCGGCTACCGCGATGCGGACAGCCGTGCCGGCGAGCTGGCTGCGCAGCTGGGCATCGCCGTGGCGGATACGGCGGAGGAGTAGCCAAAGCGCCCTCCGCTTCAGGGAACCCCTGCGCCGCGTGCTTGGCATTGCATGGGCACGCAAGCGCCATCCGACCCCGCCGGATGAAACTTTGGCCGGCAAAGCCTGCGCCAGGATACCCCTGCGCCGCGAGCGCACGATTCGCCGCCGCAGGCCATTCCGCATGCCAAGCGCTGCCTTACTTCATGCCGGGCGTGCGGGCGTTGGGCGGGAGGGTACCGCCACCGGGGCAGCCCATCACGCCACCCATCCTTCAAGGGCTTCGCCATGCTGCAAAGCCCTGTTTGCCGTATGTTAAGCACCTTTTACACGTGGCGCTGTAACAAATCATATTATATAGGAAGAAACCCCTTCACAAATCTCTGCAAAAATGGTATAATAAAGCGTTGAAAAATATAGCTTTTTCAAGCGTTGTGAGGGCGTTGCGGCGGGGGTGATCCCCGCCCAGTGTTATATCACGGCAGGCGGTGCAAAAAACTGCCTGCGGGGGCACGCGCCGCATGGGCGCGCCCCGCGCAACCAGATCAAAGGAGTGTAGCATACGGTGTTGAACAATTTCCCCGAAAATGACCGCATCCTCCCGCCCGACGGCGAGGAAGGCGCGGCCGTCCCCCCCGAGGATGACGACGCGCAGTCCGTTGCGCAAGACGCCGCCATCACCCCGCACAGCAGCGCCACCAGCGCTACCGCCGTGCAAAAAGATATGTATGACGAAAATCAGATCCAGGTGCTGGAGGGGCTGGAGGCCGTGCGCAAGCGCCCGGGCATGTACATCGGCTCCACGGACTACCGCGGCCTGCACCACTGCGTCTACGAAATCGTGGATAACGCCGTGGATGAAGCCCTGGCAGGCTACTGCACGGACATCCACGTCACGCTGCACCAGGATGGCTCCTGCGAGGTGCATGACAACGGCCGCGGCTTCCCGGTGGGCATCCACCCCAAGCTGGGGCGCCCGGCGGTGGAGGTGTGCCTGACGGTGCTGCACGCGGGCGGCAAGTTTGGCGGCGAGGGCTACAAGGTGTCCGGCGGCCTGCACGGCGTGGGCGCCAGCGTGGTCAATGCCCTGTCCCGCCGCCTGCAGGTGAATGTGTGGCAGGATGGCAAGGTGCACCAGCAGGAGTATGCCCGCGGCAAGGTGCTCTATGACCTCAAAGTGGTCGGCGAGACCGCCGAAACCGGCACCACCATCCGCTTCTGGCCGGATGTGAAAACCCCCGAAACGCCGGACGGCGTGTTTGAAACCGGGGATTTTCAGTACAACATTCTCAAGGTGCGCATGCGGGAGATGGCCTTCCTGAACAAGGGCATCCGCATCACCATTGCCGATGAGCGCACCAACCCGCGCACCGAGCGGGTGTACCATTACGAGGGCGGCATCCGCGAGTTTGTCAAATACCTCAACAAAAACAAAGAGGTGCTGTTCCCCGAGCCCATCTATATCGAAGGGCAGGTAGGCGAAACCTATGTGGAGGTCGCCTTCCAGTACAACGACAGCTATTCGGAAAACATCTTTTCCTTTGCCAACAACATTCACACGCCCGAGGGCGGCACGCACCTGACGGGCTTTTCCACCGGCGTGACCCGCGCCATCAACGATTACGGCCGCCAGTACAAGATCCTCAAGGAAAACGAGCCCAACCTGAAAAGCGAGGATGTGCGCGAGAGCCTGGCCGCCATCGTGAGCGTGAAGCTGCACGAGCCCCAGTTTGAAGGGCAAACCAAGTCCAAGCTGGGCAACAGCGAGACGCGCTCCATTGTGGATAAGCTGGTGTATGACAGCGTGACCACCTACCTGGGCGAGAACCCCACCCTGGGCCGGGCGATCCTGGAGCGCTGCGTGGGCGCGGCGCGCGCCAGAGAGGCCGCACGCAAGGCGCGCGAGCTCACCCGCCGCAAGAGCGTGCTGGAGAGCGCCTCCATGCCCGGCAAGCTGGCCGATTGCTCCGAGCGCGACCCCGCCAAGTGCGAGATTTTTCTCGTAGAGGGCGACAGCGCCGGCGGCAGCGCCAAAACCGGACGCGACCGCATGTTCCAGGCCATCCTGCCCCTGCGCGGCAAGATCCTCAATGTGGAAAAAGTGCGCATCGACCGTGCGCTGGGCAATGCCGAGATCAAGGCGATGATCACCGCCTTTGGCTGCGGCTATGGGGATGATTTTGACCTGGCCAAGCTGCGCTACCACCGCATCGTCTGTATGACGGACGCCGATGTGGATGGCGCACACATCCGCATCCTGATGCTCACCTTCTTTTACCGCTACATGCGGCCCCTGGTGGAAAACGGCTATGTGTACATCGCCATGCCGCCGCTGTACAAGGTGACCAAGTCCAAAAAGGAATACTACGTCTACAATGATGAGGAGCTGGATAAGCTGCTCCAGGAAATCGGCCGCGATCCCAAGCCCGAGATCCAGCGCTACAAAGGCCTTGGCGAGATGAGCAACGAGCAGCTCTGGCAAACCACCATGAACCCCGAAACCCGCACCATGATGCGTGTGACCCTCTCCGACGCCATTGCCGCAGACGAGATCCTCACCCTGCTCATGGGCGATCAGGTGGAGCCCCGCAAGGAGTTTATTGAGGAAAATGCCAAGCTCGTTACCGATCTTGACATTTAAGGAGCAATGGCTCCTTCCCACAAAGGGGGGGGTTCCGCGCCTTTGGGGCGCGGGCAGGGGCGAGCGGAAAGCCCTTGCCCGTGCCCGCAGGCACGGAACCCCCGCCCTTGTGCAAACACTTTGCCTTTCAAGGCAAAAGGAGTGTCTACTTTGTCTGATATCAAGGATAAACTGATTCCCATGGACCTTGAACAGGAAATGAAAACATCGTTCATCAGTTACGCGATGGCGGTGATCATCAACCGTGCGCTGCCCGATGTGCGCGATGGCCTCAAGCCTGTGCACCGGCGTATTTTGTACGCCATGAGTGAGCTGGGCATGACGCCGGATAAACCCTACCGCAAAAGCGCCCGCTTGGTGGGCGATGTGCTGGGTAAATACCACCCCCACGGCGATAGCAGCGTCTATGACGCGATGGTGCGCCTGGCGCAGGATTTTAACATCCGCTATCTGCTGGTGGAGGGGCAGGGCAATTTTGGCTCGGTGGATGGCGACGGCGCGGCTGCCATGCGATACACCGAAGCGCGCATGGCCAAGCTGACCATGCACCTGCTGGGCGAGATCGATAAAGATACCGTCGATTTTTACCCCAACTTTGACGAAACCCTCATGCAGCCGACTGTGCTGCCCAGCCGTTTTCCCAACCTGCTGGTGAACGGCTCCAGCGGCATCGCGGTGGGCATGGCCACCAACATCCCCCCCCATAACCTACGCGAGGTGGTGGATGGCTGCATCCACATGATCGACCACCCGGATTGCACGGTGGATGATCTGATGCAGTTTATCAAAGGGCCTGATTTTCCCACCGGCGCGATGATCCTGGGGCATAGCGGCATCCGCGCCGCCTACCACACGGGGCGCGGCCGCGTGCTCATGCGCGCCCGCACCGAGGTGGAGCAGATGGCGCAAAACCGCCAGCGCATCGTGGTCACGGAAATCCCCTACATGGTCAATAAGGCCAAAGTGGTGGAAAAAGTGGCCGAGCTTGTGCACGAAAAGCGCGTGGATGGCATCAGCGATATCCGCGATGAGAGCGACCGCAACGGCATGCGCGTGGTCATCGAGCTCAAACGCGACGTCAATCCGCAGGTGGTGCTCAACACCCTGTACAAGCACACGCAGCTGCAGGAAACCTTTGGCGTGAACATGCTCGCCCTGGTGGATAACGAGCCCAAGGTGCTCACCCTACGGGAGATGCTCTACCACTACATCCGTCACCAGAAGGACGTAGTCACCCGCCGCACGCAGTACGATCTGGACAAGGCCGAGGCGCGCGCCCATATTTTGGAAGGGCTGCTCATCGCGCTGGACCATATCGACGAGATCGTGCAGATCATCAAAACCAGCAAGGACGTGAGCACCGCGCGCGCGGCGCTCATGGAGCGCTTCTTGTTCAGCGAAAAGCAGGCGCAGGCCATTTTGGATATGCGTCTGGCACGGCTCACAGGGCTGGAGCGGGACAAGCTGCAAAGCGAGTTTGACGAGCTGCAAAAGCAGATCGCCTACCTACGCAGCCTGCTGGAGGATGAAACGCTGCTCATGGGCGTGATCAAAACCGAAATGAGCGAGATCCGCGATAAGTTTGCCGATGAACGCCGCACTGAGCTTACGCATCTGGAAGGCGAGATCGATATTGAGGATCTGATCCAGGCGGATGATATGGTGGTCACGCTGACCAACTTCGGCTATATCAAGCGCCTGCCCAAATCCACCTACCGGGCGCAGCACCGCGGCGGCCGCGGCGTGACCGGCATGGCCACCCGCGAGGAGGATTTTGTCAAGCGGCTCATCATCGTCAACACCCATGAGGAGATCATGTTCTTTACCACCAAGGGGCGCGTGTATGGGCTTAAGTGCTATCAGGTGCCCGAATCCGGGCGCGCGGCGCGCGGCATCGCCATTGTGAACCTGCTGGCGCTGGACGGCGATGAGAAGGTGAGCGCGATGATCCCCGTGCCCAAGGAGATCGAAAACCATAACGTAGTGATGATGACCCGGGAAGGCTTTATCAAAAAAACGCCGTATGCGGAGTTCAGCAACCTGCGCAAGAACGGCCTGATCGCCCTGACCCTGAACGAGGGGGACGAGCTGGCCGCCGTGGAGCTGACCGACGGCACGGAGAGCCTGCTGCTGGGCAGCAAATACGGCAAGGCCATCCGCTTCAGTGAGGCAAACATCCGCCCGATGGGGCGCATGGCGCGCGGCGTGCATGCCATGCGGCTGCGGGAAGAGGATATCCTCATTGACATGAGCGTGGCCACCGAAGGCAGCAAGGTGCTCACCATCACCGAAAACGGCTATGGCAAGCTGACCGACCCCGAAGCCTACCGCGAGCAGGGGCGCAACGGCATGGGCATCAAGACCATGCAGTTGACGGACAAGACCGGCCCGCTGGTCGCCCAGCTGACCGTGCAGGAGGATGAGGATGTGCTGCTGATGACGGACGATGGCACCATCATCCGTATGGCGGTGGCGGACATCCGCGAAACCGGGCGCAACGCGCAGGGCGTGCGGCTGATGCGCATCGCCGAAGGCGCGAAGATCGTGGCCGTAGCCCGCGCCGAGCAGGAGCAGGAAGAGGACGCAGAAGCCGATCTGCTGGAAGATGCCGTGGAGGCCATCACCGATGCGGATGCGGATGTGATCGACGGCAGCCAGGCGCAAGGGCAGCAGCCAGACGACACCCTGTGATCCAATCATGCAGGCGCGGCCGATCCGCCCCCGCCACACTCGCTTTCAGCTGTAAAAAAACCCCCGCCGCAGCGGTAAAGGGTCAAGGGGCAATGCCCCTTGCGGGGTTTGGGGCAGCGCCCCAAAGCCTGATGCCGCAGCATGTTAACAAAGCGAGCGAACAGCCCGCAGGGCGATGAGGCGAGCGGTGGTGGTACATTGCAAAGGTGTTTTGACAGAAAAGCCCACAGCCAAACGCTGCGGGCTTTTCTGTGCCATTGGGGCAGGCACAACCCCAGCCCAAACCGGGTCAAGGGAGAATGCCCCTTGCGGGCTTTGGGGCAGCGCCCCAAAGCCTGATGCCGCAGCATGTTAACAAAGCGAGCGAACAGCCCGCAGGGCAATGAGGCGAGCGGTGGAGGTACATTGCAAAGGTTCTTTGACAGAAAAGCCCACAGCCAAACGCTGCGGGCTTTTCTGTGCCATTGGGGCAGGCACAACCCCAGCCCAAACCGGGTCAAGGGACAATGCCCCTTGCGGGGTTTGGGGCAGCGCCCCAAAGCCTGATGCCGCAGCATGTTAACAAAGCGAGCGAACAGCCCGCAGGGCTATGAGGCGAGCGGTGGTGGTACATTGCAAAGGTGCTTTGACAGAAAAGCCCACAGCCAAACGCTGCGGGCTTTTCTGTGCCATTGGGGCAGGCACAACCCCAGCCCAAACCGGGTCAAGGGACAATGCCCCTTGCGGGCTTTGGGGCAGCGCCCCCTTGCGTCCACTCCCGCCCCCCGACCGCCCCTTCCCTCACCGTCCGCGCCCGGCGCGCCCTGCCAGTAGGCCGCTGGCAAAGGCGAACATGAGGTTGAAGCCGCCGCAGTCACCGTCCACGTCGAGCACTTCGCCGGCGGCGTAAAGCCCGGGGCAGAGGCGGCTTTCCATGGTGGCGGGGTTCACGTCACGGGTGGCGATGCCCCCGGCCGTTACCTGCGCCTGGGGGAAGCCGCGGGTGCCCAACACGGGCAGGCATGCCGCGCAGAGGGTATCACACAGGCGCAGGATGGATGCCTCCGTCAAGCTGCGGATGGGGGCGGATGCATCTGCCAGGCCGGACTCCCGTAGGAGGAAGCGTGCCACAGGCACGCTGAACACCCCGGTGAGCAGCTCCCGCACGGGCAGATCCTGCCGCATGGCGGCAAGCCTGCGTAGCTCGGCCAGCACACGGGCATCCCGCACGCCGGGCAGGGATGCACCGGGGGCAGCGGGGTGCTGCGCTTCGCTGGCGATACCGTCCGGGCTGTCCCACCCGGCGGCAGGGCGAAAATCAAGATACAGCAGCGCGCCATCTTCCGTGAAGCGGGCCAGCTGCATGGTGGCAATGCCGCTCACGGCATCCTCGCCAAAAAGCACCTCGCCCTCGGCAGCGTGCAAAGCCTGGCCGCCGGCATCGGTAAGGCGCAGGCGCGCGCGCACACGCTGCCCGGCGAGCCCGGCAATGCGCCGCTTGTCTGTGAGCAGGGCGCACAGCGCGGGCTTGATGGGTGTGAGTGTGTGACCAAAGGCCGTGAGTAGCGCATAGCCGCTGCCATCGGTGCCGTGGGCAGGCGCGGCAGCACCGCCGGGGGTCACGATCACCCGGTCTGCATGGCGCTGCAGGGGCGTTTCAGGCACAGCGGCTTGACGCGTGCCACCCTTGCCGCGTGGCGGGGTATCCCCGTCCTGCGTCTGCCATGCGTGCAGGGTAAAGCCCGCCCCGGCAGGCACCAACGCCGGCACGCGCGTGTTGCACAGGAAGGTCACGCCAAGCTGGTGCGCACGCAAAAGCAGGGCATCCACCGCGACTTGCGCCAGCAATGCGGCAGGGTATACCCGGCCTTCGCTCTCCTGGCGCAGGGGCACGCCCAGCGCATGAAAAAAAGCAGCCAGCTCCGTAAAGCCAATGCGGCGCAGCACTGCCTGGGCAAACGCGGCATCGCCATAGTACAGCAGGGCGCCGCTGTTGAGCAGGTTGGCACGGCCATTGCCTGTCACGCCCAGTTTTTTGAGCGGCTTTGCGCCACGCTCCAGTACCAGCACCTGATCGCCCGCCTGGGCAGCGGCAATGGCAGCCGCAACGCCCGCTGCCCCCCCGCCGATGATCGCCGTGGTCATGCGCATCCCTCCTATGCGGGTATCATAGCAGATGCCAGCGCAGCGGGCAATGCCTTTTGCATTGGCGGGGCCTGGTTGCGGCTTTGATGCCATGCCCGGGTAAACTTCGCGGGACGGTTGGCTTCGCGCAGGGGGATCCGCGGCTCTCTGCATAGGGGCAGGCAAGCGCGGCTTGCGGTGCAGTGCACAGGGCTGAAGCATTGTATGGATGGGTGAGGAAAACGATGTGGAAAGCAAAGCTGTCTGATGTGGGTTTTGCGTGGGAAAGCCGTGGATACTGCCGCGCATCTCCGCCCATCATGCCGTGCGCGACCAGCCCGCGCCGGGGCCTGCCCACGCAGGCAGGGTTGGGCGCAGAGGCGGGAGAATCCCTTTTGCTGCAAGTGTTTCGTGAGTTGTGAATGCCCCGCTATTACATGAATACTGGAAATATCAGGGTGCGACAACCGCGCCGTCGCGCATCCGTGAAACACGTTTTCGGGGTTGTGGGAAACCTGTGGCGAAAGGAGGCCCAACCATGGATTGTGCTGTGGGAAAAGCAAGGAGTACCTGCGCCTTTGCCGGGGCGCAGGCATGCCGCCTGGCAACCAAGGGCATGCGACCGGGGGAGCACCGTAGCCGCAGACAGGCGTGCAAACCCTGTTCAGCAAGGGGATGCATGACCGCTGCAAAGCAGCCGATTTGTACGTGGATAACGAGATCCCCTTTTGTGGAAAAGGTGTTGAAAACACGTGCGCAACACTTTGCGCGCCCAGTGCTTTTTGAAAAAGTGCGCACCCCAGCAGGCTGGGCATTTCCGCCCTGCCAGTTGTGCCGCGGTTGGGGCATGTTCAGCAAAGCCTTGCTACGCAAGGATTTTGTGCTGCCACATGCCTGGGTATAGGCACAGCCGCTTGGTCGCTGGGCTGGATAGGATTGGAAGAATCCCTTGCGAGGGAAGCGTTACAGCATTGCGTGGGCACATGTGGATAAGTCCGTGGATTCCCCGGGCTATTGATGCGGAAAAGCAGCGGAAAACGCATGGAAAAGGACGTTGCCCCAAAAATTACGCTGCGGAAGGGGTAGACTGTCACCGTTGGGGAAAACTCACCTGCCCGCATGCGTCGCCCTAAGCTGCCCGGTGCCACGCCACCCCAAGACGAACAACCCCACGCCTTCAAACCCTCGATGCGCCACGCCAAGCCACCTTACCCCACACCGCCAGCACAATACCCAGCGCATCAGCGCAGTGGCCGCCTGCACAACCCCTGCCTGAGCCCTGTGCAAACACGGCAACACCACCGGCGGATGTTCAACACACCCAACCCAACACACCTGTCCCAAACCATGCCCGCACAAGCCCGCCCGCATGCACCGCATAACCCCGCGATGTACCACCCCACCCCACCTTACCCCACACCGCCAGCACAATAC
>LVAR01000114.1 GCA_001604115.1 Clostridiales bacterium Firm_12 | reverse complement strand
CTTTCCGCCCTGCGCGCCGCGCGCCGCACGCGCCGTGTGGCCGCGGCGGCGCGCAGCATCTCGCTGATGCCGCCTTCCGCCGCCATGAAGAAGATGATCACAGATTGTACGATGAGCATGACCTCGCTGCTGATGCCTGCCGAAAGCTCCATGGCCGAGCCGCCGATGTTGAGCACGGCAAAGAAAAAGCTCATCAGGATGACCCCCAGCGGCTGGTAGCGCATGATCATGGCCACCAGCATGCCGTCAAAATAAAACTCGCTGGAGATCGTGGTCAGAAAACGGTGGTGCAGCCCAAACACTTCGATAAGCCCCACGATGCCGCAGAGCATCCCCGAGAGCACCATGCCCCAGAGCATGAGCGCATCCGAGCGGATGCCGCCGTAGCGGGCAAAGCGGCTGTTGGTGCCGGTGATTTTCATCTCAAACCCCACGGTGGATCGGGTCATGACATACCACACCAGCAGCGCCGCCACCGCCGCATAGAAAACGCCCGTGGTCAGGTTGCTCAGGCGGATGAGGGGCGTGAACCACGCGGCCTTGGCCACCATGGCCGTGCCGCTGGCAATGCCGCGCTCCCCGGTCTTGAGCGGTCCATTGGCCAGATAACTGCAAAAATAGATGGCCGCAGAGTTGAGCAGGATGGTCGTGACCACCTCGTTGACCTTGAGCTTTACTTTGAGCACGCCGGGCAAAAAGGCATAGGCGCCGCCCGCCGCCATGGCCGCCAGCAACGCGCACAGGATGATCAGCCATCCAGGCGCACCCTCCATGCCCGCGCCCACCAACGCCGCCGCCAGACCGCCCAGGTACAGCTGCCCTTCGCCGCCCACGTTAAAGATGCCCGCCTTGGCCGCCAGGCTCATGGCCAGGCCCGTCAGGCACAGGGTCACGGTTTTGGCCAGGGTGTTGCCCAGCGCGCGCGGCTTGCCCAGCGCCCCCTGAAACATTGCCCCGTAGCACTGGATGGGGTCAAAGCCACACAGCAGCATGATGCCCGCACCCACCAAAAAAGCCAGCCCCACCGCCACCGCCAGCGAGAGCAGATATTGCGCGGTCAGCTTTTGCTTGGGCTTGAGCATGACCAGCGTGCGTACGCTTTGCCAAAAGCCGGTGTTCATGCGTCCAACGCCCCTTCCTGCCGACCGCCGGTCATGTAGTAGCTGATGCCGGATGGATCGACCTGCCCGGCCGCAAAGCGTGCGGTGATCTGCCCGCCGTACAGCGTGACCAGTGTGTCCGACAGCCGGAACAGCTCATCCAGATCGGCGCTCACAAGCAAAATGGCGCACCCCGCGTTGCGTTTTTCCAATATTTTTTCATGAATGAATTCGATGGCGCCGATATCGACCCCCCGCGTCGGCTGGCTGATGACCAGCACCGGGGAATCAAAGCTGAACTCACGCGCCAGGATGGCTTTTTGCATATTGCCGCCGCTCAGGCTGCCCACCGGCAGTTCCAGCCCGCCGGAGCGGATGTCAAACGCCTCGGCCAGCCCCTGCGCATAGCGGCGCGCGGCACGCTTGCGAAAGTGGATGCCCAGCGCGCTGAAGGCCGGGCGGCGCTGTTTGCCCACCAGCAGGTTTTCCGTGACGGTGGCTTTAGCGCTCAGGCCTGTGCGCAGGCGATCGTCCGGGATCCAGCTCACGCCGCGGGCACGGATGCCGCGCGGGTCCAGGCGGCTCACATCCTGCCCGTTGAGCAGCACCGTGCCCCCGGTCTGCGGGCGCATACCCATGATGCATTCCGTAAGCTCCGTCTGGCCATTGCCCTCCACGCCGCACACGCCCACGATCTCCCCGGCGTGCACGCAAAGGCTCACGCCGCGCACCGCCGGCAGTCCCCGATCATCCAGCGCAGAAAGCGCTTGCACCTCCAGCACCTTTTGCGGGCTGGGCGCGCCAACGCGGATCTCGTCAAAGATCACCTCACGCCCCACCATCATGGCAGCCAGCTTTCGCTCGTCCGTATGCGGGGTATCCACCACGCCGATGAGCTTGCCCCGCCGCATCACGCCCACGCGGTCGCTCAGCCGCATGACCTCGCCCAGCTTGTGCGTGATCAGGATGACCGTCATGCCCTGCTCCGCGACGATGCGGCGGATGACCTGAAACAGCTCCTCCGTCTCGCTGGGGGTGAGCACGGCGGTCGGCTCGTCCAAAATGAGCACATCCGCGCCGCGCCGGAGCGCTTTGAGGATCTCCACCCGCTGTTGCAGGCCGATGCTCAGCTCCCCCACGGTGTCCGTGGGATTCACGGGCAGGCCGAAGCGCTCGCCCAGCGCCGCCACCTCGCGGTTGAGGCTTTTCATATCATACAACACGCCTCGCCGCCTGGGCTCCGCGCCCAGCGCGATGTTTTGCGCCACGCTGAAGCTGGGCACCAGCTTGAAATGCTGATGCACCATGCCCACGCCCATGGCCATGGCGCGCAGGGGATCATGCCGGGGGCCGATGGGCTTGCCTTTGACCCTGATGGCACCAAGGGTAGGCTTTTGCAGGCCGTAGAGCAGGTTCATCAGCGTGCTCTTGCCCGCGCCGTTTTCGCCGACCAGCGCAAACACCTCGCCTTTGCGGATGGCAAGGCTCACATCATCATTGGCCAGCACGCCGGGAAACTGCATGGATACGTGGGAAAACTGCACAATGGGCGGTGATTCCTGCATGGGTTACACCTCGTTCCAACCTTTGCATACATCCACCCAGCCCTGGGCGCGGCTGGCGGCCTGCAGCTCCTCCGGGGTCAGGCGCACGGCGCTGTGGTCATCCCCGGCAGCGGGGTACACCGTATCAAACCGGCGCAGAGAAATATCCAAAAACACCGGCGCGCTCACCCCAAAGGGGCACACTCCGCCCACGCGCAGGCCGAGCAAATCATACACCTCGTCATGGGAAAGCATGGTAGCCTTCTGGTGAAACAGCGCTTTATACTTGGCATTGTCGATCTTGGCATCGCCGGCGGTCACGATGAGCACCGCGCCTTCCGCCGTGCGGAAGGAAAGGGATTTGGCGATCTGCGCCGGCTGGCAGCCCACGCACTGCGCGGCCAGCTCCACCGTGGCGCTGCTGTTGGCAAAGGTCATTACCCGATCCGCAAAGCCTGCGGCCTCCAAGCTGGGGCGCACGGATTCCAAGGACATGGAAAACCCCTTCTCTCGATATGGATTGTCCATTATTATAACCCATTGCCGGCAAAATGCAAACCGGGCGGGGCGTGCTGCGGCAGCGCTTCATGCCCCCGCCTGTGGGCATGGCTATCCAAAACCCGGCTCATGGCGGGCTTTAACTATTTCAACTCCTTAACGCTTCTATCTCGCGAGCGCTTTTGCCCCCTGGCTGCATCGCGAAAGCCCGACATAGCCCCGCTATGCCTTCGCATCCGCTTCTCGCCATAGAACAAAATCACTCGCGATGTATGAAGCATGAAGGAGTTAAAATAGTATCACGTCATCAAACGGTTTTGGCTGTAGGGTTGTAGGGTTATAGGGTTGTAGGGTTATAGGGTTGTAGGGTTATGACGCAACGGCATAGCCTGCGCCGCGCAGGGCTGCCTGTGCGGCCGCCAGGCGATCTGCTTTGACCAGCACATAATCCGTATCAAACGTGGAAACCGCAAACACGGGCACCCCGGCCGCGGCCAGTGCCCCCGTAATGCCGCTGAGCACGCCCACCAGCCCAAAATCCATGCTCCCCGCCACGCGCAGGGCTCGCCAGCCATCCTCCCGGGCCAGGGTTTGCGCTGGCGTGTACGCCGTCTGGCACACCAGCGAGCACTCCGCATCCGTGATGCCCGCAAAGGTATAGGGTAGTTGCAGATCAATGCATCCCGCGTCCCTCACTTTGCAGACTGTAAAGGGGTAGGGTAGGGTTTGCAGCGTCATGGGCGGGGCACCTCCCGATGCACATGGCATGCCTGCTTGGCAGCATGGCTTTATCGCAGATAACGGACGCGGCTTTCGTCATAAAACCCGCGTGTTTTGGGTACTTCCGCCGCTTTGCCGACGATGATCAGCGATACCGGCACCGATGTGACCCCGATGAGCCGCGCGATGGCCTCGGCGCGCTCCCGGTGCGGGTACACGCCGCACCAACAGGTACCGTAGCCCAGCCCGGTTGCCTCCAGCAGGATATTTTCCGTTGCGGCGGCGCAGTCCTGCGGCCACATGCCGCCTGGGGGTGCATCCGGCCACGCGTCCGGCAGGCCGCACACCACGATCGCCAGCGATGCATCCGGCAGCGAGCGGCAGTAGGGGTGCGCCGCGCTGATTTGCTGGCGCAAGGCCGGGTTTTCCACCACGACAAATTCCCACGGGCGTGAGTTGACCGCGCTGGGCGCGTGCATAGCCGCTTCCAGCATCTGCCGGATATGCTCCCGGGGGATGGTCACGCCTGGTTGATACTTGCGCACACTGTGCCGGGTGCGGATGGCTTCGGATACATTCATGGCAGGTCAGCCTCCTTTTCCAATCAGGCGCATGGAGACACGTAAGATCATTAGACACCTTATTCTAGCACAGTTGTCAAGGTTGCGGCGCGGGGGTGGGGATGGGGATGGGGACGCGCGGGGTGTTGCCCCGCACCCCACAAGGGGCAACGCCCCTTGACCCTTTGCCACTGCGGCGGGGGTACGGCAAAGCGCAGCGGGGGTGCCGCTGCGCTTTGGGGTTGGGTGAGGGTGCCGCTCGCCTCATCGC
>LVAR01000113.1 GCA_001604115.1 Clostridiales bacterium Firm_12 | reverse complement strand
GGGGGCATCTGCCTGCGCATCGGCGCCATCCGCGCCGGCGGCATCGGCAGCGCCGTCCGCTCCCTGCGGAGCATCCGCGCCATCGGCCGGGGCATCTGCCGGGGCATCGCCGCCCAGGCTGTCGCCCTGCAGGGCTGCCAGGCTCCCGGCATCGGCAGGTGCATCCTGCGCGGCGGCATAGGTCACATCCACCTCAAAATCGGACTGGGTAAAGGTGATGTCATGATCGGTCTGGTAGCAGGCGAAAAAGCTGCCGGTATAGGGATCGGCCACCTGCGCGGAAAGGCTCCAGGTGCGGGTGAGGGCATCCTCCACCACCTGCGCGCCTGCATCGCTCAGGTACATCTCGGCCACCGGATCGCCATAATCATTGACGATCTGCACAGCCGTCACGTCCTGGCTGGTGACCACCGTAAAGGCGATGGCCGCGGGGGTGGCGCCATCGGCCTGATCCACGGCAAAATCCTGCACGGGGGGCTCCACCACGGCGGGCGGCGCAATGCTCACGGGGGTTTCCAGCGTGATGCCTTCTTCCCACGTGCCATCCTTCTTTTTGGCTTGGGCGGTAAACACACCCTCGTAGCCATCCTCCACGCTGTAGCGCAGGGTCCAGATGTTATAACGGCTGTTCTGGGTGACCTCGCCGGCCAGCATGCTGCCGTCCGTGAGGGTTTTGGCCAGCACTTCCACGCCGCCCGCATCCAAAATACGGATGTCGGTCACGGCGGTGGATGCCTGCACGTTGAACACCAACTCCACCGGTGCGGTGGCGCTGGCGGGGTTCACAGAAATGCTCTTGACCCCTTCTTCTTCGGGGAAGATGAGGGTCTTGACGCCGTCAAACATACCCACGACAGCGCCTTTGATCTTGCCCATGGCCTGACCCAGGCCGGTGTCCATGCCATCCCAATCCGGGAGCACGATGCCGGCCAGCAGGCCGCCCAGCACCAGCAGCACCACCACCAGGGGGATGAGCACGCCGCCGCGGCGGCGGGGTTCGCCCTCATCGGCCTCATCCTCAAAATCATAGGCGGGGCGCTCTACGGAAGCGCGGGGCTGCATGTCGGGGTAGCCGCGGCGGGGGTCAAAGCGCTGAGGCTCGTCCTGCTCCTCCTCCATGCGCATGCGGCGGCGGGGATCCATGCCCTCCGGCTGACGCGCGGCGTAGGGATCATCCTGCGCGGGGCGGGTGCCGGGCACACCTTGCGGGCGCTGCATGGGGATCGGGCGGCCGTTCTCGTCCAGGCGCACGGGGCGCTGGCCGGGCACGCCCTGCGGGCGTTGGGGTGCGATGGGGCGGCCATCCTCATCCAGCTGCATGGGGCGCTGCATGGGGATGGGGCGGCCATTTTCGTCCAGGCGCACGGGGCGCTGGCCGGGCACGCCTTGCGGGCGCTGGGGCGCGATGGGGCGGCCATCCTCATCCAGCTGCACGGGGCGCTGCATGGGAATGGGGCGACCGTTTTCGTCCAGGCGCACGGGGCGCTGGCCGGGCACGCCTTGCGGGCGTTGGGGCGCGATGGGGCGGCCATCCTCATCCAGCTGCACGGGGCGCTGCATGGGAATGGGGCGGCCGTTCTCGTCCAGGCGCACGGGGCGCTGGGGCGCGATGGGGCGGCCATCCTCATCCAGCTGCACGGGGCGCTGCATGGGGATGGGGCGGCCGTTTTCGTCCAGGCGCACGGGGCGCTGGCCGGGCACG
>LVAR01000112.1 GCA_001604115.1 Clostridiales bacterium Firm_12 | reverse complement strand
TTTTGGCTGAAACTGCGCCAATAGTCGGCATGGGCTTTTTCATCCTGGCTCATGTGCAGCAGTATGTCCCGGTTGTGCGGATCTTTTTCATGGCGCGCCATATAGGCATAAACCTGCGCGCCGTTTTCTTCATCCTGCTGGCTTTGCAGGATGGCGTTTTGCACGGCGGGCGGGAGCGCGCCAAAGCGGATGGATTGGTTCTCCATGAAAATCGCCTCCTTGAATACGGGGTTCGGTTTCTGAAAGCAAGATGATTCTCCAGCACGGCATGAAATGCTCCGCTGCCATGGCGTAAGTTAAACGGCAGCGCACAGCATTGCTGAAGCGGCGCGGGCTGCAAAAGCCATGCCCTGGCCCTGCTTGCCGCGCAGCCGGCCGCCTGCACTGCGCCGATTTTTCCCTGCCGGCCGGGCGCGGTGTGGCATGGGGGTGCGCATGCCACGCAGGGGCGTGGCGTTGCGGCTTGCCCGCCAAACGTGGGCGAGGGATTAGCTGCGGTTCACAAGATCGTACATGAACACGGCAGCCGCGATGGCCGCGTTGAGCGACTCCGCGCCGCCGCGCATAGGCAGGCTGTAGCGGTGGGTAGCCGCCTGCGCCAGCGCTTGGGTGATGCCTGCGCCTTCATTGCCGATGGTCAGGCACACGCGCTGGGGCAAGGCGGCTCGGGCGTAAAAATCATCCCCATCCAGCAGGCTGGCCAGCACGGCATAGCCCATTGCGCACAGGGCTTGGGCAGCTGCAGGCGCATCCGCCGCAAAGGCGATGCGCACCCGGAAGATGCTGCCCATGGTGGCCCGCAGCGTTTTGGGGGCAAAGGCATCCGCGCAGCCGGGCGTGAGCACGCAGCCGGTAAAACCCGCCGCATCCGCCGTGCGCAGGATGGTGCCCACATTGCCGGGATCCTGCACGTTTTCCAGCAGGAGCACACGCTGGCCAAGCCCATCCAGCGCAGCGGAGCGCGGCAGCCGAACCGTGGCCGCAATGCCTTGCGGCGTCTTGACCTGCGTGATGGCTGCCAGCACATGCTCCGGCACGGTATAGACCTGCGCGCTGCGCGCCATGCTGAGCAGGCCGGCAAAAGCAGCCGCTTTGGTATCGGCCACAAAGAGGGTGACCACATCCTGCGGGGCGGCCTGCAGCGCTTCGGCGACCATATGTTCCCCTTCGCAAAGAAAAAGCCCGCTTTGCTCGCGCCCTGCTTTGGTTTGCAGGGCTTTAGCAGCCTGGATGATCGGGTTTCTGGTGCTGGTGATGGCGGCCATGGAACAGCTCCTTTCAGCGCGGGCAGGGAATGTGGGCTGCCCCGCTGCCTGTTTGCCTCTATTATAGCACCCTGCGCCCTTGTGTGCCATGGGTGGCGGCATGCAAAAGCCGGCGGCGCGGCACCCTGTTGCCAAGGTGCTGCGGCCGCCGGCCGATCATCCGGGCGCGCAGCCCCGGGTATGGTTACTGGTGGAGAATCTCGATATCGCCGCTGGTGCTGGCGATGCTCACCACGCCGCTGCCATCCCCCACCTGCCCGCGCAGGGTGTCGGGCTCCTGCCCAAAGAGGGCAATTGCGTCAAAATCGCTGTGGATCAGGGCGCTGGTACGGGTGATGTCAAAACGGAAGCCTGCCTCGGCGGGCAATGTGAGCTTGATGCGCCCGCTGGTGCTGACCACGTTGAGCCGTGCGCTGCCAAAGGCCGCGAAAGTCAAATCTGCCTGTGCGGAGGTGCAGCGCAGGCTCACATCCTGGGCAGAAAGCCCGCCAACGCGCACATCGCCGGATGTGCTTTCGATGGTGAGCGCATCCGCGGTGATGCCTTGCGCATCCAGTGCGCCGGAGGTGCTGGTGAGGGCGACCTGCCCGCACAGCACGGGCGCCAGCCGGATCGCGCCGGAGGTGCTGTCCAGCGTCAGGCGGCTGAGGGTGATGGCATCCACCGTGATATCGCCCGATGCGGTGCGGATGGTGAGCCCCCGGCTATAATCGGCGGGCAGGGTCACATCCAGCGCCATATGCTCCTGCGCAAAGGTGACGACGGCTTCCCGCTCCTCCCGGACGGTGAGCACACCGCCGGTCAGGTCGGTTTCCAGCCAGATCTTCTTGGGCGCATCGCCTTGGAGGTGGAAGGCCGCGGATGTTCCCGCATCGGCCAGGGTCACATGCACGGGCGTGCTGGCCGCGCTCAGGTCAATCAGTTCAATGCCTTGGGTGGCGAAGGTTTCTCTCTGGTCTATGATGCCGCTGGCGGCCAGTGCGGGCAGTGCGAGGATGATGCACACCACCGCCAGCAGGACGGCCAACACCTTGTTGGCATGGATGGGGATCTGTTGCTGTTTCATATGAAAAGGATTCCTCCTGTGTGTTGATGGGGGGGTTGCCACACGCGGGTTGGGGTTTGCCCCGTAACGCGGGCAGGCGGGCGCTGTGCCCGGTTGCATCCTGCCGGGAACATGTTTGGGGATGCTGACCACCTCCTTGTGGAAAGCAACAGCAACACACTGGCGTGCTCAGGCAAGCGAAGTAGGGATGCCGAGCCATGTTTGTGCATCTGATGCGCCTTTGCGATGCCTGCGCCAGCCGCCCACCGTGCGCTTGCGCAAGGGGGAAGGCGCGGCCTGCATGGGTGCAGCCCGTGGCATCAAGCCGGCAGATGTGCCGGCCCGGCGTGCATGCGCCGTATGGGTTTGGGCAACCGAAAGGCGTGTGCCTGCAGTACGCTCCCGCTAAGCCTGTACACCGGACCCGTGCTGCGGCAGTGATCCGCCTTGAGCCAGCCGGGCATGTGAGGGGCGCGCAAAACAGGGGGAACGGCCAGCCATGTGGCGCACCCATCGTCAGGCGATGCGTTGGGCTATGCAATTGTGCTATCTAAGCCTGCCGCGCCGCAGCGTTGCGGGGGCATGCATGTCGTGTGTGTTGCTGTTGTGTTGGTTTTTTTCATTCAAACGGCGCAAGGCCGTGCGCTGTGCTTTGAAATCCGGTTCCCGTGTGTGCAGGGGTGCACACTGTGCGGGTCATGCTTGGTTTTGGAGATCCTCGGCGCGGTGCGTTTCATCACTGCGCTGCGCAAGGGTGTTGGTATCGATCGTGTAGCGATACACCACATAGCGCTGGTACAGGTACTCCGTTACAAAGTTGATGACCATGGTGCCCAGCAGCACCACATAATCATGGGCGCCCGCCTGGGTGAGCGCTTCCCCGCCGATCATGGACAGGGGCGTGAACACCACATAGAAAGCGAACACCAACGCCATCGCCTTGCCGATGTTTTCCACACTGCGGAAGGTAAAATGGCGGTTGAACGTAAAGTTCCACAATACGCTGAGTACCAGCGCAACGCCGTATGCCAGCCAATAGGGCGCATGAAGCACAGAATCCATGAGCGCGAAGCTCGCGATCTGGATGACCCCTGCCGATACGGAGAAGAACAGGAATTTAGCCATCTGCCAGCCTTGCTGGCCTGCCGTCAAATGTTTGACCTGCTTGTTTTGTTCCGGCTGCTGCATGGTGCACATCCTTTCACGCGGGCACAATCCCTAAGCATTTGGCTTATGGTACTGTATCCTATGGGATCCGTCAAGCGGGATGCATGCGCAAGGCCAAGCGGCGTTTCCGCCTGCCTTGGCTGCTTTGCCCCGCTGCCGTGATCCGGAGGCGCACCGCGCCGCTTTGGTACAGATTGCTTTTGTTTGTTTGTTGGCAACTGGATTACATTTTGTGTTGCATGCCCCGCGCCGCGTTCGCACGGTTGGCAAGCGGCGGTCGTAAGAGTACTTGCGCTATCAGTGTGCATACGCCGCCTGCGCGGCGCGATGCGGAGTGCGCCACCCACGGGCAGCCGTTGCCGCGGTGGCTCCAGGGCGGCCGCGCACAGGTCTGCACCCTGGCGCATGCCCGCAAGCCCTGCGTTGCCACACTGCCACCCACCCGTGGCCGCGCGCCCGCCCGCTTGCATTTTCCCTGACCTGGCAAGCAATCCGCTGCCCGGAGAGACACTCCGTGCGCGTGCTGTTTGCCAGACACGCGGGGATTATACCACCGTACCTGTATCAAAACAAGCCGGCGGTGCTTCAAAACCACGTTTTTGCGCACCAAAACCGCAGCGCCGTCCCTAGCAAGATCAAGGCAGAGAAAACCGCCCCCGCCGCAGCGGTCATGGGTCAAGGGCGAAAGCCCTTGCGGGGCTTGGGGCAGAGCCCCAAAACCTGATGCCGCAGCATACATGCCAAAGCGAGCGAACCGCCCGAAGGGCTATGAGGCGAGCGGCAATTGCACATTGCAGCGCTACCAGCCAATCAATTCAGGCGCAAAGCCCTTCCGCCACAGCCAGTTCTCACGCCGGGAAACCCCCGCCGCAGCGAAAATGGGTCAAGGGCGAAAGCCCATACGGGGCCTGGGGCAGAGCCCCAAAACCTGATGCCGCTGCATGCTTGCCAAAGCGAGCGAACAGCCCGCGCAGCGGAACCCGCTTTGCAGGCGATTCAGGCGCCCCGGAGGATGTCCCCGGCGATGCGCACGGAACCCATGGCATCGGCGGCATAGGCATCCGCGCCCAGATCGTCCGCCAGCTCCTGGGTGAGCACCGCGCCGCCGACCATCACCTTGACGTGCGGGAGCTGCGCGTGCAGCAAATCAATGGTTTTACGCATGGCGGGCACTGTAGTGGTCATGAGCGCGGAAAGCCCCACGAGCCGCACCCCGGCTTCCTGCGCGGCGGCCACCACCGCCTGGGGCGCGACGTTGCGCCCCAGATCCAGCACACCAAAACCGTAGCTGCCCAGCAGAGTGGCCACGATGTTTTTGCCGATGTCATGCACATCCCCCTGCACGGTGGCCAGAAGCACCGTGCGCCCGGCGGATGGCCTGGACTCCGGCATGCGCTCCGTGGCGGCGGCGATGGCCTGCTTGGCCGCCGTGGCGCTTTGCATGAGCTGGGGCAGGAAAAACACGCCTTGCTCATAACGCGCCCCCACCTCGGACAGTGCGGGAATCACGCCGTGCTCCACCACCGAAAGGGGATTTGCGCCCGCGTCCATGGCGGCGGCGGCCGCATCCGCGGCGGATTTGGTGAGCCCGCGCACGATGGCCTGAAACAGCGGCGCAAAGCTCGCCTGCGCGGAAGCGGTTGCGCCTTGCGCGGCGGCGGCCGCTTGCTGCCCGGCGGTTGCCCCCGGCGCGTCAAGTTTTCCCAGCTCCCCGCCCACTGCGCCCCGCGTGCCAGCACCCAGTGAGCTGCCGCTGTGCGGATCGGTGCTTGCCTTAGCGCCTTGCGGGTTGCCCGCGCCGGTGGCAGCGGCGCACGCCGCGCAGTCACCAGCGCGATGCAGCGCCCCTTCGGATGCCTGCCCCTGCAAAGCCACGTCCGCAAGGCGTATGGCCTCGCCAGCCTGGCGGATGGCCGCCCGCGCGGCGGCGACATCCGCGCCGAGCTTGGCTTGCATTGCGGCGGTTGCCGCGCCTGTGCTCACTGCGCCCTTAGCGGGCATGCTTTCGGCCGCGCCTGCTGCGCCGTATGTTTGCAAGTAGCGGGCAAAGCCCTCGTCATAGCCCAAGGCGGAGATGGCGCCCTCATAGGCGGCGCGCACGGCCTCCTCCAGCGGGTTGATGATGGCGGCGCTCAGCCCGCGCTCCAGTGCCATGCTCAAAAACGCGCTGGTCACGACCCCGCGCCTGGGCAGGCCAAAGCTCACGTTGCTCACGCCCAGCACAGTTTTGACCCGCAGCTCCGCCGTAAGGCGATGCACGGTTTCCAGCGTGACGCGCGCAGCCTGCGGATCGGTGGCCACCGTCATGGTGAGGCCGTCAAAAAGCAAATCCCGCTTGGGGATGCCATAGGCCTGCGCCTGATCGATGAGCCGCCGGGCGATGGCCAGCCGCCCTTCCACTGTGGCGGGGATGCCCTCCTCATCCAGCAGGAGGCACACCAGCGCGCCGCCGTAGCGCTGCGCCAGCGGGAACACCGTATCCATCACATGGCGTTTGCCGTTCACACTGTTGATGATGGGTTTGCCCACATACACACGCAGCCCGGCCTCCAGCGCCGCCGGATCGGACGTGTCCAGCTGCAGGGGCACCCCGGCTACCGCCTGCACAGCTTCCACCACGGCGGGCAGCAAAGCGACCTCGTCCAGCTCGGGCATGCCCACATTCACATCCAGCACATCGGCGGCGGCATCCAGCTGCTGGGCGGCTTCGCCAAGCAAATAGTCCAGATCGCCGTCCCGCAGCGCCTGCTTCATGCGTTTTTTGCCCGTGGGATTGATGCGCTCCCCGATGATCAGCGGCCGATGACCCAGCGTGACTGTGCCGCTGCGTCCGGAGAGCAGCGTGGGGGCAAGGCCGTCCGCATCCGCGGTGTGGATCGGCAGCGGCGCAAGGCCCTGGGTTGCCGCCACCACTGCGCGGATGTGCTCCGGCGTGGTGCCGCAGCAACCGCCCAGCCCGCGCACGCCGAGTTTGGCCGCCGCCAGCATATCCTCCGCGAAGGCTTGCGGCTGGGTGGCAAACACCGTTTTCCCGTTTACGATGGTGGGCACGCTGGCATTGGGCATGAAAAACACAGGCCTTCCATCGGCCACGGCCAGCAGGCGGCGCACATTGTCCATGAGCGCGGCGGGTTCCCGGCCGCAGTTCATGCCCAGCGCATCCACGCCCTGCATGGCGGTGAGCATGGCCGCCGCGCCCTCCACATCCGCGCCTGTGAGCAGGCGGCCGTGCACGTCAAAGCTCATGCTCACCAGCACCGGCAGCGCCGCGCCCGTTTCCACCAGCGCAGCGCGGTAGCCCAGCACGGCTGCCTTGATTTCTTTGAGATCGGTCATGGTTTCCGCCAGGAGCAGATCCGCCCCGGCGTGGATGGCCACCACCGCCATCGCTTGGTAGATGCGCACGGCTTCCTCAAAGGGCAGATCCCCCAGCGGGGAGATCAGCTGGCCGAGGCTGCCTGCATCCATTGCCACATAGCCGCGACCGGCCTGGGCCACCGCTTCCCTGGCAAGCTGGATGCCCGCGCGCAGCACCGCCTGCCAATCCTGCGGAAAATGCAGCGGGTTGGCGCCGAAGGTATTGGCCGTGACCATATCGCTCCCTGCTGCCAGATAGGCCTCATGGACGGATTTGACCCGCTGGGGGTGTGCAAGGTTCCAGCTTTCGGGCTGCTCACCGCCTGCAAGTCCCATAGCCTGCAGGGTGGTGCCAAACCCGCCGTCAAAGTAAGTGAGCCTATCCCTGAGCAGCGCTACAAATGGATGCATGTGCACTCTCCTTTCATGAACAACGAAGCGATGGAACAGCCCCCGCCGCAGCGGAACCGGGTCAAAGGCGAAAGCCCTTGTGGGGTGCAGGGGTAACACCCCTGCGCGTCCTCCCCCATACATAACCCCAGCGAGCAAACAGCCCGAAGGGCTATGAGGCGAGCGGGACAGCACACTGCCGGGAACAGGCAAAACGCCGCCCCACAGCTGCGTTACTTCCCGATGATCACACCCAGATTGCGAAACACATCGCGCGCCACATCCACACGGTTCATGGTGTACAGGTGGATGTTTTCCACACCGTTGGCAATCAGGTCGATGATCTGCTCCGTGGCATACGCCACGCCTGCCTGCCGCATGGAGGCGGCATCCCCGCCGAAACGGTCGACGATCGACCAGAAGCGTGGGCTGAGCGTCGCCCCGCTGAGCGCCGCGATGCGCTTGATCTGCCGGGCGTTGATGACCGGCATGATGCCCGCGCACACCGGCACATCAATGCCCGCCCGGAGCGCGCGGTACATGAAATGGTACAGTGTCGCGTTGTCAAAAAACAGCTGCGTGGTCAGAAAATCGACCCCGGCATCCACCTTGCGCTTCAAAAAATCCATGTCCTGCGCACGGCTGGTAGCCTCCGGGTGCCCTTCGGGGTAGCACGCGGCGCCCACGCAAAACCCACCGCGGGCCTTCACATAGCGCACGAGCTGCGCCGCGTGCGTGAAGTGATCCCCGCTGGGAAAACTGGCCCCTTCGGGGATATCCCCGCGCAAGGCCAGCACGTTATCCACCCCGGCGGCTTGCAGCGAGTCCAGCACGGCATCGATCTTGGAGATGGTGTCATTGACGCACGTCAGGTGCGCCAGCGCGGGCACGCCCGCCGCCTGCACCGTCTGGGCGATTTCCCGGGTGAACTGCGGCGTGTTGCCCGCCGCGCCGTAGGTCACGCTCACATAGGCGGGCGTGAGCGCGGCGATGTCCGCAACCACGGCCTTGACCTCATCCACCTTGGCAAAATCTTTGGGCGGGAACACTTCACAGCTGATGTGCACCCCGGGCGATGAGAGCAGGGTAACGATCTGCATGGGCGATCTCCTTTCATACCGGCAAAGGCAAGGGCAGGGAGTGCAGAGGAAAGATCAGGACTGGCTGTTTTCGTAATGTGTTTTGAGCGGGGCAAACCCTTGCCGCAGGTCAAAAGGCGTTTCCTGATAGACAAAATAGTTGAGCCAATTGCTGAACAAAACGCTGGCGTGCGCATGCCAGCGCAGCGGCGGGGTCTGGGTGGGGTCATCCCCGGGGTAGTAGTGCCGGGGCAGGTCGATGGGCAGGTTCTTGGCCACATCGCGGGTGTATTCATGGGCAAGGCTGTCCCGATCATACTCGCTATGGCCGGTGGCAAACACGCGCCGCCCATCCTTGCTGCGCACCAGCGCCGCGCCCGTCTCCGGGGAGGTCGCCAGCACCGTGACCTCCGCGCAGCGCGCCAGGGCTTCCTCATCCAGCGCGGTATGGCGGCTCATGGGCACGGTGAAGGTATCATCCAGCCCGCAGAGCAGGCGGTCATAGGGATCGGTGATGCTGGTGTCAAACACGCCAAAGAGCTTTTGCGAAAGCGGATGCTTCTGGATGCCGTAATGATAATACAGCCCGGCCTGCGCCGCCCAGCAGATGAACAGCGTGCTGAACACCCGCTGATCCGCCCAGTCCATCACGCGGGTGAGCTCCTCCCAATACAGCACATCGGCAAAATCCAGCTTTTCCACCGGCGCGCCGGTGATGATGAGCCCGTCAAAAAACTCGTTTTCCACATCGGAAAGCGTGCGGTAAAACGTATCCAGATAATCCAGGGATGTGTGGGTGGCCTCGTAGGTGCCGGTGCGCAGCAGGGTGATCTCCACCTGCAAGGGGGAGTTGGAAATGAGCCGCAAGAGCTGCGTCTCGGTTTTTTCCTTGGTGGGCATCAGGTTCAAAATGGCGATGCGGAGCGGGCGGATGTCCTGCGTCTGGGAACGTTTTTCCGTCATGACAAAGACGTTTTCCTCCGTCAGGATCCTGGTGGCGGGCAGGGCATCGGGGATTTTGACTGGCATGGGGCGTCCTCCTTCGGTAATGTGGGGTGCGGCATGGCCGCATGGCGGGCGGGCGCATCAGCGCAGGGCCTGGTGTTTCACGTGGAACATCGGCGCAGGGGCGCCGTGCCCGGTGTATGCAAAGCCCGTAGCGCCAGCCTGCCTGCCCGGCGGTTAACCGCCGATACAAAAACAAGCCCATCCCGTGCGGGAGGGGCTTGCAACAAGGCAAAATGCGAACGCCAAAGCGTTCACCCACGACCGCTATCGGGGCGACTGACGCACGGGCGAAGCATTCGCATACGCAAGACCATCGTCGTCCCTCCTTTGGCGTAGGGTTTGGGTTAGAATAGCAGATGCGCGGCGGCTTGTCAAGGGCGCGGGCGCATTTGCGCCATGCTGCGTGGGGGCGAGCCCACCGATGCCCGCAGCCGCAACTCAGGCCGGTATGTAGGTCATGACCAGCACGCGGTAGCTGTACACAATGATGGCGGAAAACAGGATGCTGTCCATTCGGTCCAGCATGCCGCCGTGGCCGGGAAACAGCGTGCCAAAATCCTTGATGTTGCAGTGGCGCTTGACCAGGCTGGCGAACAGATCGCCCATTTGCGCGGCCACGCCGCCCACAAACCCTACCAGCACATTGGCCCATGCAGGCGGGAAAGCCTGTGTAGGCAGCACATGGCTGAACACGAACCCCACCAACCAGCTCAGCAGCATGCTGCCCAGCAGCCCGCCGATGGCGCCTGCCACCGTTTTTTTGGGGCTGATGCCCGGGCACAGCTTTTTGCCGCCGATCCATGTGCCTACAAACAGCGCAAAGGTGTCCCCGCCGACGGCGATGGCGAACACCATCGTCAGCAGCATGGCCTGCATGCGGCGCAGGGGCGTGTCCAAAATGCCGAACAGGCACATCCCGGGCAGCACCAGCGTAAGCAGCGGCAAGGCGCTCACCATCACATCCATAAGGGTGGGGGCGGGCTCCTCCCGGCGCATGATGTGCAGCAGCACCATAAAAATCATCAGCGTCAGCGTGGGGATGATGACCACGGAGCTGAAGTACATCATCAGCGGCGCACTGATCAGCAGCGCGGCGTAGCTGGTCCAGCCCACGGGGTGGTGCCCGCGCAGGCGCAGGGCATGCAGCTCCTCATGGATGCAAAGGGTGATGGCGCACAGAGCGCCCACCGCAAAATACCAGCCGCCCAGAAACAGCAAGACCGCCAGCGCGACGAGCATCAGCGACCCGGTGACGATTCTCTGCCTCATAACGGAACCTTCCTTTACGCATGGATTGAGGGAGTACGGGCGCGTCGGGCTCAAGCCTCCGCGCGGCCGCCAAAGCGCCGGGAGCGCCCCTGATACGCCGCGATGCACGCATGATAGGCGGCCAGATCAAAATCCGGCCAGAGCACTGTGGGAAACACAAACTCCGCATAGGCGCACTGCCACAGCAGAAAGTTGGACTGGCGCATTTCCCCGCTGGTGCGGATGAGCAGATCCACCGGCGGATCTCCGGCGGTATACAGGCGGCTTTCCAGCGCGGCCTCGTCGATGTCCTGCGGCGCAAGCACGCCCGCGGCCACATCCTGCGCCAGCAGCCGGGCAGCGCGCACGATTTCCGCACGGCTGCCGTAATTGACTGCGATGTTCAGCTTCAAACCCGTATTGTGCGCGGTGCGGGCTTCCGCACGCAGCAACGCATCCCGCTGGGCGGGGGGCAGGCCGTCCTTATCGCCCAGGATGAGGATGCGCACCTGCTTTTGATCCAGCTCATCGATCTCGCTTTGGAAAAACTCCAGCAGGAGCATCATCAGCGCATCTACCTCGGCTTTGGAGCGCGACCAGTTTTCCGTGGAAAACGCATACAGCGTGAGCACTTGGATGCCGATGTCGCTGGAATTGCGGATGATCTCCCGCAGGGCTTCCGTGCCCGCGCGGTGCCCCATGGCGATTTTGAGCTTATGGCGCTGCGCCCAGCGGCCGTTGCCATCCATGATAATGCCCACATGGCGGGGCAGGCGGTTTACGTCAAGGGAAATCGTGTCCATCGCGGCCTCCTGTCGGTTGGGTGGGGGTAGGTGCGGGGGCAGGGCGCGGCGGCAGCGCCGCGAAGGCCCACACGTGCAAAGGCCGCGGCGCACCCGTTGCGGGTGCGCGCACGGCGCTGCTTGCAGCCCGCATCATTCGATGGGGCAAGGTGTGGGCTCCCCTGTGTGAAAGCGTGCCACGATGAGCAGCCGCCCATCGTCCCGCACGGCCACCACGCGGCTTTCCACCAGCATGCCTTCGTCCAGCGCATCATCCAGGATGGGGTCAAAGGATGCTTCCTCTTCATCATCGCCCAGCGAAAACTGGCTGGCGATGGCCTGCATCGCGCTCACGCGGCGCTCGCCCTGCGGCAGGCATTCCGGCGCGCGCTTGCCCGCCATGGGCGGCGCGCCCGTCAGGGTCACGCGCACATCGCCGATGCCTGCGCTGCGCAATATGGCCAGCGCGCTACGGGCATTGAGCCCCAAAAGATGATCAAATGTTTTTTCCACTGCGATACCCCCTTGCCATCCATGGCATAGACCGCCCTGGTCATTGCAGTGCGGCGCTTGCGCCCGGCGGTGGGCGGCTTGCGGCCTGGCGGGCTGCCACAGCGGCATACCCAGCCGCAACCGGCGGGCGGTATCCTGGTACAAAGCGCGCGCAGGCTTGGCCGGCTGGCGCCCCC
>LVAR01000111.1 GCA_001604115.1 Clostridiales bacterium Firm_12 | reverse complement strand
CACCCGGGAGAGGGAATCCCCCGTGAGGGCGAGATACTCCTCGTTGATGCGCAGGATCTCGATCTGCTCGCCGCACAGCTCGCACAGGCTGGCCGCGCAGGGGATGGTGGACAGCATCAGGCTGAAATCCCCATCAATGCTCCACACACGGCGCATAGCGGATTCGTGGTACATTTCCCGTGCATCGGCCAGCGGCACCAACGGGTGCGTCGCCAGCAAACGCTCAAATTCCGGCACGGGCATAGGGCGGTAGTAGTAATACCCCTGACCCACCGTGCAGCCGATGGTGTGCAGGAAGCGCGCCTGCTCGGCGGTTTCCACTCCCTCGGCCACAATGGGCAGGGACAGGTAGCGCGCCATGCGCACCACGCTGCTCAGGATGGTGCCGCCGCGCCCGTCTGCATCGCTGCCAAAGAGGAAGCGCATGTCCAGCTTGAGCGAGTCCACGGAGATTTCCTTGAGCATGTTCAGGCTGGAGTAGGCGGAGCCAAAGTCATCCATCTCCACCACAAAGCCGCGGGAGCGCAGCTCGGCCACCATATCGGTAAGCTGCTTGGCGTTTTCCGCATAGGCGCTTTCGGTTATTTCCAGCTCCAGCATCCGGGGCGGCACGCCGTAGCGCTGCGCCAGGTTGGTAAGGGTGCTCACCAGCTGGGGGTTATAGATGTTCACGCGGGACACGTTCATGCTCACCGGCAGGCGCGGCTTGCCGCCGTTTTGATCCATCCACTTGCGCAGGAGTATGCACACCTGCTCCCATACCCACGCATCCAGCTTCATGATAAAGCCGTTTTTCTCAAAAATGGGCACAAACTCGCCGGGGGAGAGCACCCCGCGCGTGGGGTGGTTCCAGCGCACCAGCGCCTCTGCGCCCACGATTTCGCCGGTGGCCAGGGTGCACTTGGGTTGCAGGTACACCTCAAATTGCTGCCTTTCCAGTGCGGCGTTCATGTTGTTTACGATGTCCAGCTCCGAGAGCAGCTCCTGGCGCAGGGTATCGTCATAATAGGCAAAGCGGCGCAGGTAGTTGCCCTTGATGGTACGCTTGGCCATTTCCGCCCGGTCATGCATGATGCTCACGGGCAGGCTCCGGTCGTCGATGATGTAAAGCCCATAGGCCAGGATAATGTCAAAGGAAAGATCATACGCCTTAAGCTCCTGATCGTTTTCCGTCAGGCGCAGGCGCAGGGCGGTTTGGTCATACGGCGTGCACAGGGCAAAGTTGTCCGCGTCGATGCGCGCAAAGGTGGATGGCACCGAGTAGAGCGCCTGGGTGCGCTGCGCCAGGTATTGCAGCAGGCGGTCGCCTTCCTCGTGGCCGAAAATATCGTTGATGATACGGAATTTCTCAATATCAAAGGCGATCATCACAAACTGCGTATCGGGGTATTTTTCCAGCATTTGGCGTGTTTTGCGGTAGAAGGTGCTCTTGTTGTGCAGGTTGGTCAGGGAATCATGCTCGGCCAGGTAGCGCAGCTCGTCCTGGTGGCGGCTCTCATCGCTTTTTTGCAGCAGCAGGTAGCGGTTTTGCGCGCGCAGATCCTCATTTTCCCTTTTGTGCACGGCGTTTTTCACGCGCAGGCGCACCAGGCGGGCATCCACCGGTTTGCTCACAAAATCCACCGCGCCCAGCTCGATGGCCTTGAGGCTGAACTCCATCTCCTCCGCGGCGGAGGTGATGATCACGGGGATGGAGGCCAGGTAGGCATCGTTTTGGATGCGCTCCAGCACCGCCAGGCCGCCCAGCCCGGGCATGATCAAATCCAGCAGCACTGCGGAAATGGGGGTCTCGCTGCGCAGCAGCAGATCCAGGCATTGCTGCCCATCCTCGGCAAAGAGGAGCTGATAATCGTCCCGGAAGATCTCGCCCAGCAATTCCCGGTTCATTTCCTGATCATCCACAATGAGCAGGGTGCGCTGCGGCTCCCGGTTGATGACCGGCGCGCGCAGAGCCGCCTCCGGCGCAGGGTGCACCGGATCGGAAAAGCCGTTGGCATCCCCCTGCGCCAGGCCGTCATGGTAAAAAACGTAGCGGTTTTTACCGTGGTGCTTGGCATAGTACAGCGCCTTATCGGCCTTGAGGTACAGCTCCGAGAAATTGCGCCCGTCCCGCGGGTAGAGCGAAAGCCCCACACTGCCGGAGATGGCCACATCCGTGCCAAACTGCTTGGTGAGCGACTGGCAGATGAAGGCCGCGCGCCGCTCCAGAAACCCGGAGCCCTCCCGCACGTTTTTCAGGCAAACCATGAACTCATCCCCGCCGATGCGGCCGATCAAATCATCATTGCGCATCATGGCGCGCAAAACGCCTGCGATGTCGATGAGCACAGTGTCCCCGTAATGGTGGCCAAAGGTATCGTTCACGCGCTTGAACCCGTCCACATCAATGATGAGCAGCGCATGCACGCCCTCCGGCTCGATCCGGGTGAGCAGCTCCATGAGCTGCTCCTCAAAAGCGCTGCGGTTGAGCAGGCCGGTGAGCGGATCACTCACCGAGCGGGCACGCACCAGCAGCTCGTTTCGCTTTTGTTCATCAATGTCCTTGAGCAGCAGGAAGGATTGCACACTGTGGGAATAGGGGTCGGAAATAAGCTGCACGCTGGCAAGCGTCCATAGGGATTTGCCCTGCTCATCCGTGCGGCGCAGCTCCATCTTATCACTGCGGATGCCGTGCTCAAATGCCTCCAGCAGGCGGCTGCGGCTGAAAAACGTACGGAAGGACTGATCGTCCGCCGGGAACACCGCATGGTCGGCCAGGTGATCCACCGCCTGGGCCAGGGTGCCGCGCGCCTCGGCCGGCAGCGCCGGGAGCATTTTGCCGGCCTCCCGGATGTACACATCGCGGGTCAGGTCAAACTCATAATAGACCATGCCTTCCACGGGCATCTCGGCATAGCTCTGCTTCCATTTCTGAAAGGCGATTTCCCGTTCCCGCTGCGCGGTGATGTCATAAAAGGAGATGACCGCCTGCAGGGGCTCGCCGTCCTCGCTGAAGATGGTGGTATAATCCGCATGGTACCAGGTGAACGCGCCCTCCTGGTTGCGCAGGCAGGCCGTGCCGCTGCCGCTGGGCTGGCCGGCCACCACCGCCGCAAAGAAGGCGCGAAAATCCGCGATGCTCTCCTGGGCGACCGCGCCGGAGCGGATCATGCTTTCCGGCATGCCGTCGATGGTGGGCGTATCGCCAAAGAGCGGCGTGGGCAGCTCCCCCTGGGTGATGCTGCGCCGGCGGATATCAAAGCGCAGCACATATTTATCGCTCTGGCGCACAGCGATGCGGTATTCTTCCTCCCGGATGCGCAGCTCCTCAAAGCGGTGGGCGCTGACCATCATTTCCACATTGCTGCGCAGCAGCGAGGTGGTGATGCGCACCAGAAACACCAGCGTGCCAAAGCGGAACAGCATAAAAATATCTTCCATGGGGAAAAAGGCGTACAGCACGGCCGTGACCAGCCCCGCGATGCTGATCACCCAAATGCCCGCCCGCAGGGTGGATTGGTGCACCAGCTGCTCGCGGTGGCGCAGGTAGGCCGCCATCAGCGCCAGGCAGATGCACACACACGCCAGCGCGAAGATGGATACGCTGATCCACAGCACCGACACGCCTGCCACCCACAGCGCCGCGTGCACCGCCAGCAGCCCGGCCAGCACCGCCATGGAAACCGTGCTCAGCCGGCGGAAAGGCTTGCCCAGCGAGCGGCAGAACAGCAGAAAGGGGAAGGGCATGAGCATGCAGCTGGAAAGGTTGATCAGCAGGTAGGTGGCGCTGCCCAGATAGCTCACGGCGCTGATGTCCGTATCGGTAAAAAACCAGATGCCGCACAGCAGCACAAACAGCAGCAGGTAACGGTACTCCGCTGCCAGGCTGTGCTTGTTATGGCGCGCCTCCAGCAGCGCATAGGCAAACATGGCAATGGCCACCAGCGCCACAAGCAGGCTCTGGATCACGCCCGGCAGCGCCTTGTGCAGCAGCGAAAGCTGGATGCGCGCCGGCATGCCCAGCCGCACGTCATACACCTCGGCAAACGGCTTGTTGCCGGTATTGCTGAAGGACAGGCGCAGCTGCTGCCCGGCCAGCTCCGGCGCAAGCGCGACGGCAGACCAGGGCATGTCGCACCGCGCAAAGCCGGGGTGCTGGCTATGGATGTTTTCCACGGGCAAAGCAACGCCTGCCACATCGACGTGCAAGACCTGATAATTGGTTTTTACATACAGATACGTGTTGCTGTGAAGGGTTTCCGGCAATGTTTTGACCAGCGCCTGCCCGCTGCCCGCTATGCGGAGGGGAACGCTGCTTTCCTCTGTTTGGACGCCGTCTGCGGCAATGTGCCAGCCAGTATTCCAAAGCGTGGCATCGCCGTGCCAATCCCCACCGAGATCGCCCGAATAGTCCGCAACGGCGATCCGGATCAGCACCAGGATGGCAATGGTAGCGACCACGGGTGCAAACCATTTTTTCAGCTTCATGTCACGCTTTGCTTACAGCCGATGCTTGTGATGCCGCGTGGCTGTAACTCCTTCCATACGCTGGCTGGGCGGATGATCTTTGTAGATTATAACAGAACTACCCCATGGAAGCAAGGAAAACCATGGCTGCCAAGGCTTGGCGCGCACGCGGGCACAGGGTTGCATGGCGCCGCCGCCAAAATACGCAAAAACGTTTGACACGCGCGCACAGGCGTGGTATACTGTTTTGCGTAAGTAGAGGCTACCCGCTTCTCACCGTGCGAGCATATTGCACAGGTCGCAGCACAAAAGACTGCGGTGGTACGTGAATGCGGCGGGTAGTATGCCCGGCGTTTTTCTTTTGTCCACCGGGGCAAGAGGGCGCCCCAATTCCAAACGGAGGTGTATGGATATCAACAACGAGCCGATGATCAACGAGGAAATTAACGACCGCGAAGTGCGCCTGATCGGCAAAGAAGGCGAGCAGCTGGGCGTCATGAGCCTGCAGCAGGCGATGGCCAAAGCCGAGGAGGCCGGGATGGATCTGGTCAAGATCGTGCCCGGCGCGCAACCGCCCGTGTGCAAGCTCATGGACTATGACAAGCACCGCTTTGAACAGTCCAAGCGCGAGCGGGAAATGCGCAAGAACCAGCGCATCGTGGAGCTCAAAGAGGTGCAACTTTCCGCTACCATTGAGGAAAACGACGTGCAGACCAAGTTCAAAAATGCCGTCAAGTTCCTGGAGGATGGCGATAAGGTCAAAGTGAGCATCCGCTTCCGTGGCCGCCAAATCGCGCATACGAACATCGGTATGCAGATCATGATGGATTTTGCCAGGCGCATTGAGGAGTACGGCAACGTGGAGCGCCGCCCCTTGCTGGAAGGCCGCCACATGATCATGATCCTTGCGCCCAAAGCTGAGAAAAAGAGCTTTGCCGAGCGCTCCCAGGAGCGCAAAGCCATGGCGGAGGCACAGACGGCCGAGACCGAAAAACCCGCCGAGCCCAAGGCTCAACCCAAAAAGAAGGTCAAGCGCGAAAGCGAAAATATGATTTGACCTGAAGGACCCGCAGCCCCGCGGCGCATTTGTCCGCGAAAGCCCGGCTCCTTCCGTGCCCGGGTCAAGCCGGGGCGCGGTATCCATATGGAGAGGAGGACAACCCCCATGCCCAAGCAAAAATCCCACCGCGGCGCTGCCAAGCGTTTCTCCTTCACCAAGAATGGCAAAGTGAAGCATAAGCAGATGAACGCCAACCATCAGGTGCACCTCAAGACCACCAAGCGCACCCGTCACCTGCGCGCGGACGGCATTGTGGATAACTCGGCCGAGGCCCGCACCATCCACAAGCTGCTGCCCTACAAATAAGGCTTCGCTGATTTGTTTAGGAGGAAGGAAACATGGCACGCATTAAGAGAGCCGTGAATGCTCACAAGAAGCGCCGCAAGGTGCTCAAGCTTGCCAAAGGCTATTTTGGCGCAAAATCCCGTCAGTACCGCGCGGCGTCCGAGCAGGTTGCCCGCAGCCTTCGCTATGCTTATGAAGGCCGCAAGATGCGCAAGCGCGACTTCCGTCGCCTGTGGATCACCCGTATCAACGCTGCCGCCCGCCTGAATGATATGAGCTATTCTGTGCTCATGAACGGGCTGAAGAAGCACAACATCACCATCAACCGGAAAATGCTGGCGGACATCGCCGTCAATGACCCCGAAGCGTTCAAGAAGATCGTGGAAAGCGCAAAGTGAGCCGTAAGGCGGCACTGTGGGTCAAGTAAACCCGGAGCACAGGGTCTGTGTTCCGGGTTTTTTTGTGCACAGCACTGACTTGTATGGGGGCAGGAGATCAGCTTTCATAGCGCTGCATATCCAACATGCGCATTTTTTTCATGTTGATGCCGTATGTATCGTCATAGGTGCAAATACCCTCCTTGCACCACTGCTGGTACAGCGCCCCGACCCAAGAAAAAGCACCTTCTCCCCGTACAAGGAAGTGCTCATTTCTCACCTTGGCAAATTGAAGCGTCGGCTTTTGCCCGTCGATGGAATTATCGTAGACATAGCATTCGTCTGACATTAGGATCAGCTTTCCCAGCCGTGCCATAGAACGTGCATAGCGGGAGATCACCTTGTCGGCAGGAACGTCATGCCCACCGGCTTGTACGCGTTTGCCAACACGGGCCAGATTAATTTGTACATTGCAGGTAGATACAAACACGGAGGCGCTTTTCATGCCTGCCTGACGTGCCGCATCCAGAAGATGCCACTTATAATCCGAGGAAAGCACCGTTTCAAAAATTAGGCTTGTGTGGTGGGCAATGGCCTGGAGAACATCTGCTTCCGCCTGCTGGGTGGCATAATCATAGTGCCGAGATTCGGCATCCGCAATATGCTTGAATTGCGTTGTGGCCAAATCATCGGCACTGATGTAGGCAAGAGCTGGATAGGATTGACGTAACGTATAAGCGATGGTGGATTTTCCGCTGCCGTTGGGACCGGCAAGCAAAAATAGCGTTGGTTGAGTCACAACCAAGTCTTTCACCATCCTTCATGACGGTTTACATGCTATTTACTTGGAAAGACGCCTATGGGTGATGCGGCTGCAGCGTTTGCAATCACGCACAACAACGGCTGTGTTAAGTTCGATGCCATAGGTTTGAATGGCTCTGTGCACCTGCGCATAGTTTTCGTTAGCCAGCAGAGCGGATAGGTGGGCGGTTCCATCTCGCAAAGCGCCGTCACAGTTGCGGCCGGAATCCTGGTTTGACTTCACGCGATCTCGATTTGCAACCACTTGCGTTCCCTCCCTTGTGAAAACCCTGTGCGCGACATTTTCAAGGTTCTGATGCTGTTTTACGCCAGTAGTTTATTATAGCATAGCTGCGCAACCTATGCAACAGTTGTATACAATTCCAGCTGCTGGAAATAGTCTGATCTCTGTGCCAAGGCATCAGGCATCAACACCAGCGCAACCCCCTACCTTCCGCCCGCCAGCTCCTCATACAGCCCCACATACTGGGCAAACTGCGCGCGCTTTTCATACTGCTGGGCGCGGGCGCGGCAGGCGTGGGACGTTTTGGGGGCGGCGCACAGGCGAGCGCAGGCCTCGGCCACGGCGGGGATGTCCCCTTCCGGCACAGCGATGCCTACCTCGGGGGTCACCAGCTCCGGCAGGGCGGTGGCCGCGTAGCACACCACCTGCGTGCCGCAGGCCAGCGCCTCCAGCAGGGTCATGCCCTGGGTTTCCTCATGACTCAGGCTCAGGCAAACATCCGCGGCGGTGTAGAGGGCGCGCAGCTGGCGCAAATTTTCCGTGCGGGGGATGCCCAGCATTCCTTGGGGCAGGTTGGCGCACTGCGCGGGCGTCAGCCCCAGTGCGAGGATCATCATCCCTTCGGGGAGCACTTCGCTCAGCGCCATCAGATCGTCAAGCCCCTTGCGCGGCTCCCAGGTGCTGGCCACGCTCAGCAGGATGTGCTTGCCGGCCAGCGCGGACAGGTTGTAGCGCTTGACCAGATCTTCCTGCAGCTCAGGCTCGTCATTGGGGCGGAAGGCCTGCAGATCGATTCCGCTGGGGATCACGCGGATGGGTCGCTTGCCCAGAAAAGAGCGCTTGACCTCTGAACCCAGCCACAGCGAGGGCGTGACCAGCGTGAGGTTTGGCAGGCGGCGGATGGCTTGGCGCTTTTCCCGCCAGTTGCGGCGGGATTGATCCACGATCAGGCTGGCCGGATAGGCGTGCAGCTGCGGGCACTGGCCGCAGCCTTCGCGCCAACGATCGCAGCGCCGCCAGGTATAGTAGGCACAGTGGCCGGTAAACGCCCAGCAGTCGTGCAGTGTCCACACTACGGGGATGCCGGCCTTGGCCAGCCACTGCAGCAGTGTGCGGATGTCCACATAATAGCCGTGCAGGTTGTGCAGGTGCACCACATCCGGCCGGTACAGCGCCAGCTGGCGGGTCAGGCGGCGGGTGGCCATGCGGCTTAAAAACCCGGCGCGATCCAGCAGCCGTGCGCCCAGCGCGTGCAGGAGCACATCCGCACGGTTGCCGATGCGGTAGCTGGGCACGCCCTGCGGCGGATAGCCGCGCGAGTAGCACAAAAGGCCTGTGTGCCCCAGCTCCTGCAGCACTGTGAGGATATCCGTGGCAATGCGTCCCGTGCTCAGCCCCGAAGTAACGTTGATGTGCGCCACGCGCATGGGCTGCACCTCCCAGGATTCAGGATGGTTGGCTCACGCGCGGGTCCGGGCTAACACGAAAGAGCGCCCGCGCCGCCGCGTGAAAAAAGGGGACGGCCACTGCAGGCCATCCCCTTGATTGTGCGGGTAATACGTAAGGTTGTCAATAGTTGCTGGCTTTGATTTCAAAATACGCCTTGGGATGCTTGCACACGGGGCACAGCTCCGGCGCTTTCTTGCCCACGACCAGGTGGCCGCAGTTGGAGCAGATCCAGACCATATCGCCTTCACGGCTGAACACCAGGCCATCCTGGATGTTGCTCAGAAGCTTGCGATAGCGCTCCTCATGGGATTTCTCGATCTTCGCCACGCGGTTGAACATCTCGGAGATGGCGTCAAAGCCCTCGGCTTTGGCTTCCTCGGCCATGCGGGCGTACATATCGGTCCACTCATAATTTTCGCCCTGGGCGGCGTCCAGCAGGTTCTGCTCGGTGGCGGGCACGTCGCCGTCATGCAGGAGCTTGAACCAGAGCTTGGCGTGCTCTTTTTCGTTGTTGGCCGTCTCTTCAAACAAATTGGCGATCTGCACATAGCCATCCTTGCGAGCTTTGGATGCATAGTAGGTGTACTTGTTGCGCGCCATGCTTTCCCCGGCGAATGCGGCTTGCAGGTTCGCTTCCGTCTTGGTGCCTTTGAGATCTTTCATTATTTTTTTCCTCCTTCAAAATCAATCCATCGCGCTGCGCCGTGCAGGTGCACCGTGACGCCGCATGAAGCCCGGGGGTCGATTCCGGGCGGCGATGAATCGTTATTCAGTCCTAATAAGTATATCACAATCGCCGATGTTAGAAACCGAATTCCGAAATTTTTGAGGGGATAGGCCGTGCATTTGGCCAGTGCACTGCAAGGCGCGCGCAAGGGGATAGGCTTGAAAACGTTTTGCCATATGGCCTGCGCATTTTTACCCGGTGCGTTGGCGCAAGCCTGCACCGCACCGCTGCGCAAATCCGGCGGGCGTTTTGGCACATGGGTAACCCCTGTGCCTGACCGGGATTAGCCTTGCATTGCCAGCCGCCTATGCACCGCTGCGCAGGCCTGCGGGCTTACTCCCAGGTCGCGCCAAAGCCGAACACGCACCAATGATCCGTGTGCAGGGTATACTGTACGAGCGGATCGCTCTGCTCGGCCTCGGGCAGCTCGGCCATGTTGCGCTGGAGTTTTTTGCCCTTCTCCACACCCACGGTATGGTTTGCCTTGGTGCTGTCATACAGGTATGTATATCGCTTGACGGAGTTGCTCATGTTCCCTTCCACCGTGGTCACGCGGTACTGACCGCCGCCCACGTCCTGCGCATCCACCACGATGCCCACGTGCGTGGTGCGGTACCCGTTGCTCAGATCGCCATAGATGACCATATAGCCCGGCCGGGGCACGCCCGTAAAGCGGCCGAATTTCTGGAAGCCATCATATTGGTTGCCCACCTGCCCTTCCCGAAACAGCAGGATGCCGCTGTCCGGCACGGCAGTCAGCGGGGCTTCCTTCAAGGGCTCGGTTCCGCTGGCGTTGGCGCACCAGATGGTGAAAACCGAGCACCAGCCCACCTCTTTTTTCTTGCCGTAATACCATTTGGCGTATTGGTTGTATTTGGGCAGGCGCGCGCGCTGCACGGCGTAATACTCCCGGTTGGCCACATAAATGAGCGCCTTGATGGCCTCGGGCATGGCATCTGCCTGCACGGTCACGGTAAAGGCCGCATCGCCTTCCGGGGCATGGTAGGTGACGGTTGCCTCCCCCTCTGCGTTGGCGGTCATGCGGCCGGCTGCATCCACGGACACAACGGATGCATCGCTGCTGTCAAAGGTGCCGCGCACCTCCGGCGGGGCGGCGGGCTCCGCATCAAAGGGCGTGATTTCCGGGGCGATGCTGGGCACATAGGCGCTATCGCCCAGGCGCAGGGTATATTCGCCGCTCGCAAGCGCAGCGGCCTGCGGGCTTTGCAGCGCGGCGGCGGCGGCCTGGAACTGCGCGGCGGTATCGTCAGCGGCAAGCGCAAGCCCGGCGGGCAAGGCCAGCATCAGGGCAAGCGCAAGGCACAGGGTACGCACAAAACGGTTCATGGGGCTCATCTCCTTTATCACGGCCAGTATACCACAGCCCGGCGCAAATGCAAACAGGGTACCGCGCCGCCGGGGGATGTGGTATACTCTGGGGGCAGGCGCACCTGCATCCTGATGATCTGGCTGATAGCCTTGCGAGGAGGCGACCCGTTTTGAAACTGCTGCTGCACATCTGCTGCGCCCCGTGCTCCATTGCATGCATCCAAAGCCTGCGTGCCGAGGGCATTGAGCCTACGGGCTTTTGGTACAACCCGAACATCCACCCCCTGACGGAATACCGCGCCCGGCGGGATGCGCTGCAAAGCTACGCAGCGCAAATCGGCATGGCGCTGGAAATGCACGATGCCTACGGCCTGCGCCCGTTCGTCCGCGCCGTGGCCGAAGATATGGACGCGCGGTGCGTCACCTGCTATGCAGCCCGCATGCGTGAGACGGCGCGCTATGCCCGCGCGCACGGCTTTACGCATTTTACCAGCACGCTGTTTGTGAGCCCCTATCAGGATCATGCCCTGCTGCGCGCCGCAGCCGAGCAGGCCGCAGCGGAATTTGGCGTTGCCTTCCTGTACCGGGATTTTAGACCCGGGTTCCGGGATGGGCAGGCGCAGGCACGCGCCCTGGCGCTATACATGCAAAAGTACTGCGGCTGCGTTTTCAGCGAGGAAGAGCGTTACACAAAGCGCTCTGGCGCCAAGCCCGCAGCCAAGCCTACGGAAAAACCGCCTGCGCCCTTTACCGAGGCCGAAGCCGCGCTGGCGCGGCAAGCTGCCATGCCACTTTTCCAGGCCGCAGGCCTGCGCTTTGATGCCGAGCAGGCCAAGGCGGACGCTGCGCCGCCCACGGCCGCCGCGCAGGCGCTGGCCGCAGCGATGGAGCGGGAAAGGACTGGGGCGGTCGGGGGCGGGGATGCACGGGGTGGGGACGTGCGGGGCGTTGCCCCGCACCCCACAAGGGGTCAGTGACCCCTTGACCCCATGATGGTTTCAAAAACAGGAGCTGGGCAATTGCTTGGCTCCTG
>LVAR01000110.1 GCA_001604115.1 Clostridiales bacterium Firm_12 | reverse complement strand
AGGGGGTGACCCCCTTTGGAAACCCGCTCATTGGGCACCACACCATTTAACCTTACTTGCAGTACAGCGTTGGCATGGCCGCATAGACCGCGCAGCACTTTACCAAATCCGCTTTCCAGGTCTTTTCATTGGGCGCGTGCGCCTGTGCCTCCGCGCCCGGGCCAAACCCGATACACGGGATCCCATAGCGACCCATGATGCTCACCCCGTTGGTCGAGAACGTCCACTTGTCCACCTTGGGCTCGCCATACATCCCGCGGAAGCTCTCCACCATGGCAAGCGTCGCCGCATGCTCCGCCGGGATCACCCACGTGGGGAAGTAGCAGTCCGTGGGGTACGTGAGCCCCGTCCAGCTCGGGCGCGCGTATTGGTACATGCTCACCTGCGCATCATACTTCTGGCAGCTGGGCAGGCTGGCCACTTCCTCCAGCGCCTTTTGGTAGGTTTCGCCATCCGTCAGCCGCCTGTCCAGCGAGATGGAGCAGCCGTCCGCCACCGCGCAGCGGCTCGGCGATGTGTAGAAAATCTCGCTCACCGTGACCGTACCCTTGCCCAGGAACGGATCATAGTGCAGCCGCTCATTGAGCTCCCGCACTTCCTGAAGGATATCCGCCATCATATAGATCGCGTTCTTGCCGCGCTCCGGCGCGCTGCCGTGGCAGCTGATGCCCTTGACATCCACCCGGATTTCCATACGGCCGCGCTGCCCACGGTAAATGTTGCCGTCCGTCGGCTCGGTGATCACCACAAACTCCGGCTTCACCTGATCTTCCTGAATGATATACTGCCAGCACAGGCCATCGCAATCCTCTTCCTGCACGGTGCCGGTCACCAGCACGCGGTAGCGGTCGCTCAAAAGCCCCAGATCTTTCATGACTTTGGCACCATACACCGCGCTCACGATGCCGCCCAGCTGGTCGCTTGCGCCGCGCCCGCCGATCTCGCTGTCGCTCTCGTAGCCTTCATAGGGGTCAAACGTCCAGTTGGCACGGTTGCCAATGCCCACGGTATCAATGTGCGCATCGTAGGCAATCAGCTTTTCGCCGGTGCCCATGGTGCCAAGCACATTGCCCATGGGGTCGATTTCGACCTTGTCAAAGCCCACGCTTTCCATTTCCTTGGCAATGCGGCGGATCACGCCTTCTTCCCCGCAGCTTTCCCCCGGGATGGCGATCAGGTCACGCAGGAATGCGGTCATCGCCTTTTCGTAGCCCTCGGCGGATGCCTTTACCTTTTCAAAATCCATCGTTCAACACTCCTTTATGGTCAGAGCGACGCATACGCGCCATCCCAGACGATCTTGCGGTAGTTCTCCGGGTCCGTATCCCCTTCGGTGCTGAACAGGAGCACCCGCGATGCGCTGCTTAGCCCCAGCGCCGCCTTCAGCTGCGTGTAGGCCGGATCCTGCATGACGGCGCTCACCACGCCCATGCCCACCGCGCCGCTCTCCCCACTGATGACCCGCGCATCCCCTGGGATCGGTGCGCCCAGCATGCGCATGCCCCGCGCGCTCACCCAATCCGGGCAGCTCACAAAAAAGCGGGTGTGGTTGCGCAGGATGTCCCAGCTCTGGGTGTTGGGCTCGCCGCACGCCAGCCCTGCCATGATGGTGACCAGATCGCCATCCACCATGCTCATGGAACCATCGCCCTTGAGCGCGCCCCGGTACAGGCAATCCGCCGCGGCGGCTTCCATCACGGTCACGATGGGCGGGTTTTGCGGATAGCGGTTTCTAAAATAGCCCTGCACCGCGCCAGCCAACGAGCCTACGCCCGCCTGCACAAACACGTGCGTCGGCGCGCCGCCGGTGGTTGCCTCAAACTGCTCGGCCGCCTCCCGCGCCATGGTGCCGTAGCCCTGCATGATGTAGGCGGGAATATCTTCATAGCCTTCCCACGCCGTGTCCTGCACGATCACGCCATGCTTCGTTTCCCCGGCTTCTTTGGCGGCAATGCGCACGCACTCGTCGTAATTGACATCCTCAATGGTCACCTGCGCGCCTTCCTTGGCGATGTTATCGTAGCGGATCTGCACCGTGCCCTTGGGCATGTGCACCACTGCCTTCTGATGCAGTTGGTTGGCCGCCCAGGCAACGCCGCGCCCATGGTTGCCATCGGTCGCGGTAAAGAAAGTCGCCTGCCCAAATTCCTGGCGCAGCTTGTTACTGGTCAGGTAGGCATAATCCACCTCGGCGACGTCCCGCCCCAGCTCCCCCGCAATGTAACGCCCCATGGCAAAGGAACCGCCCAGCACTTTGAAAGCGTTCAGGCCAAAACGGTAGCTCTCGTCCTTCACGCACAGCGCGCCCAGCCCCAAGTGACTGGCCATGCCGGGAAGGCTGGCCAGCGGCGTTACACTGTACTGCGGAAAACTTTGGTGAAAGCGGTACGCGCGCTCCACATTGTCCAGGTTCATGATGGACAGCTGCCGATCCTCGCTGCCCGGCATCCGGTTCTCGACCCATTTGATGGACTGCATGCCTGCTCCTCCTGCGATGGCGAAAGCCGCCTTATTTGCCCACGCGTTTGTAGGTTTCCTCCACGATGCGCTCCATTGCGTTGAGGATGCTCTCATACCCCGTGCAGCGGCACAGATGCCCGCTGATGAGCTTGCGCAGCTCCTCGCGGCTGTAACGCTTGCCGGTACCCACGATTTCCACCGCGCTCATAATGATGCCCGGCGTGCAAAACCCGCATTGGGTGGCCGCCTCGTCTATGAATGCCTGCTGGATGGGATCCAGTTCCCCCGTAGGGCTCTTGAGCCCTTCCACCGTGAGGATGCGCCGCCCCTCCGCCCATACGGACAGGTAGATGCAGCTATCGATGGCCTCGCCATCCACCAGCACGGTGCACGCGCCGCACTCGCCCACCTCGCAGCCTTTTTTCACGCTGGTCAGCCCCAGGCGGTTGCGCAGGGTATCCACCAGACTTTCCCGCTCATCCACCGGGATGGAGACTTCCGCGCCGTTGACGGTCATGGTCAGGGTCTTAAACATCCAGCTCGCCTCCTGCATTCAACGTGGCCTGCCGCACGGCGCGCTTGGCCAGCTCACTCACCAGTTGCAGACGGAATTCCTTGCTGGCGCGCCAGCTGGTACGGGGGTTCACCTCAGCCACCGCGCCCGCGGCCACGTGCAAAAGCAACGCCTCGTCCGTTTTCATGCCGCGCGCCGCGTCCTCGGTGTTCACGCAGCGCAGGGGCGTTGGCCCCGCCACGCCGTAGGCCAGGCGCAGGTCGGCCACATGGCGGCGATCCTCCGTGAGCCTGACCATGGCGGCGCAGCCCAGCGTGGCAATTTCCATGGCATTGCGCTTGCCGTATTTCAGGTAGCAACCGCCAAAGCCGTCATAATCCTTTTTTTGGATGTGAAGCGCCACCAGCACCTCATCCCGGCGGCGCACGGTCTTGCCCGCGCCGGTATAGAAATCCCGGATGGGCACCTGGCGCACCCCCGAGGCGCTGTGCAGCTCCAGCGTGGCGTTGAGCGCCCACAGGGAGCTGGCGCTGTCCGCGCTGGTCACGCCGTTGCACACATTGCCGCCGATGGTGCCGATGTTGCGGATCTGGGGACCGCCCACCTGATCCACCGCATCGCCCAGCATGGGCACGGTACGGCGGATGATCTCATGGTTGGCGATGTGGCTGAAGCTCGTGGCCGCGCGGATGGTCACAGTGCCGTCGGCGGCCTGCTCAATGCCCATCAACTCCGGGATACCGTGGATGCTCACCAGCGAGCACCCCGCAAGCCTGCCCTCCCGGCACTGGATGAGCACATCGCTCCCGCCGGAGATGATCATGGCGCGCTCGTCCGCCTGCAGCGCACGGATCGCATCCTGAATGCCTGTGGCCTGGTAGAGGGATTCGATGTCAAACATGCTGCGCCACCTCCTTGATGAGCCCGGCTTTCACGAAATATTCCACCAGCTTTTGCGGGCTGAGCGGAAGTGAATCCACCGCCACGCCCGTGGCCTGCAGCACCGCGTTGCGGATGGCCGGCGCGGGGGAAATGGCCGGCGGCTCGCCCAGCGCCTTGTTGCCATAGGGGCCGGTCGGATCCTCCAGCTCCACAAACGCCGCATGCAGATCCGGCTGATCCATTGCGGTGGGCAGCTTGTAGTCCAGCAGGTTATCGTTGAGGGGGCGTCCCTTCTCGTCATAAAGCAGCTCTTCAAAGAGCGCATAGCCGATGCCCATGCTCATACCGCCGTGCACCTGCCCTTCGGCCAGCTTGGGGTTGATGAGCACGCCGCTGTCATGCACATTGAGGATGTTCAGGATGGTCACCTTGCCAAGGGGAATATCCACCTCCACTTCGGCAAAAGTCACGCCGGTGGAAATGGTGTTTTCATGGCAATCGATGCTTGCTTCGGCAAAGAAGCGCTCCGCGCGCTCACGGTTGTACTGGGCATCCACCGCCAGATCGGCCAGGGACACATAGGGGTTGCCGTTGGATTTGCGCACCACGTGATCCGCCCGGATGTCCAGCTCCGCGGCGGGCTTTTTGAGCCGGAAGGCCGCAAAATCCAGCACCTTATCCCGCAGCAGCTCCCCGGCACGCTTGACGGCCATACCGCTCACGTATGTCTGCCGGGAGGCATACGCACCCAGGTCAAACGGCGCTACATCCGTATCCTGTGTGGAAACGATGTGCACATTGGCCTCGCTCACGCCCACGCTCTCGGCGGCCATCTGGGTGAACACCGTATCCGCACCCTGGCCGATCTCGGTGGCGCCCATTTGCAGGCTCACGGAGCCGTCCTCATTCATGAACATGCGGCAGTTGGCCGTTTCCAGGGAAATGGGGTATACGCCTGTCTTGTAATTGAACAGCGCCATACCCACCCCGCGGCGGGTGTCGCCGGTCTGGTTTTCGTAGCGCTTGCGCTTTTCATCCCAATCAAACAGTGCCCGACCCTTGGCCACACATTCGCGCATCCCGTTGGAATAAGCGCTGATGCCGGTGCCCGGATCCACATAGCCCACGGGCAGGCAGTTGGCCAGCCGCATGGCCATCGGGTCCACACCCAGCTTGCGGGCAAAGTCCTCCAGCATGCTTTCCACAAAGAAATCCGCCTGCGGGATGCCATAGCCGCGCATTGCGCCGCCGGTGGCATGGTTGGTATAGACGGTGTAGCCATCCCCTTCGGTTACCAGATGATCATGGTAAATTTGCTTGAACAGTGTGACGGTGTTGGCGCAGATGGAGTGCCCGTGAGAGGCATAGCCGCCCTGATCGCTGTACGCTTCGATCTTGCGGGCAATGAGGGTGCCGTCCTTGCGGGCTAAGGCCTTCACCTTGGCGTGGATGGCATGGCGCACGCGCGTGCAGGCCATGGTCTCCTCCCGGGTGATTTCCAGCTTGACCAGTTTGCCGCCGAGCTTCCAAGTCAGGAAGGCGTTGAGCGGCTCATAGAGCACATCCTGCTTGTTGCCAAATCCGCCGCCGATGTAGGGCTTGATGATGCGGATCTTGGCCCACGGCAAGCCCAGCGCCTGACCGCACACCCGGCGCACGATGTGCGGGATCTGTGTGGAGCTGACCACCGTGATGCGGTCTCCCTCCATGTAGGCATAGCTTTGGGGGGGTTCCAAATGGCAGTGCTGCACTGCCTGAGTGCTGTATTCCGCCTCAAACTCCACCAGATCCGGCTCGGAGGTTTTGGCCTCCTCATAGGTGCCCTGCCCCACGCGGTAGCTGGAGTGGGTGAGCAGGTTGGTGGGGCGCACCGAGGGGTGCAGGGGCGTGGCGTCCGGCAGCAGCGCGTCGGCCACACTCAGGATGGGGGCGTACTCCTCATACTCCGCCTTGACCAGGCGCGCAGCGCGGGCGGCGGCTACTTCATCCACCGCCACCACCACGGCAATATCGTCCCCATAGACGCGCACGCGCTCGTTGAGCAGCTTGCGGTCATACACATCGCCTTTTTCCTTTTCCAGCACATAGGGATGCCCGGCGGTCGCAAACTCGATATCCGGCACATCAAAGCAGGTGAAAATCGCCATCACGCCTTTGACGGCCTTGGCGGCGTCCAGATCAAACCGGAGCACCCTGCCGTTGGCGATCTTGCTGCGCACCACCTTGGCCACCAGCGCGCCGGTGGGCAGCAGATCGGCCGTATATTTGGCCGCGCCGGTCACTTTGTCATAGGCATCTACCCTTTTAATGCTTTCCCTGACGCCCATCGCGGGGTACCTCCTCACCAGCCGCCTTACCGGCAGCGTCGCTTGCTAGAGAACCTGTTTGCCTGCCACGTATTTGCCCACAATCTTGCATTCGCCGGAAAGGTACAGCGCGCGCTCCACGCGCTCGGCCACTGTCATGGGCTGGGGATGCGGCAGCGCCGTATCATCCACAATGATCACATCGGTTTCGTATCCGCGTTCAAAACTGCCCACCTTGCCAAAGAACGCTCCGCCGCCCTTGGTGGCCAGATACAGTGCCTCGGCAATGGTCAGCGCCGCCTGCTTTTGGTCGATGAGCCGCCAATAAAGCTTGCTCACCTGCACCGCGTCGGTCACGGCGCGCATCATATCAATGGTCTGGCCGCCGGCCACGTCCGTGCCCAGCCCTACCTTCACCCCTGCCTTGAGGAGCCTTCGCACCGGCGCGATGCCGCTGCGGATGTTCATATTGCTGGCCGGGCAGTGCGCCACCATCACGCCGCGCTCACGCAGCAGGTCGATCTCGTCCACCTCGGGGTAGACTACATGGGCCATAATGGTGCGCGGCGTGAGCATGCCATGGCGGTCATAGGCATCGGCATAGCTGGCCGCATCGGGGCGGAGCTGCTCCACCCAGCGGATCTCGGTGCGGTTTTCGGAAAGATGGCTGTGCAGCGGCACCTCATAGCGCCGCATCAGATCGCCAAGGCTTGCCATCAGCGCATCCGTGCAGGAGGGGATGAACCGTGGGGTCAGGATGGGCTGGATATGGGTAAAACGCCTGCGCGACTCTACCAGCCAGGTTTCCACGTCCTGCGCGGCGGCCTGGGCGCTGCGCTCGCACAGGATGTCCGGGGAGTTGCGGTCCATGCTCACCTTGCCCACGAAACCCCGCAGCCCGGCCGCCTCCAGCTTTTCCATGAGCAGGAGCGTGGCCGGCACATGCAGCGTTGCAAAACAGGCCAGGCGTGTGGTGGCGCTGCGCCGCATCGCGTCCACAAATAAATCATAAGCGCGCTGCGCATATTTCAAATCGCTGTATTGACTTTCCTCCGGGAAGGCGCGGGTGTTGAGCCACTCGATCAGCTCCAGATCCATGCCCAAGCCGCGGTAGGCAAATTGCGGCGCATGCACATGCAGATCGTTCAAGCCGGGCAGCACCAGGTGCTCGCCCACATCCACAAGCGGTAACTTTGCATATTGATCCGGCAGGCGGGCGTAGGCACCATCCACCCTGCCGTCAAGGCTGACCAGATAGCCGTCCGGCACCGTGATCAGGCGCGCCGGACTTTCACAGTAGCACAGATTGCCTTTGATAACAAAATCCATGTCCAATCCTCGCGTTTTCGCACGGAGCCTACAGTGCCCCTTAGCTTATTATACGGTGCACACCCACCGGATGTCAAACCCCAAAAGACAAGGGCACACACCGTTTTGACGGCGTGTGCCCCTTGGGTCGGATGGTTATCAAACCATCCCGGAAAAGCGGTTGCGTTATCCTCCTGCGCGCATCACACTAAGCATTTGCCTCGCGGTGCGCTTTGTGGCCCAGGTATGCTTCCTGCACGCTTTGGTTGCATAGCAGCTTCTCGCCCGTGTCTTGCAGGGTGATTGTGCCGGTCTGCATCACATAGCCATAGTGCGCGGCGTGCAGCGCGGCATTGGCGTTTTGCTCGATCAGCAGAATGGTGATGCCCTGCGCGCTCAGCTGTTTGATGATGCCGAAGATGTCCTTGACCACCAAGGGCGCAAGCCCCAGGGAAGGCTCGTCCATCATGAGCAGTTTGGGGCGCGTCATGAGCGCGCGACCCACGGCCAGCATCTGCTGCTCGCCACCGGACAATGTGCCCGCCAGCTGCCAGGAGCGCTCCTTCAGGCGTGGGAACAACGTGTGCACGCGCTCCAGATCATCCCGGATGCCGGCTTCATCCTTGCGCAGGTATGCGCCGATTTTCAAATTTTCAAGCACAGTCAGGTTGGGGAACACGCGCCGGCCTTCCGGCACCAGCGCAATGCCGCGCTGCACCACCTTTTGCGTGTCCAGCCCCAAAATGCTTTGCCCCTCATAGGTGATGGCGCCGCCCCGTGCGCGCACGATGCCGCAGATGGTGCGCAGCGTGGTGGATTTGCCCGCGCCGTTTGCGCCGATCAGCGTCACGATCTGCCCTTCCTCCACAGAAAAGCTCACGCCCCGCAACGCCTCAATGCCGCCGTAACTCACGCGCAGATCCTTGACTTCTAGCAGGCTCATTCTTCCGCCACCCCCAAATACGCCGTGATCACTTCCGGGTTTTGCTGGATCTCCGCCGGGGTGCCTTCGGCGATCAGCGCGCCAAAGTTGAGCACATAAATGCGGTCGGAAATATCCATGACCAGGTTCATATCATGCTCGATCAACAGCACTGTGAGCCCGAAGCGATCCTTGATGTCCCGGATAAAGGCACACAGCTCCTCCGTTTCCTGAGGGTTCATGCCGGCTGCCGGCTCGTCCAGCAGCAGCATGGAGGGCTTGGTGGAAAGCGCACGTGCGATTTCCAACCTGCGCTGCTTGCCATAGGGCAAGGCGGTGGCGATTTCGTCCTGCACATCGGTCAGGCCTACCACCTCCAGCAGCGCCTGCGTCTCTTCCCGGATGCGGCGCTCCTCCGCGCCGTTCAGGTGCAGCGCCGTGCGCAAGAACCCGGCTTTCAGGTTCATGTGCTTGGCCACCAGCACGTTATCAAACACCGTCATGCTCTTGAACAGCCGGATGTTCTGAAATGTGCGCGCCATGCCCTGCTTGGTTATTTTGTCCGGGGTATTGTTCACCGTGTGGGGGTACATATAGGCGTGCCCGCCGGAGTAGAGCTTGCGCATCTTGCCCCGCGGCTGATCCTCCGCGATCACCTTGCCGCGCAGGGTCACACGCCCGTTGGTGGGGGCATAAACGCCTGTGATCACATTAAAGACGGTGGTCTTGCCCGCACCATTGGGGCCGATGAGCGCGACGATCTCGCCCTCGTTCACGTCCAGGGATACATCGTTCACGGCCACCACGCCGCCAAATTGCATGGTCACGTTATCCAGATGCAGCACGTTTGCACTCACGCCTTGCGCGCCCCCTTTCCAGCCAGTTTATGGCGCTTGCGGAACAGATCGGGTAGCTCCCGCGTGCCCATGATGCCCTGCCGGAAAAACAGCACCACCGCCATGATGATGACCGAAAACACCACCAACCGGAAGCCGTTGCGCAAAAGCGGCACCTTCCAGGCTCCGATCATCTGCTCCTGATCCAGAAAGCGCAGCCACCACTCGCTGGAGGCCACAAACAGGAAGGAACTGAGCACGCTGCCCGTGACCGAGCCAATGCCGCCGATGACCACGATGAGCAAAATCTCATACGTCATGGCGGTGGTAAAGCTCTTAGCCTGCACGGAGTTGGCGTACATGGCCAGCATCGCGCCGCCGACCCCTGCAAAAAAGGAACTCACGCAAAACGCGATCATCTTATGCCGCGCCAGGTTGATGCCCATGGCTTCGGCGGCCGTCTCATCATCCCGGATGGCCTTGAACGCCCGCCCGTAGGAGGAGTTGATCAGCAGCATGATCAGCGCAATGCACACGCCCGCGATCACAAAGGGCACAAAGGTGCTCCAGTACACCAGCACCGTGCCGTTTGCGTCCCGCACGTTAAAATCCGCGAAGGTCGGAAACAGCCGCAGCAGGTTGGAGCCGTTGGTGAGCACGCCGATCTTGTCCCACTGGAAAATGGCGCGGATGATCTCCGCAAAGCCCAGCGTGGCAATGGCCAGATAATCGCTCTTGAGGCGCAGCACCGGCAGGCCGATCAGGAAGGCGAACAGCGCCGCAAACAGCCCGGCCAGCACCAGCGCGAGGATCACCGGCAGGCTAAACTGCACCAACCCGCCGTTGTAGTATTGGTACACATTCATCCGCTGCGCCACCGGGATGGTAAAGATGGCGTAGGTGTAGGCGCCGATCAGCATGAAGCCTGCCTGCCCCAGCGAGAAAAGCCCGGTAAAGCCGTTGAGCAGGTTCATGCTCACAGCCACCAGCGCATAGGTCGCGCCCTTTTTGAGCACCGTAAAGAGCATGGAAGTCGCGGGCATCACCTGCTCCAGCACAAAGGCCAGCACATAGACCAGCGCAATGATGAAGATGCTGATGAGCGTAGCCCGATCCAGCTTTTTGGTCTTTGGTGTTTTTCCTGCAATCGTCATGGCTGCCACCTCACACCTTTTCCGTTTGCTTCTCGCCAAACAGCCCTGTGGGTTTGACGATCAGGATGATGATCAGCAGCGCGAACGTGAACGCATCGGAAAAGGTCGTGAACCCCAGCATGCTTTTGGCCAGCCCCGCCTTGACGAGGATGGTGTCCAGCCCCTTGAGCAGGTTTTCGCAAATGCCGATGATAAACGCGCCCACCACCGCGCCAGGCACCGATCCGATGCCCCCGAACACCGCCGCCACGAAGGCCTTGAGCCCCGGCATGGAGCCGGATGTCTGGATCACGGTGCTGTAATTGGTAAAGTAGAGGATGGAGCCCACGCCTGCCAAAAAGGAGCCGATCACAAATGTGACGGTGATCACATGATCGATCTTGATGCCCATCAGGCGGCTGGTTTCAAAATCCTTGCTCACGGCGCGCATCGCCATGCCGATTTTGGTATGGTTGATCAGCAGCACCAGCGCCACCACCAGCAATAGCGTGAGCACGGGCGTGACCAGCGTGACCATGCGCGTGGAGGCCGTGCCGATGGTCACCGTATCAGAAATAAAGGGGATGCTCGGGTAAAACTGGTTCAGGCCGCCCGTGATGTAGAGTACGAGGTTTTGCAGCGTGTAGCTCACGCCGATGGCGGAAATCATGATGCTCATGCGCGGGGCGGAGCGCAGCGGTTTGTAGGCCACCCGCTCAATGCCAAAGCCCACCGCCGCTGTGATGATGAGCACCAGCGGGATGGAAAGGTACAGCGGCACGCCGCTGGCCGTAATATACACCATCACAATGCCCGCGACCATGAACACATCGCCATGAGCAAAGTTGATCAGCCGCAGGATGCCATACACCATGGTATAGCCGATGGCGATCAACGCATATTGCCCCCCGACAGAAATGCCGGAAAGCAGGTAGGGAAGGACTGTGCTGAACACAGGGTAACCTCCTTACGCGCCCGCGTGGGCGCATGGTATGCCGCGCGCCGCGGCCCCAAAGGGACGCACACCCCTGCCACAACGCGACGCGGCGAGGGCAAGATTGCCCTCGCCGATCGAAGCCGAGCCGAGCCGTCCGGTGTACGGGAAGGTGCGCCCGCGTTACTCCACGCTTTGCACCGTCACGAAATCCCAGTTGCCGGTTTCGGGGTTGGCGGTTTTGATATAGGCTACGTTGCGCACCGCATCGCCGGGCTCGGCGAAGGCGATATCGCCGGAAACGCCCTTGTATTGCACATTCCAGATGGCCTCGTTCACGGCCTTGCCATCGGTGCTGCCGGCAGCCTTGAGGGCTTCCAGCGCCACAAAGTATGCGTCGTAACCCATGGCGCTCACTGCCGCGACCACGTCATTGCCGCCGTTGTTGGTGAGCATATCGGGGTTCTGGTTCATCCAGGCCTTGATGCCCGCATCAAACTCCGGCGCGCCGCCTTCCTGGTAGAAGGTGCTCACGTAAATCTTAAGCGCGGTGCCCTTGGCGGCCTCGGCCACCTTGTTGCTGTCCCAGGTATCGCCGCCCAGCAGCGGGAAAGTCGCATTCATCGCCGATGCCTGGCTGATGATCTGCGTGGAATAGGCGATGGACACCGGCGCAAAGAACACTTCCGCGCCCAGGGTGGCGGCGGTGTTCAGGTAGCTGGTGAAATCCGACGTGCCGGTGGGGAAGGTTTCCGAAACCACCGTGCCGCCCAGCGCTTCAAACGCCTGCTGGAAATAGTGGGTCAGGCCTACGTCATACTCATTGCCCAGCTCCGCCAGCAGGTAGGCATTTTTCATGCCCAGGGTCTTGAAGGCGTAGTTGGCCAGCACCGTGCCCTGGAACGGATCCAGGAAGCAGATGCGGAAATAGTGCGTGTTGCCCACAGTCACCTGCGGGTTGGTGCAGCTGATGCCGATGGCGGGGATGCCCGCCTCCGCAAAGTAGGGGCTGCCCGCGATGGAAACGCCGGAGCCATAGGAGCCGAGCACCACGCTCACGCCCTCGCTGACCAGCGCCTGCGCAGCGGAAGGAGCCTTGTCCGCGGAGGATCCGTTATCCGCATAAACGAGCTGAACGGTGTAGGTTTTGCCGCCGATATCCACCGTGGGTTGCACGGAGTTGGCGTACTGGACGCCCAAGGTTTCCTGTTTGCCGCCGGCGCCGCTGTCGCCCGAGGCAGGTTCGTACACGCCGATTTTCACGATGTCTTCCGCCATTGCGGTCAGGGAGAGGGACATGACCAGAATCAGGGCCAGCAAACAAGCAATGATTTTCTTCATGTTTCGATTACGCCTCCCAGTTATTGTTATCCGCATTATAGTAGAATATGCCTTGATTTGCAAGTCTAAAATCTGTACAATGCAAAAAACAAATTCCGCCCGATTCTCAAATCCTTTTGAAATGGGCTTTTGTTAGTATCTCCCAAACGTATTCTTGGCATGTGGGTTCTGGATACATGCATTGTTAGCCGGCAAAGTATGGGCGCTTTTTTCGGCCGGTTTTTGCAGGCACGCAAAAGGAGGCCGCTGCCGCGGCCTCCTTAGTCTTTCACAGAATCTCTACCATATGCCAAACCCGCTCGTCTCACAGCCCTGCGGGCTGTTCGCTCGGTTGCCAAACAAGCTGCAGCCTTTGGCTTTGGGGCGCTGCCCCAAACCCCGCAAGGGCTTTCGCCCTTGACCCTTTTCCGCTGTGGCGGGCGTTGTTTGGCAGCCTGAGGAGGCCGCTTGCCGCCGGCGCTCGGCCGTTTATTGCAGCGTAAACTCCATGGCCACCGGCTGGTGGTCACTGTTGCGGAAGTTCAGGTCATACGTCTGCACCGAGTTCACCTTCACGTTTGCCGAGACGATGAAGCCGTCGATCACGTACATCACCACCGCGCTCCGATCCCCCTGGTAGGGGGTTTCCAGCGCCCTGCAGGTGGGTGTGCGCGTGTCAAAGGCAAAGCGATAGCCGGCCGGCAGGTCGCTGTCCATCAGCTGCCCGGGAATCCAGCCCGCCTCGGCGGGGATGGGGTATTGCGCCACCGAGCCCGGGAATGCCTGGTTGAAATCCCCGCCCGCGATCACATAGTTTCCCTTGAGCGCCTCCGCCTTAAGGAGCTGCGCAAGCTGCGCCATTTGCGCCGTGCGCCCCTCCTGACTGGAGTAGGCCTCCAGGTGCAGGTTCACCAACACAAGCTCTTTGTCGCTTTCGGCGATGGGCATGCGCTCCACCAGCAGGCAACGCTTGAGGTTGGCCACGCGCAGCGGCCAGCTGAAGGGTACGGGCAGCTGCTCGCGGGTGGCCTCGCTCACCGCCAGGTTGTTCAGGGTAAGCAGGCCGCTTTCGATCTTGCCCAGCGGCGGCCAGGGGAAGGGCACAAAAGCACACTTGTAATTGTAGGCAAAGGCGGAGCCCATCATAAGCCCCCGTGCAAAGTGCTCGCGCTGATCCGTCCAGAAGCTGCGGCGCGAGTCCAGATCCACCTCCTGCAAGAGGCAAATGTCCGCTTTTTGCAGGGATAGCGCGCTGAGCAGGCCACTCAGGTTTGCCGTCACTTCAGCTTCATCCCGGGGCAGCACGCCCTTGCCGCCATCCATAAAAAAGTCCTGCGAGGCATCCAGCCCACCATAGCCTACATTAAATGTCACAATCTTGTAGCGCTTGCCCACAGCGGTTTGTGCATGGCGCGCCCCGGCGGTCACGGCCACCGGCTCAACGCTGTCCGGCTGATATTCCGCTACGGTCAGCCAACCGACCACCCCGCCCGCAAGCAATGCCCCCAGCACCGCCAGCAGGAGGATGAACCCCAAAATCCTGCCCAGTATATTGCGCCCAGACCTCATGCGTCTGCCTCCCGTGCGTTGCCCCACTGTGCGTTGCGTATGGCTTTTCCTGTGTGGCGCGCGTGTTTTCCTTAATTATAACAGATGTTCAGGCTCCACGTAAAGCGCATCCGGCATGCGCGCGCCGCCCAGAGCACGCCGGAACAGCCATAGCCCTGCCGCGCACAACCCTGCCGCCAGCCCCAGGGAAAGCGGCAGGCGCACATCCGCCGCGCCGCCCAGCGCCAAATTCACGGGAATGGCGACGCCATTCATCAGCAAGGCATTCAGGCTCAGCGCCGTGGCGCGGTCGCCTGTGTGGACCCGGCTGTTCTGCGCCTCCATTTGCAGGGGCTGCAACAGGCTGAAGCTGCCGCGCGCCACCAGCACCCCGGCGACGGACACCCACGCCTGGCCGCTGGCCGCCAGCGCGGCAAAGGCGGCGGCGCACAGCGCAAAGAGCACTACACCAAAACGCCGCTGCCCCACCCGGCGCGTGAGCCTGTCCGAAAGACCGCCCAGCAACCCCACCAGGGTCATCACCAGATAGATGACTCCCATCGCGCGGGGGGCGATGCCTGCGCGCACGTATTGCAGCTGGCTGAGGAACACCGTGACCATCTGCTGGCTTTCGTTGAGCAGGGATACGCCCGCCAGCAGCATCAACAGCCTCCGGTCCCTGAGCAGCCCACGGAGCAGGCGCGCAAAATCACCCGGGGCGCGCCGGGCAGGCGCATCGGGCTTTACCTCCCGCAGCAGCAGCGCGAGCGCCGCCGCCAGCCCGTAGCTGAACACCGTGAGCAGCCCGGCCAGCCGATAATCCTCCCCGATGAACAGCGCATAGACTCCCGAAGCCAGCAGAAGCCCGATAATGTTGCAGTTATTGTAGATGCCAAAGGCGCGCCGCGCGCCGACCTCCCCGCTGGACAGGTATAGGATGCTCGTATCCACACCGGAGATGCCTGTGACCGCCACCGCCAGGATCACCCGCTCGATCAGGAACATCAGGTAGCCGTCCGCGCGCCAGAAAACGATTTTGGACACAAAGTACAGCCCGCAGCTGATCAATAGTGTACGCTTGTAACCGATGCGATCCGCCAGCATGCCCCAGGGCACCTCCAGCGCCACGCACAGGATCAGGGAAACCACCTCGATTTGGGATATCTGAAACACGCTGACTCCCGCCGCCTTGCGGTACAGCGTGGCGATGGGTCCGTAAAAAATCATACCCTGAAGCACGGCCATGGCATACATGACCGGCAAATTTCGTTTGAACGACATCAAAAGCCCTCACATTCAATTTGAGCATTGCAAAAACAGGGGCATGGCTTCTCGCCTGCCCATAAGGGTTTGCCTGCTCACATCAAATGGGGCTGTGCATAACGCATACCTGCCTTTTCAGGATCGGTGTTCAGGCCGATGGTAGCATATTTGAAACCGGTTGTAAAGCGCGGATTCGTTCCCCTGCCAAGGCGGGGATGCGTTTTGAGGGCAAGGGCTTCAGCGGCTCGCGCCACTGCCGCCAGCGGGGGCAGCCGCGGGCGCCTTGGCGGCGGCATCGCGCCGTTCCATCCATAGGTACCAACCCAGCCCGATCAGGATGATGCAGCCGCCCAGGAAGGTGTTCAGGGTGGGCACATCGCCCAGCACCACAAACACGGCCAGCGGCCCCGTGACCACCGTGATCAGCAGCACGGCCGATACCAGCGGCGCTTTGAAGTACTTGAGCGCCACATTGAGCATGGTGTGACCCAGCAACGTGCAAAACACCGCCAGGCAAAGCGCCCACAGGAGGTTTGCAGCTGCAAAGCCTGTGGCGGGGATGCGCAGCACCCACACAAAAACGCCCATCCACACACAGGTGAAGGTATAGGCGATGCTGGTGTAGGTGTTGGTTTCCAGCGTCTCGCGCGCCTTGCGCCCGCACAGGGTGTACAGCGCCTGCAGCGCCGCAGCCAGCAGTGCCATCAGGTTGCCGCCCAGCTTGCCCAGGCCGCCGTCCAGATTGCACACCACCACCCCGATGGTGGCGATCACCATGCCCACCAGCGCCCCGGCGGATGTTTTCTCCTTCAAAAACAGGGCGGAAAACCCGGCGGTCATGAGCATATAGGTGCCCCAGATGGCCGATGCGGCAAAGACATCTGTGTTTTCCAGCGCAAGCACCCATGCCGTAAAATGCACCGCCAACAGGGTACCGGACAGCGCGCTCAGCCAAAAGCCGCGTTTGCCCGCCGCGCGCAGCGCCTGCCGCTGCCCGCGCCGCAGCAGCGTGCCCGGCGCCATGAGCACCAGCGTGATGCACAGGCGCAGCAGGTTCACCCACAAAGGGTGCAGCCCCGTGGCAAAAGAAAGTTTGTAAAAAAGCGCGGCCAGCGAGGTGCCCAGCACAGCCGTGATCAGGGATGCGTATCCGGTGCGCCTGTCGGCGGATGGGGCGGGTGCGGCTTGCTGCATGGGCGTGACCTCCGGTATTTTGCTAAGGGGAGTATACCCCCTGTGGCGGCGTGCGTCAACGCAGGCGCGGTGAGGGGGCAGCCGCCGTGCCTGCCGCCCGCCCTGCGCCCGGGCATTACGCCCTGCTAGTGACAAACTTGCAAACCTTATGCTATAATGTTATTTTGGGAATAGATTTGGGCAAAGGGGGTGCGACGATGGCCGGAGCACAGGGAAATTTCGCCAAAGCTGCAAGACCTTTCCCCCTGAAATGGTTGGCTGTTGCAAGTGTGCTGCTGCTGTTGCTGGGCACGCTGCCGCTATACGCCATCGCGTTTGATAACCATCCTTATTATGATGATTACAAATTCTCTGCCGAAACGCACGCCGTATGGCAGCGCACGCACAGCCCTACGGCCGTGTTGGCCGCCGCGCTGGACAGCGCGCAGGCGGAGCGCGAGCGCTGGCAGGGCACCTACACGGGCACCTTCCTAAGCAACCTGCAGCCCGGCGTTTTTTCCGAAAACCTGTATTGGCTTACGACCTTTCTGCTGCTCAGCGCTACGCTTTTGGGCATCGGTTTTCTGCTGTGGACGCTCCTGCGCCATGTGCTGCATGCAGGCATCGCGCAGGCCGTGATCGCCACATCGCTCACGCTGTTTGTGAGCATTCAGTTCCTGCCGGCCGTTAACGAAGCATTTTTCTGGTTCAACGGCGGTATTGGCAACATCTTCATTTATGCGCTGCTGGCGTTTGCGCTGGCGCTCATGCTGCGCCTGCGCAAGGCGCGGGGGGGCGCGGCATGGCTCACGCTGTGCCTTTTGGCGCTCACCGTGCTGCTGGGCGGGGGCAGCTATGGCGGCGGGCTGCTGGCGGTGCTGCTGTATGCCCTGGCCGCGGCGCTGGCGCTGCGCTACCGCAACCGCTTCCGGCTCATCTATGTGGCGCTTGCGCTGTTGCTGGTCGCCTGCTTTGCCTACAACATGAGCGCGCCGGGCAATGCCCTGCGCGCACGCGCCATCGGGCGGGGTCTGTCGCCTGTGGTAGCAGTGGCACGTGCGCTGTATTACGGCGTAGCGCTCATGGGCGAGTACTTCTCCCTGCCTGTGGCGGCACTGGCGCTGGGGCTTGCGCCCATCCTGTACCCCTTGGCGCGGGATAGTGCCTACCGTTTCCGCCATCCGGCGCTGGTGGGGTTGCTGGGTGTGCTGCTGTTTTGCGCACAGCTCACCCCGCCGCTGTACGCGGGGGTGTTTCTGGGCGGGCCCCGTGCCTATAATACGTATTATGTGAGTTTCCTGCTTTTGCTTATAGTATGCGAAACCTATGCGCTGGGCGCACTGGCGCGCAGGCTTGCCCGCAACGGCCGGCCTGCGCCCGCCATCACGCCCTATGCGGCGCGGTTTGCGGCTATCGCGGCAGCTTGCCTGTTTGCCGTGGGCTGCCTTGGCTACAAGCCCGCTGGCGAAGTGCTCTACGGCCCCATGCACATGGCCGGGGGCAGCGCCGCGCTCTCGCTGGTCAATGGCGAGGCGCGCACCTACCACCGGGAGATGCTCGCGCGGGAGGCGTTGCTCCGGGATGCGTCCCAGCCAACCGTGACCCTTGCGCCCCTGAGCCGCGTGCCCGCCGTGTTCATGCCTGACCTGCTCACCCCCGGCGCGCTGGACGACGTGCGTCCCGTGCTGGCGCGCTACTACGGCAAGCAAGCCGTACTGCTGGAAGGGGGCGATGCCCAGTGAAGCGCCTGCCCACACTATCCCGCCGCGCGGTCATGTGGCTGTGCCTGCTGCTATTGCTGGTATCGCTGCTGCCGATGTACGCGCTGTCCCTGTACAACCACGCCTTTTATGATGATATGGGCTTTTCTCTGCTCACGCGGGAAGCCTGGCAGCGCACCGGCAGCCCCTTTGCCGTGCTGGAGGCCGCCATCCGCAACACCGTCGGCATCCGCCAGACGTGGGAGGGCACCTATTCCACCTCCTTTGTGAGCACCTTCCAGCCCGCGGTGTTTGGTGAGGGCGCCTATTGGGTGACCACCTTCCTGCTGCTGACGGTGTTCCTGGCGTGCGTGTGGTATTTCCTCAAGCAAACGCTGCGCGGCCTGTACGGGATGGATCGGGTCACGCTGGCCACGGTTTTTGCCATCCTCGGCTTTGTGCTCACACAGTTTGTGCCGGATGCCGCCGAGGCATTCTATTGGTTCAACGGCGGGGTCGCCTACACGCTGCTGTGGTCCATCACGCTGCTGGCGGCCGGGGTCTGGCTGCGCTTTGAGCACGCAACGGGTCGCCTGCGCTGCACGCTGCTGTTTGTGCTGCTGATCCTGCTCACCGTGCTGGTGGGCGGCGCGAAATACTCCACGGTGCTGCTTGCCGTGCTGCTGGCGGGCGGGTTCACGCTGTGGGCATTCCGCTTCAAACGTCCCAAACGCTTTGCCTATCTGGTGCTCACACTGCTGTTGCTGGCGATGATGGTTTTCAGCATCACCGCCCCGGGCAATGCCGTGCGCGCCAAAACGCTGGGCGGCGGCATGAGTGCGCCCAAGGCCATTATGCAGGCGATCTACTTCGGGCTGGCGCTGGTGGGTCACAGTTTTTCCCTGCCGTTGCTGGCGGCGCTGCTCCTGCTGGTGCCACTTTCCATCCCCGCACTGCGGCAAAGCCCGTTCCGTTTTGCCCATCCCCTGAGGGTAACTTTGCTCATGACCGCGCTATTTTGCGCGCAGCTCGCGCCCACCCTCTACACCGGCAATTACCTGGGCGATGGCCGCGTGCTCAACACTTACCACTATACGCTGGTGCTCATGCTGGCGCAACTGACCCTCTACTGGACGGGCTATTTCCTGCGCAGGGGAGAACGTGGTCTCACGCCGGTGTTTGCGTACGATCCCCTTGCCGCCACGCCGAGCCCGGATCCGCAAAGCCCTGCCCCTGTGCCCGCCGGCACGGCTGCCGCGAGAAGTTTCCCGCCGGAGCAGCGGCTCAAGGCCGCCACGCTGCTGCTGGCCGGGATCATGCTGCTGGTGGGCTGCGTGGCCTATCATCCGGATGGCGCGGCCAGTTACGGCCCCCAGAACATGGCGGGCGGCGGCGCGCTGCGCGCCATCCTGAATGGCCAGGCCGCACGCTTTGACGCGGCCATGGACGCACGGGACGCATTGCTCAACGACGCAACCCTCACCGAAGTGACCCTGACCCCTGTGACCGACGTGCCCAAACAATTTATGGGGGATTCGCTCACCGACGAGAACTTGGAATATGTGCTCCGGCTCTATGCCGACTATTATGATAAGGCGGTCGTGCATGCCGCCGGGCAGGGGGAGTAGCATGCTGCTTGCAGGGAAAAACGCGTTGGTCACCGGCGCGTCCCGCGGGATCGGCGCGGCCATCGTGGCCGCCTTTGCCGCCGAGGGCGCCAATGTGTGGGCGCTCGCCCGCACGCGCAGCGAGGCCTTTGAGGCCACGCTCGCAGGGCTGGCCGCTGCGCACGGCGTGTGGCTCAAGCCGCTCTATGCGGATGTATCCGACCCCGCCGCCGTAAGCGCCGCCATCCGCCTGGCCATGACGGACAAGCAGCCGCTGGACATCCTCGTGAACAACGCGGGCGCCATGGCCCAGGACAAGCCTTTTCAGCTGACCGCACTGGAGGAGATGGAGGCGCTCTTCCGGGTCAATTTCTTTGGCGCGGTGCAGCTCAGCCAGCTGGCCACCCGGTGGATGGCGCGTAAAGGCCGCGGCGCTGTGGTGAACCTTGCCTCCATCGCGGGCATCAACGGCGGCAGCCGGCTGGACTATTCCGCCAGCAAGGCCGCCATCATCTCCGCAACCAAGACCATGGCGCGGGAGCTTGCGCCGCTGGGCATCCGCGTCAACGCGGTCGCCCCCGGATTTATCCAAACCGACATGACCCAAGCCCTTGGCCAGCAGGTGCAGGCCGATACCATCGCCAAAACACTGCTCAGGCGCGCCGGCACCCCGGAGGATGTGGCGCAGGCCGTGACCTTCCTGGCCAGTGACCGCGCCGCCTACATCACCGCCCAGATCTGGGGCGTGGATGGCGGCATGCTATGATCCCCCTTTCCCCCATTTCTTTACGATAGGAGCGATACGCCCATGACCAACCTGGAAAAATACCTCAATGCCTTTGTGACCGCACTGGAGGTATCCCCCGCAGAAGCGCCCGCCCTTGTATACGGCCAGAGCAAAGTCTGGGACAGCGTCGGCCACATGTCGCTGGTCGCCGCTTTGGAGGATGCGTTTGACATCATGCTGGAGATGGACGACATCATCGACCTGAGCTCGTTTGACAAGGGGAAGGAGATCCTTAGCAAATATGATGTGGAAATTTGAAGGCTACCGGGATAACGTGGCCGTGATCGATGAACACGGCGCGCGCCTGACCTATGCCGAGCTGCGGCACGAAGGCCGCATGCTCTGCCAGCAGTCCGACGGACGTTGCCTGGTGTTTTGCCTTTGCAAAAACGTGTTGGGCAGCTTTGTAGGCTACACCGCTTTCCTCAACGGCGGCGTGGTGCTGGCGATGCTCCCTGCGGAGATGGATGCGGCGCTGTTTCAATCCCTGTACGATACATACCGCCCCAAGTACGTGTGGGCGCCCGAGGATTTTGAGCTGGAGGACAGTTGCCCCCGCTATGAGCGCTTTGGCTACCGCTTGCTGCAAACCTCCTTTGGCGACGGTGTGCGGCTGGCGCCCGAACTGGCGCTGCTGCTGACCACCAGCGGCTCCACCGGCAGCCCGAAATTCGTGCGGCAAAGCTACCAGAACATTCGCGCCAACACGGAAAGCATCGTGAGCTACCTCAGCCTGACGCAAAGCGAGAAGCCCATTACCACTTTGCCCATGAACTACACCTACGGCCTGAGCATCATCAACTCCCACCTGGAGGTGGGGGCGACCATCCTGCTCACCGAAAAAGGCGTGGCGCAAAAGGAGTTCTGGCAGTTTTTCCGCGAGCAGGGCGCAACCAGCTTCGGCGGCGTGCCCTATACCTATGAAATGTTGGATCGCATGCGTTTTTTCCGCATGGATCTGCCCACGCTCACCACCATGACGCAGGCGGGCGGCAAGCTGCTGCCGGAGCTGCACCAGAAGTTTGCCCAGTGGTGCCAGGAGACGGGACGGCAGTTCATCGTCATGTACGGCCAGTGCGAGGCGACCGCCCGCATGGCCTACCTGCCCTGGGACATGAGCCTGGCCAAGATCGGCGCCATGGGCATCCCCATCCCCGGCGGGCAGTTTGAGCTCATCGACGTGGATGGGCAGGTGATCACGCAGCCGCATGTGACCGGCGAGCTTCGTTACCGCGGCAAAAACGTGACGCTGGGTTATGCCACCACGGGCGATGACCTGCGCAAAGGCGATGAGTTCGGCGGCGTGCTGGAAACCGGCGATATGGCTCAGGTGGACGAGGATGGCTATTACACCATCGTCGGGCGCAAAAAGCGTTTCCTGAAACTCTTTGGCAACCGCGTGAACCTGGACGAGGTGGAGCGCATGCTCAAAAGCCAGTTCCCCGGCGTGGAGGTTGCCTGCGCAGGCCGGGACGACCGCCTGACCCTCTTTGCCACCGATGAAGCCAAACTGCCCCAGATGCGCGCATGGCTGGCCGAAAAGACGGGCATCAACATCAGCGGGTTTGTGCCCCACGCCATCCCTGCCATCCCGCAAAACGAAGCGGGCAAAACGCTCTACAAGGAGCTGGAGAAGTACGATGACTGACCACCCCGCGCTGCTTTCCCTGCCGCCCTATGGCCTTTCGCGGGCAGATAAGCAGGCCTTTCTCACGGCGGAGCTGCGCAGCCTGACCGCGCACCACGCGGCGGCCTGCCCGGCCTACGCGGCCATGCTGCAGGCCACCGGACAAACGCCGGAGGCCATTGCCGTAGTGGCTGATGTGCCGCCGCTTCCCGTGCGGCTTTTTAAGGAATTTGCTTTGAAAAGCGTGCCGGACAGCGCCCTGCACAAAACCATGACCAGCTCCGGCACCACCGGCCAGCAGGTGAGCCGTATATTTCTGGATGTGGAAACCGCCACCCTGCAAAGCAAAGTGCTGGCCAAAATCATGGAGAGCACGCTGGGCGGCGCACGCCTGCCGATGATTATCCTGGACACGCCTTCCGTGGTCAAAAACCGCGCGATGTTTTCCGCGCGCGGCGCGGGCATCCTAGGTTTCAGCCTGTTCGGGCGGGACAAGCTTTATGCGCTGGACGAGGAGATGCGGCTGGATGTGGCGGGGCTTCAGGCATTTCTGGCCAAGCACGCGGACGAGCCCATCTTTCTGTTTGGGTTCACGTTCATGGTCTGGCAGCATTTTGTAACGGAGCTCCGGCGGCAGAACATCCGCCTTGCCATCCCGCAGGGCACGCTGCTGCACGGCGGCGGCTGGAAAAAACTCGCCGATCAGGCCGTGAGCCCCGCAGTGTTCCGCGATACGCTGCGCGAGCTGTGCGGCATC